>NZ_JAMYRO010000050.1:0-20000 GCF_040321495.1 Mesorhizobium sp. M0408 | reverse complement strand
CAGCGACTTAGTGTGACGAGCAAGCTTAAACCGATAGGTGTAGGCGCAGCGAAAGCGAGTCTGAACAGGGCGTTCAGTTCGTCGCATTAGACCCGAAACCGAGTGATCTAGCCATGAGCAGGTTGAAGGTAAGGTAACACTTACTGGAGGACCGAACCCATAACTGTTGCAATAGTTCGGGATGACTTGTGGCTAGGGGTGAAAGGCCAATCAAACTCGGAAATAGCTGGTTCTCCGCGAAATCTATTTAGGTAGAGCGTCGACCGAATACCCCAGGGGGTAGAGCACTGGATGGGCTAGGGGTCCTCACCGGATTACCAAACCTAACCAAACTCCGAATACCTGGGAGTAATAGTCGGCAGACACACGGCGGGTGCTAACGTCCGTCGTGAAAAGGGAAACAACCCTGACCTACAGCTAAGGTCCCCAAGTTATGGCTAAGTGGGAAAGGATGTGAGGATCCCAAAACAACCAGGATGTTGGCTTAGAAGCAGCCATCATTTAAAGAAAGCGTAACAGCTCACTGGTCTAAATAAGGGTCTTTGCGCCGAAAATGTAACGGGGCTAAAGCCATACACCGAAGCTTAGGGTTTGCAGCAATGCAAGCGGTAGCGGAGCGTTCTGTAAGCTGATGAAGCCATACCCGTGAGGGGTGGTGGAGGTATCAGAAGTGCGAATGCTGACATGAGTAACGTAAGGGGAGTGAGAGACTCCCCCGCCGAAAGTCCAAGGGTTCCTGCTTAAAGCTAATCTGAGCAGGGTTAGCCGGCCCCTAAGTCGAGGCAGAAATGCGTAGACGATGGGAACCACGTTAATATTCGTGGGCCTGGAGGAAGTGACGGATCATTGAGGTAGTCCAATCTTATCGGATTGAAAGGGCTGCTGCGTGGTTCCAGGAAATAGCTCCTCCTTATAGACCGTACCCGAAACCGACACTGGTGGACTGGTAGAGTATACCAAGGCGCTTGAGAGAACTATGCTGAAGGAACTCGGCAAATTGCACGCGTAACTTCGGAAGAAGCGTGACCCTTTCATGCGCAAGCATGGGAGGGTGGCACAGACCAGGGGGTAGCGACTGTTTATCAAAAACACAGGGCTCTGCGAAGTCGCAAGACGACGTATAGGGTCTGACGCCTGCCCGGTGCTGGAAGGTTAAGAGGAGGGGTGCAAGCTCTGAATCGAAGCCCCAGTAAACGGCGGCCGTAACTATAACGGTCCTAAGGTAGCGAAATTCCTTGTCGGGTAAGTTCCGACCTGCACGAATGGCGTAACGACTTCCCCGCTGTCTCCAGCATAGACTCAGTGAAATTGAATTCCCCGTGAAGATGCGGGGTTCCTGCGGTTAGACGGAAAGACCCCGTGCACCTTTACTATAGCTTTACATTGGCATTCGTAGTGGCATGTGTAGGATAGGTGGTAGGCTTTGAAACCTGGGCGCCAGCTCAGGTGGAGCCACCCTTGAAATACCACCCTTATCACTATGGATGTCTAACCGCGGCCCGTTATCCGGGTCCGGGACAATGTATGGTGGGTAGTTTGACTGGGGCGGTCGCCTCCTAAAGAGTAACGGAGGCGCGCGATGGTGGGCTCAGAACGGTCGGAAATCGTTCGCTGAGTGCAATGGCATAAGCCTGCCTGACTGCGAGACTGACAAGTCGAGCAGAGACGAAAGTCGGTCATAGTGATCCGGTGGTCCCGCGTGGAAGGGCCATCGCTCAACGGATAAAAGGTACGCCGGGGATAACAGGCTGATGACCCCCAAGAGTCCATATCGACGGGGTTGTTTGGCACCTCGATGTCGACTCATCGCATCCTGGGGCTGGAGCAGGTCCCAAGGGTATGGCTGTTCGCCATTTAAAGCGGTACGTGAGTTGGGTTCAGAACGTCGTGAGACAGTTCGGTCCCTATCTGCCGTGGGTGTAGGAATATTGAAAGGATCTGTCCCTAGTACGAGAGGACCGGGATGGACGGATCTCTGGTGGACCTGTTGTGGCGCCAGCCGCATAGCAGGGTAGCTATATCCGGACGGGATAACCGCTGAAGGCATCTAAGCGGGAAACCCACCTTAAAACGAGTATTCCCTGAGAACCGTGGAAGACGACCACGTTGATAGGCCGGGTGTGGAAGAGCGGCAACGCTTGAAGCTTACCGGTACTAATAGTTCGATCGGCTTGATCGTTCTCATTCCTAATGCCCATTTCTGGCGACAATCCTTTGGATTGCGCGGAGATGGATGGCACAGAAAACAGCTTCTCGAGCAACGTGCGTTTTGCCGACCTGGTGGTTATGGCGGAGCGGCTGCACCCGATCCCATTCCGAACTCGGCCGTGAAACGCTCCAGCGCTGATGGTACTTCGTCTCAAGACGCGGGAGAGTAGGTCGCTGCCAGGTCTGCCAAGCGCACGTTGTTTAATCTTCTCCTTACGAACAGGCCCGCCAACGGGACTCCGGGCCGCGAAAGCGGCCCTTTCATTTGGCGGAAGCTTGAATCCAGTGAGCCAAGGCTTACTTCTAGGGTTGACGCGGGGTGGAGCAGCCCGGTAGCTCGTCAGGCTCATAACCTGAAGGTCACAGGTTCAAATCCTGTCCCCGCAACCAAATTCGAAAACGGCCCGCCTTGTGCGGGCCGTTTTCGTTTTGCTGGCCGATTGGTTCGATCCCCGTCAGGCCTCGCACGAATCAGGCACAGCGAGACACCAAGGAAGGTCCAGCCCCCGCAACCAAATTCCTTGCATGCGAGCATCAAAAACCCCGGCAGCCTTACGGGGCCGGGTTTTTTTCCGTCCCGGCGCGCGAGCTTCGGTGTTTGGCAGCACGCCCCAAAACAGAGTTCCACGTCCTGCCGGCACCTAAATGTGCTGCATGGATGCAGCTTTAGCCGGCATCCCGGTTGGTCAAGGCGATGTGGCAGCAGCCGGAACCGTGGCCCGGCGTCCAGGTGACGTTGTCGAAGCGCACTCCGGTGGCCTCGAACAGGCCACGGTCGAAGGTGCCGGCGATGCGGCAGAGCGTGGCGAGCTTCTCGTCGCCGACGCCGGCCTCGACCCAGGCGTCCTTCAGCGGACAGCGCCTGACCTTGAAGGCGATGCGGTCCGGACCGCGTTCGACGTCGGTCGGATACATGCGACCGCCATCCGGGCTGACGGCGAGGAACGCCTCGCCGATCGCCGGTGCGTCGTTTGGGCCGAAATCGGCGAAGGCCGCCGCCGCAACCTCCTTGCCGCGCCGTTCGATGGTGCGGATCATGATCGCCTCAGCCGTTTCCGCGCCAACCTCCGCGGTCAGCTCGTCGAGCAACAGACGATAGAGATCGGCGCGGTTGCGGAAGGCGGAATCGAGTTCGCGCGACAGTTTTTCGGCTCGGGCTTCGGCGTCGGTCATGATGCGTCCTGTTCGATCCTTGACAGTCTTGGCGCTGCCGCTACCAGCGCCTTGCCGATCGCGGATTGCGGCGCGTCGATGACGCTGCGGGCATCGCCGCTCTCGGCAATCCGCCCGGCGTCCAGAATGGCGACGCGGTGGGCGATTGCACGGACGACGCCGAGATCGTGCGAAATGAACAGATAGGCGATACGCTCCTCGCGTTGAAGATCGAGCAGCAGTTGCAGGATCTGCGCGCGAACCGAAACGTCGAGCGCCGACACGGCCTCGTCGAGCACGACCAGCGACGGTTTCGTGGCGATGGCGCGGGCGATTGCGACGCGTTGACGTTGGCCGCCGGAAATTTCGTGAATGGCGCGGCCGGCGAGACCTGGGCTGAGGCCGACGCGCTCCAGCAGAGCGGCAATGCGGCGCGGGCGTTCGGCTCGCGAGGCGATATGGTGGATGCGCAAGGGATCGTCGAGCACGCGCGCCACCGTGGCGCGCGGGTTGAAGGCGGCGAGCGGATCCTGAAACACCATCTGCAGACGGGCGCGCCGGTCGCGCAAGGCAGCGCCGTTCAGTGACAGGAACTCGCTGCCTTCAAATTCGATATTGCCGGCGTCGTGTTCGATGAGCCGCAGCATCAGCCGAGCTATCGTCGACTTGCCGCTGCCGGAAGGTCCTGCCAGCGCCAGCGTCTCGCCAGGTTCGATGTGGAAGGAAACATCGTCGACCGCGGCGATGATCTTGCCGCCGCGACGGTATCGTTTGGTCAGGCCGGAAACGGCGAGCAGCGGACCGCTCATGTTCCGGTCTGCCGCAGCAGCGGCTCGGCGTCGAGGCCGAGATGAGCTTCGAGCAGCGCCCTTGTGTAGGCGTGACGCGGCGCACTGACGACCTGCGCCGTCGAACCGAACTCGACCAGTTCGCCATGCCGGAACACGGCGATGCTCTCTGCAAGCTCGGCGGCCAGCGCGATGTCGTGGCTGATGAACAGCAGCGCCATACCGTCCTCGGCCACCAATTGCCGAATTAGCGCGACGATCTCGGCCTGCACGATGGTGTCCAGCGCGCTGGTCGCCTCGTCGGCGATTAGCAGTTTCGGGCCGGCCGCGATCGCTGCGGCGATGGCCACGCGCTGCTTCTGACCGCCGGATAGCTGGTGCGGGTAGGCGCGCATGGCGGCATCGGGAACGGGCAGACGGACGCGTTCGAGCAGGTCCCTGGCCCTGGTATAGGCGTCTCGCCAGGCAAGGCCGAGATGGGCGTGCGCGACTTCTGCGATCTGTTTGCCGACCGTCATCACCGGATCGATGCTGGCCGAGGGGTCCTGGAAAACGAAGCCGATGTCGCGACCACCGAGGGGGAGGCTATTGCGAAAAAGGAAAGATTGGCGATCCTTGGCGCCCCGGGATGGCGATGGGGGCACCCAATCGATGCGGCCCTCTATCCTGGATGAGGCCGGCAGCAGCCCGGCAATCGCAAGCGCCAGCGTGCTCTTGCCCGAACCGCTCTCGCCGATGATGGCAAAGCGCTCGCCAGTCGCGACGTCAAGGCTGATATGTTTCAGCGCCGCGACCTCGGCGCCGTCGCGGCGATAAGTCACCGACAAATCACCGATCGAAAGCAGCGCCGTCACGACAGGCTCCTCCTCACCGTCGTCGTCTCGACGACGCCTTCGCCGGTGAGATACACACCGAGCACGGTCAGCACGAGCGCTACGCCCGGAATGATCGACAAAAAGGGCGCGGTGCGCAGCACAGCGCGGCCCTCGGCGATCATGCCGCCCCAGGTTACGCGGTTGGGGTCGCCAAGGCCGAGGAAGGACAATGCCGCTTCGGTGAGAATCGCCGCGGCGACGATCACCGACGACAATGCCAGTACCGGCGGCAATGCGTTGGGCAGCACTTCGCGAAAGGCGATCTCCAGCGGATGCATGCCGATGACGCGGGCGCCGGCAACAAAATCGCGCTCGCGGATCGACAGCACTTCGGCCCGCGCCACGCGTGCCGGTCCTGTCCAGGCGCCAAGCGCTATCGCCACGACGACGACGCCGAGCGATGGCCCGACGATGCTGACGAAAGCCAAAGCTAGCAGGAAGGCCGGCACGGTCTGGAAAGCGTCGGTGATGCGCATCAGCACTTCGTCGACGAGGCCGCCGGCAAAGCCGGCCAACGTGCCGATCACGGCGCCGACGGCAAGGGCGGCGGCTGCTGCTGCCAGCCCGACCGCCAGGGAGGTACGGGCGCCATGGAAAAGCTCGGCAAGCACGTCGCGGCCTAGGCGGTCGGTGCCCAGTGGCAGCGACCAGTCCTGGAATGGCGGCAGCAATGCCGGCCCGGCAATCGCCTGCGGATCGCCGGGAAAGAACAAAGGTGCGGCAAGCGCCACGGCAAACAGTGCCGCCAGGAAGACCGCGCCGGCGATCGCTTCCGGCGTGCGAAGAAAGCGGCGAAGCGGGCTCACGCACCGGCCTCACTGGCGCCGACGCGCGGATCGAGGAAGGCGTAGGCGATGTCGACGAGAAGGTTGATGATGACGACCAGGACAGCGCTGGTGAGAATAATGCCGAGCAGTAGTGGGGTATCCCGCGCGGCCACCGCTTCCTGCGCCAGTCGGCCAAGGCCTGGCACGGAAAAGACGCTTTCGATGACGACGCTGCCGCCCAGCATCTGCGCGGACTGCAGGCCGAACATGGTGACCAGCGGCAACAGCGCGTTGCGGGCGACGTGGGCGAGCACGATGCGACGGCGGGAAAGTCCCCTGGCACGGGCGGCCAGCACAAAGTCCTGTCGCCACACCTCGGCCATGCCGGCGCGCATCATGCGCAGATAGAGCGCCAGATAAATGAAGCCGAGCGCCGAAACCGGCAGGACGAGATGGCGGGCGATATCGGCGGCACGATCGAGGCCGGTCTTGTCCGAGGCGATACTCTCGATGCCGCCGATCGGAAACCAGCGCAGGTCGACGGCGAAGACAATGATCAGCACAAGCCCGAGCCAGAAGCCCGGCACGGCATAGAGCGCCAGCGAACCGATGGAGAGGAAGCGATCGCGGAAGCTGCCGGGACTGGCGCCGGCATAGATGCCGAGCGCCGAGCCGAGGCCGAAGGAGAGCGCGGTGGCGCTGCCCATCAACAGCAGCGTGTTGGGCAGGCGCTCGAGGATGACATCGCGGATCGGCCGCGAAAAGGTGACCGATTGGCCGAGATCGAGATGCAGCAGCGCCCAAAGATAATTGGCGAGCCGTGTCAGCTCCGACTGGTCGAGCCCCCAGCGGTGACGCAACAGCTCGATCATGCCGGCGTCGCCTCCGGTCGAGACGATGTAGGCATCGACCGCGTCGCCGGGAGCGGCTTCGAGCAACAGGAACGTGCCGATGACGACAATCAGCAGCACGAAGATGCTGCCGACGAGACGGCGGCGAAGGAGGATGACGGCGCGGGTCATCGCTGAAGCTGAGCACCCACACAAGCGGCGCGCAAGTCTGGAGAGACTTCCTTACCCCTCCAGCCAAGTGTCCGCCCAGTTCGATACCGCCCAGCGCGGGTTGTTGGCGATGTTGTTGACCGTATCACGGGCGACGCTGATGAAACTCCATTCGGCGACGTTGATCAGCGGCAGGTCGGCGGCAACTTTTCTCTGGAACTCCTTGTAGAGTTCAGTGCGGGCGGCGGTGTCGAGCGTCTCCGATGCCTTGGCGATCAGGGCGTCGAGATCGGCATTCTTGTAGCCACCCTGGTTGGAGAAGGGCACGCCGTCGGGAATGCCGCTCTGCACCAGGATGGTGGTCGAGATCGCCGGATCGCCGCGGAACACCGGCGGCCCGACCGCAAGGTCAAAGGCGTGGTCGGTGTAGACAGCCTTGATATGCGCGGCAGAGTCGTTGTTGACCAGTTGGGCGTCGATGCCGATGGCTGCGAGCGCCTGGCGCAGATAGTCGCCGAACTGCTTGGTTTCGTTGAAGTAGGGCGCCGGTAGCAACCTCAGTGAAAAGCGCTTGCCGTCATCGCCCCGGCTGTAGCCGGCCTCGTCAAGCAAGGCGTTGGCCTTGGCGACGTCGAAGGCGTAGGTCGGCACGTCGGCGGTGTAGAATTGCGGGTCGTTTTTCGGCACCGGGCCAGTGGCGGTGGCGGCATAGCCAAGGAATACCGTCTTGACGACGAAATCCTTGTCGATAGCGTGAGCGATCGCCTGGCGTACTTTCAGGTCGGCCAGCTCCTTGCGGCGATGATTGATCTCGACGACGAGCTGGTAGGTCAGCCCTTCATAACCCTTGGTGATCACCTTGAGACCGGGCACTTTGGAGATGCGGTCGAGATCGGCCAGGGGCACGGCGGAGAAGGCGGCGAGCTGGATCTCTTCGGCTTCCAGGGCGCTGGCCGCCGACGTGCGGTCCGGCAGCACCTGATAGATGATCTCGCCGAGATAGGGCTCGTCCTTGCCCCAATAGTCGGTGTTCTTCTCCAGCCGGTAATATTCGCCGGGCTTGTGTTCGGCAAATTTGAACGGTCCGGTGCCGACCGGGGCGTTGTTGGCCGGGTTGTCCTCGATCTTTCCGGTCTCATAGATGTGCTTGGGCACCACGCTGCTCAGCGCCGGCAAGGCGTTGCGGATCAGCTGGAACGGTGTCGGCTTGGCGAATTTGAACACGGCGGTGGTTTCGTCCGGCGTGTCGACCGCCTCCAGATCCTTGAACACGGTGCGGCCGAGATTCTGCAGCGGCTTCCAGACCTGCAGCGCCGAGAAGGCGACATCGGCTGAGGTGAATGGCTTCCCATCATGCCATTTGACGCCCTCGCGCAGCTTGAACGTCACCGACAGGCCGTCGGCGGCACCTTCCCAGCTGAGCGCCAGCCGTGGCTCGAGCCCGTCCTTGCCGCCGAAGGAGGCCTCGGCCAAGGTTTCCACGATCTTGCTCGAGATGAAGAAGACGCCGTTCGAGGCGACAATCGCCGGATTGAGGTTGCGCGGCTCGGAATCGGCGGCGACAACCAGTCGTCCGCCCTTTCTCGGCGTCTGCGCCGAGCCGATCGTCGGCATGGCGGTGGAGGCCAACAGCAATGCCGAACCGGCCAGCATTGTACGTCTGGAAATGGTGAACTCTGGCATGATCGAACTCCGTCCTCTCCGCGGACCCGGCCGGGTCCGCCGTACCCCTCGGACGCTCGTAAGCATCCTGCAAAGCTGATTATGGGCCTTGTGCGGGGTTTCGCCAAAGACGGAATTGGCGCATCTCTATGTGGCTTTGAAATTTCCGTCCGCTGGACCAGTTGTACAGAAAACGGTTCGATGCGCGGTTCTAGCAGGACCAGACTGGAGTAAAGTGCAGCAGGTGGAGCAGCTTTTGGGACTGGTTCGCCCGTTCTGGCTGGACCAGATCGGGCAAAATGATGCAGATTTAAGCATAGCCGAGGTTCAGAGCCGGAAAAGCCGGTGCCGGCGAGCGGCCGGCTAAGGGATTTCAGGGAGAGAGACATGAACATTGCCCCAGGCAAGAATGCCGTCGGCAGCGTGCCGTTCGACCAGGCCAGGGTGGACGGGCTGATGGAGGAGGCCGGCATCGACGCGCTGCTCGCCACCTCCAAGCACAACACGCAATATCTGCTTGGCGGCTACAAGTTCATCTTCTTCGCCGCCATGGATGCAATCGGCCACAGCCGTTATCTGCCTGTCGTCGTCTATGAGAAAGGTGGGCCGGAGCATGCCGCCTATATCGGCAACCGCATGGAAGGCGGCGAGCACCAGAATCATCCGTTCTGGACGCCGACACTGCATGCCGCCTGCTGGGGTACGCTCGATGCCGCCAATCTGGCGGTCGAGCATTTGCGAAAGATCGGCAAGGGCAATGCCCGCATCGGCATCGAGCCCGCCTTCCTGCCGTCCGACGCCTATATGCTGATCCGCAACGCGTTGCCGGATGCCAAGCTGATCGATGCGACTGATATGCTGGAGCGCATGCGGGCAATCAAAACCGAGGCGGAGCTGGAAAAGCTGCGCATCGCTTCGGAGCTGATCACCGATTCCATGCTGGCGACCATCGGCTGGGCACGCGAAGGCACGACCAAGAGCGAGATCATCGAACAGCTCAGGCGCGAGGAGACCAATCGCGGCGCGCATTTCGAATATTGCCTGTTGACGCTAGGCTCCAGCCACAACCGCGCCGCTTCGCCGCAGGCGTGGAGGAAGGGCGAGGTGATGTCGATCGATTCCGGCGGCAACTACCACGGCTATATCGGCGATCTTTGCCGCATGGGCGTGCTGGGCGACCCTGACGCCGAGCTCGAGGATCTGCTGGCCGAGATCGAGACAGTGCAGCAGGCGGCCTTTTCCAAGGTCAAGGCGGGCACGCTGGGCGGTGACATGATTTCTCATGCCGAAGGCGTTCTGAAGAAATCCAAGGTTGCGGCCTATACTGATTTCTTCGCGCATGGCATGGGGCTGATCACGCATGAAGCGCCGTTCCTGATGACCAACCATCCGGTGACCTATGAAGGCACCTATGCCGCAAAGCCGCTGGAGAAGAACATGGTGCTTTCGGTCGAGACGACCATGCTCCACCCGACGCGCGGCTTCATCAAGCTGGAGGACACGGTGGCGGTAACCGATGCCGGTTACGTCATGTTCGGCGATCGGGGCCGGGGCTGGAACGGGGGCGGGGGCGGCTTAGGCGCTGGTACCTAGCCCGTTCTTGAGATTACCTCGTCCGAGCAAATAATTGGTCACGCCAGCGAGCATTTGCCGATATGGAACGCGAACTGCCCAAGCAGGTCTTTATCGACGGGTGCGAGCAGATCTCCATGGAATTCGAACCGATTGGGTTCCGCTTTGCGAAAAGCGGTCCTCATGCGAGTCGTCGGGCCGGCGACTGGGCATTCAAAATCTCCTTTCAATCAAACTATCTAAACGTCGGCGGCGAGTACGTCGAACTCGTCGTGCATGCGTCGGTCTACAGCAAGGCAATAAAGGAGTGGGACGAGCGAAGCGCTTGGCCCGCCAGTGCCAGCGATTGGGTCGCCGGTGGACAGCTTGGCAATTTGCGAACCCCGCATCATTGGCGGACATGGAACATCGTAAACCCGCATACCCGCCAGGCTGAAATCGCGAACATCGTTGCCAACATCCAAACGACTGTCCTGCCGCTCTTCGAACGTTTCGACGTTCCGCGCAAACTAGCCGAACAGGTCGCATGTTCTGAAGTTCCGGGCTTCATGTTCCCTGAAAATGCTGTTCGATTTGTACTCTGGCAGCTTGGTCCAGAGGCAGCGGAAAACTGTTTGTCCTATTGGGTGGCGCGCTTACCTTCGCCGGATGCTTTCCGATCAGAGCGCGATGTCCCCACTTTGCCGGATAGGCTCGCTCTGGGAAGCGATACTAACAACCTAGCAAGGGTCGCTCGTGCGATGAAGATTGGCCTCAGCCTGTGACATTATCTGCCCGGCGGGATCAACCTGAAATCCGGCAACTCCCGCAACGCCAGTTCCGGCCCGGCCGGCGAATAGACGACGAAAAGCTGCATCGGCCCGTCGCCGGTATTGAGCGTCGAGTGGAAGCGGCTTTCCGGCACATAGATGGTGCAGCCGGGGCCGACTTTCTCGACGACCGGGTTGCCTTTCTCGTCTTCGACCATCTGCTCGCCATTGCCTGAGATGACAAAGATGATCTCCTCCGCACCCGGATGGTTATGACGCGTATGGCCTTTGCCTGACGGTAGGTCGACGACACCACCGGAAAATCGCTTTGCGCCGTTCACTTCGGGAGCGACCGTCAGCGACAGCCTGCCCCAGTCGAAGCCGAAGGCGCTAACGTCTTTTGGATATACGAATACCTTGCTGTTGTCGGTCATCGTCCCACCCTTCTTTTTGCTGGTCTCTACGCAGCGCCGAACGTGACGGCCTTGAAATCCGCCGTCTGCCTGGCGATCGAGGCTTCCGCCGGCAGCCGCTCCATCGAACTGGCGCCATAGAACCCGTGCAGGCCCTTGCAGCGCTCGAGAATATATCTGGCGTCGTCCGGGATCGAGATCGGCCCGCCATGGCAAAGCAGGATCATATCCTCGCGCACTGAGCGTGCCGCTTTGGCGATGGCGTCGATCTCGCTCACACAGTCGTCCAGCGATTTAGCCGATGTCGCGCCAATCGAGCCGCCGGTGGTCACCCCCATATGGGCGACGACGATGTCGGCGCCAGCTGTTGTCATGGCGCGCGCCTCGTCTGGGTTGAAGACATAGGGCGTGGTCAACAGGTCGAGTTTGTGAGCCTCGGCGATCATGTCGACCTCGAGCCCGAAGCCCATGCCGGTTTCTTCAAAACTCTGCCGCATCTGGCCGTCGAACAGGCCGATGGTCGGAAAGTTCTGCACACCGGAAAAGCCCATCGTCTTCAACTCGGCCAAAAGCAGCGGCATGATGACGAAGGGATCGGTGCCGTTGACGCCGGCCAGCACCGGCGTCTTCTTCACTACCGGCAGCACTTCGTAGGCCATTTCCTTGACGATCTCGTTGGCGTTGCCATAGGCGAGCAGGCCGGCGGCCGAGCCGCGCCCGGCCATGCGGTAGCGGCCGGAATTGTAGATGATGATCAGGTCGATGCCGCCGGCTTCCTCTGCCTTGGCCGACAGGCCGGTGCCGGCACCGCCGCCGACGATCGGCACGCCGTCCGCGATCATCTTGCGGAATTTCTCCAGGATTTTCTTGCGCGGTATGGCGGCCATGTCTTGGTGTCTCACTGTCTGGCGATGTCGAGGAAGGCCGTTGTGGCAGCCCAGGCGAATTCGGGGTCGTTGATATGAAGCGGCAGGCGCAGCACGCGCCGCGTTTTGGCGGGTTTGATGGTACGCTCGATCGCCTCGAACAAAGCGGCATCGGCTTCAGGGTCGAAGAAGGCGCCGCCTTCAATGTCGAGCGCCGACACGCCTTTCTCCGGAATGAGGAAACGAACCGGACCCTGGCAGAGGCTCAGCCTTGTACCGATCCATTCGCCGATCGTTCTGCTTTCGTCGGCAGTGGTGCGCATCAGTGTGACGTTTGGATTGTGCTCATAGAACAGCCGGCCGCGATAGCGTTCCGGAATTGTCGGCGGCGCCCAGAAATTGACCATGTCGAGCGCGCCGACCGAGCCGACATAAGGCAGCCCGGTGCGGGCGATGGCGCCAAAGCGATCTTCGGTCGCCGGCAGCACGCCGCCAAACAGCAAGTCGCAGACTTCGGTCGTTGTGATGTCGATGACGCCTGACAACAGGCCGCTGTCGGCCAATTTTTCCATGGTGCGGCCGCCGGTGCCGGTGGCATGAAAGACCATGCAGTCATAAGTCGAACGAAGCTCATCGGCGATCGCGGTCACGCATGGCGTGGTGACGCCGAACATGGTGAGGCCGAGCGACGGTTTGCCCTCGGGCGGCGGCGCCGGCTTTGTCGCCATGCCTGATATCGCCTGGGCGGCATTGTGCAGCACGACACGCGAAAGCCGGTTGAGGCCGGCCATGTCGGTCACCGACGGCATCATGACGATGTCGGAGACGTCGACGTAAGGCGCGGTGTCACCCGAGGCCAACGTCGAAACCATGATCTTGGGCAGACCGAGCGGCAGCGTGCGCATGCCTGCGGTGATGATCGAGGTGCCGCCACCGCCGCCAATTCCGATAATCCCGGCAATATCGCTGCGCGACTGGACAAACCGGGCAAAGGCGGCAGCCATCGCCGCCACCGCGGTGCCGCGATCGTCGACGCCGAGCACGGCATTGCGACCCTCGGAATGGTGGCTGGCGACCTCGTCTGCCGAAACATCGACCGGCACGGTCGCGCCGCGTGTTCCGATGTCGACACGGGCAATCGAAGCGCCGGTAGCCGCGACCGCATCGGCCAGAAATGCGAGTTCCTCGCCCTTGGTGTCGGCGGTGCCTACCACATAGATGCGCTTCATCGCGTTTCCCCGGTCTTGGGCGTGTTCGGCGCTGCCGCCCCTTTTTGCCCGGCCGTTCGACGGCGCGAAGGGCCATTGCAATTTTTTGAGACACGCGTATCGTATTGACATGAATGTCTCACGTCAACAAGCGGCAATGGACGACGATGCCAGCCAAGGGCCGAACCCCCAGGTAGAGCGCGGGGCCCGCGCGCGCACCAGGCGTCTCATGCTTGAGACGGCGACAAAGCTGATGCAGGCGGGCGCCACGCCCTCCGTCAGCGAGGTGGCGGAGGCAGCGGAGGTCTCGCGCGCCACCGCCTATCGGTATTTTCCGAGCCAGGCGGCGTTGGTGCAGGCGGTGGTCGATGAGGGGCTTGGGCCGATCCTTACGTGGAAATCGAGCTCTGCCGATCCCGAGCGCCGGGTCGCCGAGCTGTTCGAGACCGCCATGCCGCGCATCGAGGTCTTCGAAGCGACGTTCAAGGCGGCGCTGAAACTGTCGCTCGACCAGTGGGCGCAGCGACAGGCAGGCACGCTTGACGGCGAACCTGCCTTCACGCGCGGCCATCGCGTCGATCTTTTGAAAGATGCGATCGCGCCACTCAAAGGCCGGTTGCCGCCGCGCGAATTCAAGCGGCTCGCGCAGGCGCTGTCATTGATCTTCGGTGTTGAGGTGCTGGTCGTTTTAAAGGATATATGGGGATTGGATAGCCGCAGTATGATGTCGGTTGCGCAATGGGCGGCCGGCGCACTGGTGCGTGCGGCGGTGACGGAATCGATGGCTGAAGGTGACGGGATCGCGCCGACGAGGGCCGTTAGATGAGGCCAATCTGGTTCGACCAGATTTTCAGCCTGACCATTTGTGCTACTAGCGATGCAGCGGCCTAAGCAAGGCACTTATGTATCAAGGAGTAGGAAAATTCAGGGAAAACAGACAGATATCGCAGAAACCAACTTGTCTGCGTGTCCGCCACCGTTCAAGAAAGAGCTTGACGTTTGTCTGAAATTGGTAATACCAGATCAGGACAAATAAAGCGGATCAAAGGGTGAAGGCTAAGATCCGTTTCGGTCGAACGAGGAGGCTCAAAACCGGAACGGTGCCGTCACGGGAGGACTACCAGGGCCGGCCTCGCCGCCGGCTCGCATGACGCGGTAGAATGCGCACAAGGGAGGAAATCATTATGCGCAAGACAATGACCAGCTTGCTTGCTGGTATCGGCCTAGTGCTCGCCTGCGGAACGTCCGTCTACGCGCAGGAAAAGGAACTTACAATCTTCTGGGCGGAATGGGATCCGGCCAATTACCTGCAGGAACTCGGCAACGAGTACGAGAAGGAAACCGGCGTCAAGATCACGGTGGAAACCACACCGTGGCCCGACTTCCAGACCAAGGCCTTCACCGAGTTCAACGCCCATGGCGACGCCTACGATATGGTCGTCGGCGACTCGCAATGGCTCGGTGCCGGCTCGACCGGTGGCCACTATGTCGACCTGACCGACTTCTTCAACAAGCACAAGGTCGGTGAAGTGATGGCACCGGCCACGGTGAAATACTATGCCGAATATCCGGGCGGCAGCAGCAAGTACTGGGCCATTCCGCTCGAAGGCGACGCCGTCGGCTGGTCCTATCGCAAGGACTGGTTCGAAGACCCCAAGGAAAAGGAAGCCTTCAAGGCCAAGTATGGCTACGATCTCGACGTGCCGAAGGATTTCAAGGCGCTACGCGACATCGCCGAATTCTTCTACCGGCCGGACCAGAAAAAATACGGCATCGCCATCTACACCGACAATTCCTATGACGCGATGGCGATGGGCTTCGAAAACGCGCTGTTCTCCTTCGGCGGCGAGCTGGGTGACTATAAGACCTACAAGGTCGATGGCTTCATCAACTCCGACAAGGCGATCGCGGCGCTCGACGCCTACAAGGAACTCTACAAGTTCACGCCTCCGGGCTGGGCCAAGTCGTTCTTCGTCGAGGACAACCAGGCGATCACTGAAAACCTGGCCGCGATGAGCATGAACTACTTCGCGTTCTTCCCCTCACTGATCAACGAGGCGTCGAACCCGAACGCCAAGAACACCGGCTTCTTCGCCAATCCAGCCGGACCTGGCGGCGACCAGTTCGCCGCACTCGGCGGTCAGGGCATCTCCATCGTTTCCTACTCGCAGAAGCAGGAAGAGGCGACGAAGTTCCTGGAATGGTTCATCAAGGACGAGACCCAGAAGAAATGGGCAGCGCTTGGCGGCTACACCTGCAGTGCCGCCGTGCTCAAGTCGCCCGAATTCCAGAACGCCACGCCCTACAACAAGGCGTTCTACGAGACCATGTTCAAGGTCAAGGACTTCTGGGCGGTTCCGGAATACGCGGAACTGCTGCAGCAGCTTAACCAGCGCATCTATCCTTACATGATCGGCGGCGAAGGCACCGCCAAGGAGACGCTGGACGCACTGGCAGCCGACTGGAACGCGACCTTCAAGAAATACGGCCGCGGCCAATAAGTATGAAGTTTCACGGAGGGGGCGTTCGTGCCTCCTCCGTTTCTTTTTCTGATTTTTGAACCGGGAGCAGAGTCTTGGCGACCACGATGATCACCACGCTGGACAGGTCCTCGCGGGCCGCCGCTCGCGGTCTAAGCGACATTTCGATCCGCAATCTCTTCATCATCCCGACGATCCTGTTTCTGATCGTCTTCAACATCTTCCCGCTGATCTATTCGCTGGGCTATTCGTTCACCGATTTCCGCGCCTCGACCAGCGCGGCGGCGAATTTCGTCGGGCTGCAAAACTACCGCGACCTGCTCAGCGATCCCTATGTCTGGTCCAACTTCGCCATCACCGCAAAATACGTCATCATCTCGGTCGCCGGCCAGCTGCTCGTCGGCTTCGGCGTGGCCATGCTGCTCAATCGCGACATTCCGCTCAAGGGCCTGCTGACGACGCTCCTGTTGTTGCCGATGATGCTGTCGATGGCCGTCGTCGGCCTGTTCTGGAAGCTGCTCTACGATCCGTCCTTCGGCATCATCAATTATGCGCTGGGCCTCGGCACCTTCGAATGGCTGTCGGATCCGAAAATGGCGCTCTATGCGGTCGCGCTGACCGACATCTGGATGTGGTCGCCCTTCGTCATGCTGTTGTCGCTGGCCGGCCTGTCGGCCGTGCCCAAGCATCTCTACGAGGCAGCCGCGATCGACAGGGCCGGGCCGTTCTACACCTTCTTCCGCATAACGCTGCCGCTGGTTGCGCCGATCCTGATGATCGCGGTCATCTTCCGCACCATGGAGGCGTTCAAGACCTTCGACCTCGCCTACATCCTGACCAGCCAGCCGACGGCCGAGCTGATCTCGATCCGGCTCTACAAGATGGCGTTCCAGGAATGGCAGACCGGGCGTTCCTGCGCGCTCGCCTACATCGTGCTGATCATGGTGCTGGCGATCACCAACATCTATGTCAAATACCTCAACAAGGTGAAGGAGCGCTGAGATGGCCGCAGTCCGCACTTCTTCCGAAATCACCTTCAACCGGGTCGCCATCGTCGCTGTCCTGCTGGTGACGATCATCTTCCTGGCGCCGATCTACTGGATCGCCTCGACGGCGTTCAAGCCGCGCAACCTCGCCACCACCATTCCGCCGACGGTGGTTTTCCAGCCGGAGATATCGCCCTTCGTCAAGTTGTTCACCAAGCGTTCGCAGCTGCGCAGCCCGCCGTCGCCGGAGGAGTACGCGGCTGCGCCGTGGTGGGAGCGCGTCGTCTTCAATGGGGGCGAAAAGATCGTGCGCGACGGCAAGGGCCAGGTGCAGTGGTCGGGCTATCCGAGCCGTTTCATGAACTCACTGATCGTTGCCATAACCTCGACCGTCCTGGCCGTCGGCATGGGCACCTTCACCGCCTATGGGTTCTCGCGCTTCAAGGTAAAAGGCGAGGCGGACCTACTGTTCTTCATCCTGTCGACACGCATGCTGCCGCCGGTGGTCGTCGCCATTCCGATGTTCCTGATGTACCGGGCGGTCGGCCTCAACGATTCCCATATCGGCCTGATCATCCTTTACACCGCCTTCAACCTGTCCTTCTCGGTGTGGCTGATGAAAGGCTTCATGGACGAGATCCCCAAGGAGTATGAGGAGGCGGCCCTCGTCGACGGCTATACGCGCATGGAGGCCTTCTTCAAGATCGTGCTGCCCGAGGCCGCCACCGGCATCGCCGCCACCGCCGTGTTCTGCTTTATCACGGCGTGGAACGAATATGCCTTCGCACTGATCATGACCAGCCGCCGTGCCCAGACAGCACCGCCCTTCATCCCCAGCCAGGTCGGTTCCGGCCTGCCGGACTGGACGGTGATTGCCGCCGGAACCTTCCTGTTCCTGCTGCCGGTCGCGATCTTCACCTTCCTGCTCCGCAACCACCTGTTGCGCGGCATGTCGTTTGGAGCGATCCGCAAATGAGCTTTCGCGACATCAACCAGAAATATCTCGAACCGGGCAGCCAGGTGCTGATGGTGCTCGGTATCATCGCGCTCTGCCAGCCATGGAACATGCTGCTGCACAGCTATGGCGTGACCATCATCCTGATCGGCCTGATCGGCTTCAACATCACCTCCAAGATCGCGCCGGAGGAGAAGGCCGGCACCGGGCAAGGGGCAAATCCGGGGGCACAGCATTGACCCAGATCGAGCTTCGAGGCATCCAGAAATATTTCGGCGCCGTCCAGGTCATCAAGGACCTCAACCTGAAGATCGACGACAACGAGTTCATCGTGCTGCTCGGCCAGTCGGGCTGCGGGAAGACGACGACGCTCAGGGCGATTGCCGGGCTGGAGACGATCGACGGCGGCGACATCCTCATCGACGGCAAGCCGGTCCAGCACCTCAAGGCCGCCGATCGCGATATCGCCATGGTCTTCCAGTCGTTCTCGCTCTATCCGCATATGAGCGTCTATGAGAACATCGCCTTTCCGCTCAGGGCGACGCGCAAGAGCAAGGCCGAGATCGACAGCGAGGTGCGCTCGGTCGCCAAGACGCTGCAGATCAGCGATCTCCTCGCCAAGAAACCGTCGGCGCTGTCGGGCGGCGACATGCAGCGCGTGGCGATCGGCCGAGCCTTGGTGCGGCGGCCGAAGGCGATGCTGATGGACGAGCCGATCGGGGCGCTCGATGCCAAGCTGCGCGAGGAGATGCGGGCCGAGATCAAGCGGCTGCACATCAAGCAGGGCTCGACCAGCATCTACGTCACCCACGACCAGATCGAGGCGATGAGCCTCGCCGACCGCATTGTCATCATGCATGAAGGTGTGCTGCAGCAGGTCGGCTCGCCGGACGAGGTCTATTCGCATCCGGCGAATCTTTTCGTCGCGCAATTTGTCGGCAGCCCGGTGATGAACGTCGCCGACACTTCGGTGACCGAGAAAGCCTCATCGGCCTCGGTCACGGTCGGCGATGCGGCCGCCGGTTTCGAATTCCCGCGCGCCTTGCTGTCGAAGCTCAACGGCCATGCCGGCAGCCAACTCGCGCTCGGCATCCGGCCGGAAGGCGTTCTCGTTCGCCGCGAAGCCGCCGAGGGGTTCTTGCCGGTGGAGACGCAGATCGTCGAGCCGCTCGGGTCCTTCGATATCGTCGACCTCAAGGTCGGCTCCAAAATGCTGCGGGCGCGCACCAAGAGCGGCTTCATCGGCGGCCCCGGCGAAAGGGTCTTCGTCAGGATCGATCCCAGCCAGGCGCATTTCTTCGACACGGCGAGCGGCAAATCGCTGGGAGTGAGACTCTGATGGCCCACATCCAGCTCAAGAACATCTCGAAGAAGTTCGGCAACCATACTGCTTTGACCGGGCTCGATCTCGACATCGCCGATGGCGAGTTCTTCGTTCTGCTTGGCGAGACCGGCGCCGGCAAGACGACGACGCTGCGCATGATTGCCGGCCTGGAAAAACCGAGCGAAGGCCAGGTCTTCATCGACGGCGTCGATGTCGCCGACTGGGGCGCGGCCGAGCGTGACGTGGCGCTGGTGCTGCAGCAATATTCGCTGTACCCGCGCTATACGGTGCGCCAGAACCTCGAATTTCCGCTGAAGCCGAAGATCCGCCGGCTGCCCGATGCCGAGATCAAGGATCGTGTCGACCGCGCGGCCAGGACGCTGAGGATCGAGCATCTGCTCGACCGCAAGACCGACAGGCTTTCAGGCGGCGAGATGCAGCGCGTCTCGATCGGTCGCGCCATCGTGCGCAAGCCGCGGGTATTCCTGATGGACGAGCCGTTGTCGGCGCTCGACGCCAAATTGCGCGAGGCGCTGCGCACCGAATTGAAGAACCTGCAGATGCAGCTTGGCGCCACCTTCCTGTTCGTGACGCATGATCAGATCGAGGCGATGTCGATGGGTGACAAGGTCGGCGTGCTCAACCATGGCCGCATCGTCCAGACCGGCACGCCGTACGAGATCTATAACAATCCGCGCGACACCTACGTGGCAAGCTTCGTCGGCTCGCCGCCGATGAATCTCATCGACGGCAAGCTCGTCAACGGACGTGCGGTGATGGCGCCGCTCAATTTCGAATTGCCGTTTGCGGGGGGTGCCAAGACTTCGGGGGGTGCCAAGACTTCGTGGGGGCTAAAGACGGGCGCGGGGGCCGCCGCGGGCGCGCCCGCCCGCGGGGGTGGGTCCAACGAAGGCTAAAAAGACGGCGGGCGCCCCCGGGGCGCGGCGGGGGGTCGCGCGCTCGAACCCAGCGGCACGGAGAAGAGAGAGGTGGA
>NZ_JAMYRO010000049.1:0-26798 GCF_040321495.1 Mesorhizobium sp. M0408 | reverse complement strand
GTGGGCGGGCCTCCGCGTCCGCCCCCCGCCTCGCCCAACAATCACCTCAGAATCCTCAGCCTGCCAACCCCCAACCCCCCCCCCCCCCCTCCGGGCGCCCCGGGCTCCAACTGAACGTCACTATTTCGTCGGGCTTGGGCGGCTTACTCCTCCTTCACCGGCCCGAACCGGCGCACGATCATTTCGAAGACGATGTCCGAAATCCACATGGCCGAGACGCCGATTAGGAACGCCGCGGCCAGCGTCGTGGTGTCGTCGTCCGGAGAAGGAATGGGCAGGCCGGCGGCGCGGAAATAATGCACGACCGGCAGCGTCAGATAGGCCGCCGCCAGCGCGCCGCAGATCGGCGAGGCCACCATTTCGCGGACCTTGTAGCGATGGCGCGACAAGGCCCGCAAAATGCCGCCGGACAGGCCGGCGACCAACACCGGCGCCTTGATGCCCAGGACGTCGAGCAACTCGTGCATCATGGCGTCCACCCGCACCATCTGGCGCCCTGCCCGTTGAAGGCATTCATCTCGTCGAGCTCGGGCCGGGTCATGGCGGCGACCACGGCCGCCGATGGCCGGCGCGGCTGGTTATGGTCGCACCAGACCTGGCGCGGATTACCGGCCGGCGCGGTTGTCGTGCAGCCGGCGAGCACCAGGCAGAGGATCAGCGCCTTGCCCATTTCCCAGCCTCCGCTCTGGCTGCCGCATCGGTCATGCCGGCGGCCTTGCGCTCTTCGGCGGCGGCCTCGCGGCTCATTTCCAGGCGGTCTTCGGCGGCCGCGACTTTTGCCTCGGCCTGTTTGACCGCCTCCTTCTTCGCCCGGTTGATGCCGCCGGCAACATAAAGGCCGATGCCGCCGGCCGCAGCGGCCAATACCGTCATGACGACCTTGTTGCCGAGGATGGCGCTGAGAATGGCGAGGAGTGCGGCCATCACAAATCCTCCGCGCGGCGGCGGCGCAGGAACTCGGTCAAAACGCCGTTGATCACAAGAAACCAGGGGAACCATTCCCCTGGGATAATCGGCGAAAGAACCTGCGGGTCGACATAGGTAACGACGGTCGCGATAACGCCGATGGCCGCCTGAAGCCGCGCCCAGAATATTGTTTCGCTGCCGCGGAAGAAGCTCTTGATCCGGGTCCACATGTCATTTCCTTCCAAACAGTTTCAGGATGGCTGATAGTTTCAGGATGGCTGCGATCAGCGCTGCCCAGAGGCCGGGCCTGGCGGCAGGCACGGGAGGTGCAGAGGACGCGGGCGCAGCGGTCGCTTGCGGAACGGCAATTGGCTTAGCGGGCTCTGGCGGGACTGCGGGGACGACCGCCGATGACACCGGACCGGCAGACGGCCAGGGCGTGTCCTTGATGCGCGACCATTTGCGATAGGCCTCGGCAAGCCTGGTATCGTAGGCGTTCTTGCGGTAGCCGGCGCCGTTGTAGCCCTTGGCAAAAGCAGCCCAGTCATGATTGCGCAGATTGCCGTCGAGCCGGTTCGCGACGATGAAATCGATCGCCGCACCGAGCTGCAGCGCCTCGTCCGCCATCATTGCCTCGGCCATCGCCTGCACGGTAAGGAAGCCCGCGGCCTTGAAATTCTCGCCGAGGACCTGACCCAGCCCCCACGAAGCGGATTTGAGCGCCGCGGTTTCGTCGATCGCACAAGCTGCCCTGAGCCGTGGGTAGCTGTCCCTGGGATAGGGCTTTGCGCCCCACTTCGGATAGGCGAGGCCGGCGGCTACCGCCTTTGCCCGCTTGGCACCCGACAGGTTGCGGTAGAAGACGTGCGGTTCGAACAGGATGACCGGCCGGCCAACGGCGTCGAAGCCGCGCCCGCTGGTTTCAACATCGAGGAACGCGTGCATCTCGTCCTCGCCGACGCCGATCCGGGCACCGAGTTTCGGCAAGTCTATATCATCGAGGCGCCTGGCGGCGCCCCTGAACGTCATGTCCATGGGCAGTCCTTTCCGCCCTCGCGGGCAAGGTTTTGAGGTTGAAAAAGCAGATGCGTGGCGGCAAAGCAGAATTGGGCGGCAGCCCGTGCCGATGTTGCAAGGAAGGTTGATGTTTTCGACCTGCCGTGTGAAATGGCCGCGGGATGGTGCACATGTCTGATGATGAACAAACCGCTGCGGCGCGCTGGACGGTGAAGTCCGAGCTCCGCACCGTCGGTCGCGACAAGCCGCTGCTGCTGGTGCTGTCGGCGATCCTCTGCCTCTATTGTGCGTTTATCGCCGGACCGATCGTCTATGCGGTGCTGGCCATCAACGGCATTGCGGATTTCTTCAAATGAAGCCAGTTCCGGCGATCTCGCTCAGGTCCCGGTTCCTGCGTCTACCGCGCCCGAAATTGCTCGACCTGGATGAAATTGCTTAGCCGGGATGAAACTGTTCCCGTCTATCGTTCGTACCTGTAGCGGGTACGGGAGGACACGTGACGATAAGAATCAGGCTTCCAGGCGGCACCTTGAAGATCAAGAAAAGGGACGAGCTGCGGCGCCGCGAGCAGAAACGCGAGGTGCCGGTTTGGCAGTTCGGCAATTACTTCGTCATCTGGTGGCCGAGCGGCATGTCCGGTCGCCCATCCTCGCCCAATAAATCCTCGCCCAGGAAATAGCCCCCGCACCCGACGATCCCAACTGGCACTGGCGCCCCGTGCGGGATCGGGAACCGCCGCGCGCGCCCGAACCTCAAGACCGCTCGACTAGTCCCAGAAATAGTCAGCGGGCAGGCATTGACTCTTCCGCAGCGGAAGGTCTCTGATGCTGCATTGCACAATGGGGTGGCGGAATCGATGGCGGTGCGTATCAGGATGCCTGGCGGCACACTGAAGGTGAAGGTGTACCGCGAATTGCGCGACCGCGAACGCGCCCGCCGCATACCCGTCGTCAAGATCGGCCGGATCTATTTCACCTGGTGGTCGAACCGCCAGCGCCTGATTGATGATCAGTCGCCAGGGTGACGCATGAATTTTTTCGGCTGCCATGCGCCTGGGAAAGCCCGCCCCGACCTCCGCCGGCCAGCTTGCAAAATAAGTTGATGAGGCCGCCGTTGACTCTTCCGTAACGGAAGGTCTCTACTTACCGCATTGCACGAAAATTGCTGCGTTGCACAACGGGAGTTGGACCGATGGCAGTGCGTATCAGGTTGCCTGGCGGCACTCTGAAGATGAAGACCTATCGTGAGTTGCGGGCCAGGGAACGCGACCGCCGCGTGCCTGTGATGAAGATGGGCTCGCTGTATTTTGTCTGGTGGTCGAAAAGCCAGGAACCTCACCAGAAGCCGCAGGACAGCAGACGGTAGCCGCTGCGCCGGCGCGTCGTCGTCGCAATTAAACCTGAAGGCTCTGAACTCATGCCTCTCGGTTCCCAGGATTTCTGATCGAAATGCTGTGTTGTAACTGACGGTCGCTGTCGGCTTGCAAACCGTCGACGATTGCAGCAGGTAGCGGAACAACATTTACCAGAGGGCGAGGGTGCTGTCCGCGAGCGGCAGGTTGCCTTTACTATCTCGCTGGATCACAAGAATCCAGCGACACTCCGGTAGGACACCTCACCTATGCCTTTCGTTCCCAAAATTGTACAAAACCTAGCTGGCGTACGGGCCGGCATGGGCTCAAAAATGAATTTGCAAAGTGTTCGCAGCGCGAAACGTGGGCACCACACGATCGGCGAAGGAAACATCCTTCACTGTATTTTTTCCTTCGATCGCCCAGACGCCCAGATAATTATTGGAGATCGGTGCTTCATCGGCAAAAGCCACTTGGTTGCGGCCGAACGCATCGAGATTGGTGACGATGTAATCATATCGTGGGGGGTAACAGTAGTAGACCACAATTCTCATGCGCTTGGCTGGGAGGAGCGGAAGGCAGATGTCGCCGACTGGCATCAGGGAAAGAAGGACTGGTCGAACATCACCATCGCCCCAGTGAAAATTGAAGACAGCGTCTTTATTGGCTTCAACGTCATCATTCTCAAGGGCGTAACGATCGGCAGGGGATCGGTCGTTGGAGCAGGATCCGTCGTAACAAAAGACGTGGCACCCTTCACTATGGTTGGCGGCAACCCTGCGAAGCCAATCGGCGTGCGCAGTCGATCAGCGAGTTGACCACAGAGCTCCGGCCATGCGGTACATGCTGCACACCTGCGGCGTTGGGCGCGAACCTGAGAATTCTGTTAGCAGCCCTCGTCCAGAGAAAGAACCGACTACACGCTCACCAGCGGAGCAATGGTCGCGGCCTGCTCGGCCGAGCCGACATCGTTCGGATGGATGCCATCGCCAATTGAGCCTGTGCTGTTGGCGGTTAGCGTCAGGCCGTCGATATAGAAGATGTTGGCGTCGCCGGCCGCCGTCAGCTCACTTACCGCATCAAGCTCTTGCTGCCGATAGTCTGCAATCTTGAGGGTGAGCGTATCGTTTGCCGCTGAAATCCAGTTCGACGACACAGCGTATATTTTGACCGTGGGCTTGATCGCTCGAATGTTGGCGACCAGTGCCTTGTATGCAGACTTGAAGCCTGCAAGGGAGGTCTGCCCGGTGCGGTTGTTGAAGTCAAACGTTATGAAGACGACATCAGGATTGGCGTTGCCAACATCTGTTCCCCATGCCGCTGTGACGCCCGAAGAACCATAGCCCAGATTGATGTGCTGCCAGCCCTTGGCGCGGCAGAGTATCTCCATCCAGGTCTTGTCGATGCTGGTGGCAAGGAACCCCTCGTCGCGGCTGTCGCCCAGGAACACAGCGCGCGGCATGGTCAGGCGCGTCGGGGGTAAGGTGATTGGCGCGCCGTAGGTCGTGATGCCCAAATCTGCGATCGCCGCCGAGTACGGCATGACGACCTCGATCAGGCGATCGGCATTCGACGCGAAGTCCAGCCGGACGAAGAATTTCCCGGCGGCCTGCGGCGACGTGAAATAGGTGTTATGCACGCCGTCGACGAGTATCTGGCCCTTGGCGTTGTAGCTGCCGTCGACAGTATTGAGATTTTGGAAATGCCTGACGATAGAGGTCGCACGCGTCTTGAACCGACGACGCCACCCCGGATTAGCATTCTCGTATCTGCCGAAAGAGATTGGCCTAATACCGCTCACCTGAGCCGAAGTTACGGTGAGAGTCGCCGGATGATCGCTGTCCTCGATGTTGGGATCGTTCGGAGGCACGTCGATGGCCGGGGTCGCCCCGACCGTGCCGAAGTTGGACCAAGCCGTTAGCTCGGATGCATCCATCGTCCTAAGCCGGAGTGTGAGCTTTGCGATGGTGCCGCTGAACGGATTGCCGCCCGCGAGGCCGCAGCCTATGCGCAATTTGGTAAGACCTGTGGGGACTGTCAGCGCACTGTCCTGTGCACCGATCGATCCGTCGAGCGCCGCCTGCGCGTAGTTCGGACCCCATGATGCCGCCAGTCGTGTCGTCTTGTCCACGACTGTGAGGCCAGGCAGAACGTTAGCCACGATCGCGCCAGCCGTCTTAATGCTGAACTGACCGCTACCAAGCGACGACAAGTTGCAAAAGATTTGATTGTTTACGCCGCCGTCATCGAGCTGCACCATAGTGCGCGCGACATTGTCCGATGCCTGGGTGCGACCCTCGATGAAGATCGACCCAAGCGCGGTATTGAAGGGAATGGCTAAAATATCGATAATGGGCTGCTCGCCCCCGCGCGAAAAGAACGCTGTCGTCGTCACCATAGGGCTAGTTCGGAAATTGCCATTCTCGTTTTGAGCGAGGTCGATGATAAATTTGTCCCCACTCGTAGCGACCTGGAGGACGACAGTCGGATTGGCGAGCGTCTGCGCTGGGATGCTCATCCGGTTCCAATATCGGTCCGGGGGCGAGACGTCGGTATACGTAGCCCCGCCGTCCTCGGACATGCGCAGCGCACCGGAGCCAGCCAGTCGCGCTATGTAAGCCGTCTGGAAATAGGCGGCGGATGCGATTGTTATCGCCTGCGATATGGTCGCGTTGTCGGCGGTCGCGGTGATAGAAGACGCCGAATTGGCAACACCATCCAACCCGACCTGATCCTGCGCGACCGTCATGTTGGTCGCGACCCAAACAAGGGCCGACGAAGAGATATTTTTGGTCGCTCCGCTTGCCGCCCCGGTCAGCGTGCCGGTCATTGTGCCGGACCCACCGGAAAGCGCGTAGATGGTCGCCGTCGAATTGGACGAGCGATAGACGCCAGTGCTGCCGCCGCTCGCATTCACCGTCTCGCCGTCGACAAAGACGCCGGCGCCGCCGCTGACAGTCAGTTGGTGCGTGATGCGCAGGGAGCGGTTCTGCAAAAGGCGGTTGGCCCGCGCCGGCTCTTGGAACAATCCGCGCGGCGCAAGCGACTTGTAGTCGTAGGTGAAGCGGGGAACATTCACCCCGGCCTGCTTCAGCAGTCCCAGCTTGTCGAAGTACCATCCGGCCGTCGTGCGCGTCACGGTGAGCTTTGCCGTCACGTTGCCGAAGAAGCGTTTCGCAGGGGCGGCAGCATCCTTGATCAGAATGCTGGGAACTGGCGCGTCGAAAGCGATCGCAATCCCGCTATCGTCATATTGCAGTGCCGCCGACAATTCCGTCAGCGTTGCCGCCGAACCCGAAAGCTCGACAGCTGAAGTGCTTGGGAACCGCTTGATTTCGGTCGCTACGCCTGAAAGGTCGCGATAGAGGATGAAGCTTTCCAGCGGATCGCCGGACGGCACGAGAAAATATTCCCCTTCTGCAACCGCCGCTAGACCTGCCGTGGTCTCGGCGTAAACCTTGCCAGTGGCCAAAGCAGCGTCGCGCGCCGCCACCGCGCCTGCCAGACTGGCACCAGCAGCGATGGCATCGGCGGCGGTCGCAGCCCGGTCGGCAGTGGTTTGTCCGGCATTCGCGGCGGAAGCGGCCGCACTCGCGGAGGCTTGCCCGGCGCTGGCCTCGGCGGCATCCTTCAGCGCCTGGGTTTCATCGCGCAGCGCTTCGACCTCAGCGATCGCGTCCGCGATGTCGGGCGGAACGGAGGCGGCGACCGTGATGGCATCAGTTCCCACCACCGGCTCGTCGGCCGTAAACTCAAACACGCGGTCGGCATTGGCCGTGCCGATCTGGGTGTGAACCGTCGTGCCCTTCTGCAGGGTACGCATACTACGGGCGTCGGCGGCGCGGAACCATTCGCCTGCGCTCGCGGTGTAGATGCCGTTCTGCGTCGGGTCCGCCTGGTCCTTGACCAGCACGCGGTCGCCGATTTCGGCCGGCACGCCGTCGATGGCCTGCAGGCCGTACAGGAGGATGTCGGCCGTGGTTGCGAGGCGCACGGGTTCGCGTTCGCCGGTCAGGAGGCGAACGGCGGCAGTTGCAGGTCGGGACATGAGGGCTTACTCCATGAAAAAAGCCCCGCATAAGCGAGGCTGGAAGTGTTTTGGCATTGGGTTCAATGAGCAGTGGCGGGAGGCCTAAAACCAACGGCTGCCGTTGCAGATGTTGGTCGCATGCCGGCCTCTATCCGGCAGTTTTGCGACCGGGAAGAGACAAGCAATTATCGTAGCGCATGAGGCTGGCACCCCGGCTCTGCTTCTTTTATAGACGGGGACCAGCCTCGGGGACCGAACCTTCAACATGCACACCAGAGTCGGAAGCGCGGATTCGCACCTCATTGGCTATCGGGCGGACGTCGACGGGTTGCGCGCGATCGCCGTAGTCTCGGTGATAGCATTTCACCTGTCGAGATCATGGTTGCCCGGGGGGTATCTGGGCGTCGATATCTTTTTCGTGCTCTCGGGATATCTGATCACGCTGATCTTGTGGCGTGAGGCGGTCCAAGGGCAATTTTCGATCATTCGTTTCTATGAGCGTCGCGTCCGCAGGATCATGCCGGCCCTGCTGCTGCTGCTGTTCTTCACCACCTTAGCTGCAGTCGTCCTGCTGCTGCCTACAGACTTGATTGGCTACGCCAAGAGCATGGCCGCCTCGCTCGGATTCGTAGCAAACATCTATTTCTTGCTGGATACGGATTATTTTGCGCGAGTGGCCGAGGCGAAACCGCTGCTGCATGTCTGGTCATTGGGGGTCGAGGAACAGTTCTATATCCTCTTTCCCCTGTTGATTGCGGCATTCGCCCGTTTTTGGCCGCGCGCCGCCCTGCCGGCGATCGCGCTGCTCACCCTTGGATCATTCGCCTCCAATTGCCTGGCGCTCAGGATAGGCGGCGCGTCGCCGGCATTTTTCCTGCTGCCGACCCGGGCGTGGGAGCTCGGAGCCGGCGCGGTGGTCGCTCTGCTGCCGCCCGAACGAGCGCCTCGCGGAATCGTTGCGGGCATCCTCGGGTCAATTGGAGCGCTCGCAATTCTCATCGGCATCGTCAGCCCTGTTGAAGTGCTCCATTCCATCCCAGTTGCGCTGCCAGTGGTTGCCGGCACGGCGTTGGTCATTGCCGCCGGCCAGGGCAAGCAATCGCCAGCCAGCCGGGTGTTGGCGGCCCGCCCGCTCGTCTTTGTCGGCTTGATTTCCTATTCGCTCTATCTCTGGCACTGGCCCGTCATCGTCTTCTCGCAATATTTCCTCATTCGGGACCTTAACCCGGGCGAAATGATCATTGCCGTGCTCGCTATGACGATCTGCGCCATCCTGTCCTGGCGATATGTTGAGCGCCCCTTCCGCAGCCGAAATATCGCGGCACGAACGGTGTTTTTCAGTGCCGCTGCGGGCGCGGCAACGCTCGCGGTGGCAGCGTCAGTGCTGGTCTGGTCGAACGGGCTGCCCGGCCGCATGAGCGGTGAGGCGGCTGCCTTCAACGCAGCTGTCGGAACCAACTATCAACGATGCCCGGTCTCAAATTACGTCACCCTAAGCACATCCCGTGCGTGCGTGCTCAACCTTCCGACTCGCAATCCCTCCGACGCAAATATTGTCCTGCTGGGAAATTCGCATGCGCAGATGTATGCGCCTCTCTGGGAATCCATATTTGCGGACAAGGGCTTGAACGGTCTCATGCTTACCCGCAACGGGTGCCTGCCGACGGTGACCGTGAATATCTCGCGCCAATGTCTCGATACGGCCAATGACAATCTGGGCGAGCTCGACCGGCTCTCAAAAGTGCAGACCGTTATTGTAGGCTTGCCGTGGGGATATGGAGAGAATGCTCTCGTCGACCTCAGCGGAAAGACAATGGACAACCGGGACGATCGGGCACTCATCCACGGGCTCGACGACTTGATCAGCCATCTGCAGAAGTCCGGCAAGAAAGTCATTCTGATCGGCCCCATCGCCTATCCCGGATGGGATCTGCCTTCCGAAATGAGCCGCAGCCTCGCGTTTGGCCGGCCCCTGGAAAAACCCACCTATATGCCGGTTCAGGAGTTCCAAGGGCAATACGGGCCTGCTATCGAACATTTCGAAGCGCGTCACGACATCGTCTTTGCGCGCCCTGACAACGTATTGTGCGACGCAAGCCGCTGCAATTACATTCTGGACGGACGCTCCATGTTCGCGGATGTCAGCCATATTTCGCAGACGGAATTGTTCCGCTTCCGCTCCATCTTTACTGAAGCGCTAGCGACGAAGCGCTGAGCTTTATACGCGATCCGGGGCCGGGACCTACAGCAGCCCGCCAATCAGCCTTCTTGTCCCGCCCATGGCCGCCAGCCCACAGGCCATGCCGGCGCAGTCGGCGACCCAGTCGAGGATATCCATATCGCGCGCGATCAGCTGCGCGCCCTGAAGCAGCTCGATCGCCGCGCCGGTAATGGCAAGGAGCAGGACCAGCCTCGTCTTGTGTTCCGGCCAGCCGAGGCTTCCGAGCGCCGCCAGCACCGCGAACGCCGCGGCGTGGTTGAGCTTGTCGTGCTGGAAGGTGAAGCCCATGTCCAACTCCTGCAGGAACCGCACCGGCGAAAGCGCGAGCAGGAGAACGCCGGCCAAGGTGAGCAGAAAAACGATCCTTGCCATGGTCGAAAAAGAGTCCGTGCGCAACAGGTCAATCCTTCATCTGAGATAGGAGGCGATCCAGAAGGCACCACCGACTGGGACCGCTCTGCGGTTAGCAGGCCATAAGCCAGCATCGTGACCACAATCAGACCGCTGTCCCGATGCCGGCACCAACCCCCGGAGTGGCGTACTCACCGGTGATAGCGCCAGCGCTGATCCGGTCGAGCCGGCTGCCGGGCCTGCATCAGCGACGAGCGACGGAGCGTGGCTGTACATCACTTTGGGAGCAACGGAAGCACGTTCTCGTCAAGGAACCGACGGCGCTTGCCGACAAGCGGCAGCCGATCACTCTCGAAGTTCCGGCAATACCCTTTCGTCGAGAAATTTGAGACGGCTATCCAACATTTCGGCGTTGGCTGGGCTAGCCGGCACATTGACCGGGATTAGATCTGCCACCGAGTCCCCCCGTCGCGCAGCTTCGACCCACTCTTACATGGCGCCGATATATCCATCCAGCGCCTCGTATGGAGTCTTGGCGTCTACAGCCGGCAGGTATGTCGGGGGCACATCGCCGACGATTACCCATATCCATGGGTCAACTTCTGGCCTGCCCGGAACAATCTCGAAGAGAAAAATATAGATTATGCCATCGGCACCGTATCCAAGGTACTCCCCCTTGATGTCTGAAACCCAATCATAGAAAATCAAGATATTTTCGGGCTTCCAGACGTGCAGCATCAAGCTCTTCATCGCCTGTGCTTTTGTCAGCCGACGGCAAGCGGGTGACGCTAGTCAAGTCGGGTTTGACGTCGCTATAATTTCTCTCGACCACTTGTGTTCCCTTTCATTTCTTGCTTGAGCCATCTTCTTCTTGCCCAGCGAGCATAGTCTCCTGCATCGCTATGGTGTTTAATATGATCTGCTCTCGCACGATGCGTGACGTTTGATACGTGATCTGCCCCCCCCCGTCGGCCAGCGCTTTCTCGTGAGACACATCCATATTCCGGCCCGTAGCAGGATCCTGGGCAAGGACCTGAACCCAAAACGTCTACCGACGAAAGATCGTCGCTGCGAGCGGAACCAACGCCTGTCTTCACTATCCTTGCTTGACGTCGAAAGGCTCAATAACAGCAGAGGGGGTTCCCAACTGCTCGAGCAAATCCAGCACGCGCTCCGAGACAACAAGGCGTAGGTCCCGAGCGATGCCGAAATCATCGCGGCCTGCTTGTCCATTAATCTTCAGCCAGACGAAAGCTGGAAGTTCCACCTCGGGCTGCAGTTCACGAAAATCCTCGGACGTCGTGACCTCAACATGGGCGAACGTTGCACCGGAGAAGCCAACTTCCAACAAAGCGCGCTTGGCCTCCTCGGTCACAAGAAAGCAAGGAAATGTTGTGATGAGCACGTCACCGAACCATCCATCCATTTGGTAAATAAGCTTGCTTACGATAGGTGGGTGGACACTCGTATCAAGGACAGTTCCTTTGCCGAAGCCGCCGGCAACATCGGGTTTTATGTAGAAATATTGCATCATTGAACTGTCGATTGGTTGAGTGGATGGCCGTGCCCATCCAGGTAACTTCCGGCGTGCCGTGACTACCCATTGCTTTATTGCCGAGACCATCCCTGCCCCTTCGGCCGTCAGCCGTCGAACGGCTTGATGGTAGCGGAAGGGAGACCTCGTTCATCAAACACATCGAAGACTCGCTCCGATAAGACGAGGTTAAGGTTCTTGGCTATGCCGAAGTCATCGTGACCCGCTTTCCCGCTCACCTTCAGCCACACGAAAGATGGAAGCTCTACCTCGGGCTGAAGTTCGCGGAAATCTTCGGACGTTATGACTTCAACAGGGGCGAATGTCGCTCCGGTGAAGCCGATTTCTGACAATGCGTGCGCGGCCTCTTCCGTCACGAGAAAACATGGAAAGCTTGTTATAAGAACATCACCGATCCATCCCTCCATCTGGTACACGAGCTTGCTTACGATAGGAGGGTGGACACTGGTATCCATGACAGTGCCGTCACCCAATCCTCCGGCCACATCGGGCAGAACGTCAAAGTATCTCATCATTCACCTATTGGTGGATCGAACAAATGTCCGTACTTCTTGTCGATTTCGATAACATAGTCAAGGACCTTCTGACGGGTGGCATGAGGGTTTTTCTTATAGAAATATTCCCACTCGCTCCGAATTAACTTCAGGTGCAAACTTATGTCGAACTCGTTCCGGATTCCACGAAGATTCTCGATTGAATGCAGCTCTTTCTCTGTAAAAAGCCCGGGATACCTTTTAAAAACTCCCTGCTCGACGCCATGATGCACTCTATAGTCGCTTTTGTTGAGACTAGGATTCGCATCGAAAAAGACTTTTCGATAGTCGTTGGATGGAGCCCACCCAACCTTCGCCCCGGCATGTTTAACTTTGGACGTATCCCTCGCAAGCATCGCAGCTAATAGCGCGGTTTCAACTGCACTGTCGGATATTTCGCCGGGTGGTGTCTTCCGGCGTGGCATTGGTGGCGAGACCGAGCGCGCAAGCGCTTGCTGGTGCCTAAGGGTTTCGGCATCGACCCCACGAACAAGTGCCTCGCCGCCTTCGACTAGGTCAGTCGGCCGCCTCGAAAATATTGAGAGTTTCTCTACCCAGGGCTTGGCAATCTTCGCCGCGGCGCGTTCCAGGGCCACGGCCGCCAACCTATCGCCAGGAATTGCGCCCGCGGCATTGAGCAGTGTTTCTTCGTAGTTGCCTTCCAGCGCTGCATTTCCAGCCTTCTCCAGCGCAAATGACGTCCCCAACGGCGTGAAGTCGGCCACCGAGATGCTGTCTTCGCCAAGCCCATCGGAGCCCACGAGTTTTTGTGCGAGACGACGCCACAGGCTCCCCCGCTCACTGTCGCCGGCTATCAATCTCCCGAGCCACTCTTGATTCGTCGGTAAGTAGTTGGTGAGTTCCGCGTTTGATACCGATCGTCCTGGCTCGACAGTGTTGGCTAAATCGAGCAGCATCATCGGGTCGACTACAGCTGCCCGGACCGACCTATCCGCGATGCTGTTATCTGTTTGGGACGCGCTGGTCTGAAACAGGTGGCTGAGCACCGCTTCGCGCGCGGCTTGATTCGGTAGCGCGGCGAACACATTGCGCAGCTCTGCGGTCTGGTCTTGCGGCTGGGCCTTGAGTCTGCCGACAATGTCCTCAGCGACAGAGTTGGGTAGCGGCTGGGCGGTCTCAAAACCCAACTGTTGCTGGGCGGCGATGGAGCCAATGATCGCCGCCCGATAGTCTCCCGGCTTCGACAGGTTGCTCCAGGCCGCATCAAGGTTCGCGAATGCCTCGCGGACATAGCCGCCCGGATCGGCCTGCCTGGCCTTGAACGTCAGGTCCGCGGCGGTGGCGATAGCGTCATGGCGCGCCTTGTCCACTTCCGGCGTTGAACTATCTGCGGTGGGGTCGGCGTCCTTGACCATGGCCCGCACGGCGTTATTCGACAGGTCGCGCATGCCGTGGAATTGACGATTAACCTCAACGGTCCTGTTGAACGCCTCGAAGCGCCTGGCGCCTTCGGTAGCGCCATAGAGAGCGACGAACTGTTCCGGCGTTGGGATCGGGCCGGAATAGGTTCCATTGTCCCTGATGTCGGCCGGCGCATTCTGCTCGGCCAGGATAATGTTTGTGCGTTTTTCGACTTGCCGCATCGCGTCGGCGGCTCGGGCCTGCTGGACCAACCCTGGCCGCTCTTCGGGGGCAATGTCGTCCCCAAAAGCCTGCGCCAACGTTTGGTCCGGCGTAAGCTTGCCTACGCGGTCACGGAGCGAAGCCGGTGCGGCAGTTCCATCCGCCGGAGGCCCACTCACAGCCTCGACGGTATCGTCCTTGGTCCTGCCGTCAGTCGCTCCCGACCCCCCACCTAGCATCTCCGCAGCGCGCTTCGGGTCCTTGGCGATCATCGCCTGGGCGAGCGCCTTTGCCGTGTTGCTGCGCCAGGCGGCCTCGGCGGCTTGCCGGGCAAGCGGGTTGCCCATCTTGCCGATCAGCTCGAGCCCGCTCTGCCGGATCGCCTCGAACGTGCCGCTGTCGTCCGGGTCGCCCTGCGCGATGGCGCTTGTGTAACCGTCCTCGACCTTGCTCCACTCGGCCTGCTCATAGTTCTGGCGCCGCGCGTGCTGCTGCGCGGCCATGCGCGCCGAGCCGGCGAGCCGCAGAGCCTGCTTTTGCGCGAGGAAATTGGCGCGTTCGCCCTCCGGCACTTTCGCCGCGGTGTCGTCGAAGATCTGGTCGAACAGGCCGGGCCTGACGACGCCGTCGCTGCGCGGATCGAGCTGGCCATACATGAAGTCGTGCAGGCCGCTGCCGTCGGCCGGCGCGGTCTGCACCGCCACGGCCTCGGCGTGGGCGATGCGTGCGTTCAGCTCGCGGCCGATAATGTCGGCGTCGAACGCATCCTGCTGCTGCTTCTGCTGCCGGAAGCGTTCGGCTATCGCCGACAGCTCGTCGCCAAAGCCTTGCATGGCAGCGCCCACCGGCGAGCCGTTGGGATATGAGACCACAGTGCCGGTATCGAGGCGGCGCTGGGCAAGCTGGAGCGGGATGGTGGCCATCAGTAGAGGCCTCCACCCGGCGCCGGCGGGAAGGCGCTTCTGCCGAACGTCACCGCCTTGGCCGGGTCGTAGAGGCTGGAGATGCCGGACACGAGATTGCCGCCGGCCTTGAAGATCGAGGCGCCCACCGCCTGCCTGCCGGAAAAGCGCGCGATCGCCGCCTGCGTTGCGAGACCGTTCTGGCGCAGCTGCGAGCCGTACTGGATCGCCTTGAGGTCGAGCTGGCCCTGCCTGGCATTGGCCGCCAGCACCTCGGTCGGCGAACCAGAAATGGCGACGCCCGAAGCGCCGGCCTGGACACGCGCCTGCGCCTGCAGCAGATCCTGCTTGTGGCGCTCCTGGCCCTGCTCGAAGGCCGAGCTTTGGGCGTCGGCCCGCGCCTGCTGTTCATAGGCCTTGGCCTGGTACTCGGCCATTTGCTTCGATTGCTGGCCTTCCGCCAGCGCGCCGCCGACCGAAAGCGCCGTACCGATAAGAGCTAGTGTGCACATGGTCAGCCTCGTTCGCCGGCGGGAATGAATTTGCTTTTGATGCCGTCGACCGGCGCGCCGATCGCAGGGCGCCGGTCGAGCACGCCGCCCGGGCTGAGGAAGGACAAAAGCAGCCGGTCGGCCTGGATCGCCGGGCGGCTGAGACGCGACGGCGCGGCGGCCCGCGGGCCGGCCATGGCGGTGCGCCGGATGGTGGTCAGGTTGACCTTCAGGCCGACGGCGCCGTCGGCATCGAAAAGGCCGTTGGCGGCGGTGACGGCGCGGCTCAAGGCATCGGCCGCGAACAGCTCCTGGCGCAGCTGTTCGATCAGCCAGTGGACCGTGCGCCAGCGCTCGCCGAGAGCCTCGGCCTTTGTCCTGACCTCGTCGCCGGGCGCCGGCGTGGCGGCGACGGCTTCGGCGGGGGGTTCGTCCAGGGGGGCGCCAACGCGGCGCTCGTCCGCGTTCTCGATGGTTTTCTCGATCAGCGCGATTTCAGCGTTGCAGTCGTCCAATGCGGCACGCGCCGCCGTCAAATTGCCGGCGCCGAAGATCGCGTGAAACTTTTCCATTTCCAGCTCGCCCTTGCGGGCGATCGCATCGTTGAGGTCGGTGTCGAGCAAGGCGCGGATGGCAGCGAAATCGGCAGCCGTCCGCGCCTTGCCGAGGTCTTCGGCATGGGTGGGGGTCACTGGTGGGTTCCTTGGTGGGGGAAGCGATGGAAGACGGAGCGGGTGATCTCCCCCCTCGAGGGGGAGATGGCCGGTAGGCCAGAGGGGGTCGTCTCGCGTGGAGCGCCGGCGTTCTTCCCCCGCGATGGAGGCGATAGGAGGCCGCGTCAGGACGAACCGACCCCCTCTGTCGCCTTCGGCGACATCTCCCCCTCGAGGGGGGAGATCAGCAGTTCCTAAGGCTCGGCGTCGAACACCGGTGTCATCACCCTGATCGTGCAGGGCGTTGGATTGACGTGGCGGATCTTCACCCGCCCCTGCCCTTCCCAGCTATCGTCGATCGGCACCTCGACATTGCCGGTGAACAATTTCGCCATGCCGTCGGGTGCAACCACGGACGGGATGCGAACCTGCTCCCAGCGGCCGCGGATGAACGACTGGACCTGAAGCCCGGTTGTGTCGGTTTCCAGCAGCGAAAGAATGAGCTTGGCCACCTTCTTGCGCCGCCCGACGATCGATCCGTCGCGACCGCCGACGTCGAGCTCCAGCGTGTTGGCTTCGGACTGGTAGCCGAGCCCGACCTGCCATTTGGCTGCCGTAGCCCCACCGGGCAGCGAAACCGCGCCAGCAGCCACAGCAAGGCCCTTGTAGACCTTGCCATCGGCCAAGACGTCGAGTGTTTCGCCGTTGAGATGATCAAGCCCTGAGACCGTGCCCACAGCGGCGCCCGAATAGGTCAGGCCGCAGTCGACTTCGAATGCATCGCCGATCCCGCCATACTCGAACGGCGCGGTCTTTATTTCGATATAGCGCCTGGTCACGCCGCCGATCGTGCGCTTGACGATCAGCCAGAGATCGTCGTTGCCGTCCTGGCCGGGCGTCACCATGGCGCTTTCGACAACGGCCCAGTTCGATCCTGCGAAGCTTCCGGCGATCTGGTGGATATGCATGCCGCGAACGTCCTGCGACGGCTGGTGCGTGTAGCCACCGAGCTCGCCATCCCCGAGCGGGAACCAGAGCAGCGGATCGGGGTCGGTCTGGAAGGCGAGTTCGACGACGCCTTTCTTGGGAATGTGCTCCGATATCTGACCGACATCGTCGGAGGTGAAGCGGCCGGTGGCGTTTTGCGTCAGCTCGGCGATCGATTTGCGGGAGCGGGTGACATAGAGGAACGACTGCCCCGCATCGACGGGACGCAGCGGGGCGCAACCGAAAGTCCGGGACCGGCGGTTCTTGAACGAGGACGGCGTCAGCGCCTCGTCGATGCCGGAGCCCGACAGCGCTCTCACCCCGCCAAGCGTTCCGATGATCAGCGCACCGTCCGATTCCGCCACCCACGTAATGTCATTGGCCTGGCCGCCACCTGCCTGCACGAATTCCAGCGCGTCGGTGTCTTTCTCACCGGTGGCGAAGTTATCGAAATCGCCAGTTTGCGAGGCATAGACCGAGAATTTTCGGCTGAACGCCAGACGCTCCTCGTAAAGCGAACCGCTCTGGACGTACTTGCCGGGCACGAACGTGCCGAGACGCCAGCGGATGATCGGGCTGAGATCGGGCAGAGCGTGCCCGTACAACTGGACCGTGACTACCGTCGTGCTGGTCCGGGCAACGACCTTGGCCCAGCGCCAGAAGCCATCCGCGCCAAGCAGACGAATGGCACGGCCGACATCGCTGGTCTGGAAGCCGATGCCGTCGTTGATGCCGACGATCGAGGAGGCCGAGAGATCAAACGGCGTTTGCGACGGCGCGTATTCGTGCAGGGCCAGTTCGGCGATAGCGGTTCCGTCGCTGCCGCCACCTGAAAACAGCAGCTGATAATATTCGTAGGCAACCGTGTTGTTGAAGCCGTCGAAGAAGCGGGTTTCCGACTTGGACCAGCCGGTCTCTCCGTCCCGGCTGTCGAGCGTCGTCCAGTCGGTGCCGTTGTGCGAGGCCTGGAATTGCCACTGGGTCGGCGATGCAGTGTCAGAGTGATCATTCGTCGCGGTAATCCAGTAGGCGTCGACTGTCTTGGCCCCGCCGCCGCCGAACTGGTAGCGCAGATACCCGCTCGGAAAGCCCGCTATGTTCTCCCCCTTCTGCTTGTCGCCATCGAACACCTGCCACACGTCGGATGAGCCGTTGCTGTTGCTGACCGTGCCGCTTGGCAGCGTATTCGCGACCATGACCGGCATGGCGTTGCCGGTTGCGGCCGGCGTTAGCGTCGTGGCCGTGGTGTTGATCTTGTCGTAAGGGCCGTCGAGAAAGACGAAATCGGCCAGCGTCCAGGTCGTGTGCGCGGTGCGCGTCAGCACTTTGACCGGATGATCCTTGTGGGTGATCCACATCTGGTCTGCCGACTGGACGAATTGCAGGTCGAACAGATCGGCCTCGGGATAAGGCGAAACGACTTCGACCGTGCCGACACGCGCGCCATAGGCGTAGACGCGGATGTAAAGATCGCCGAATTCGAGCGCATAGGCCTGATCAGCCGAGAAGATGAACGGGATCAGCCGTGTCGCCTTTGATGAGTCCCTCACCTCCGCGCAAAAATAGGTGCCGCCACGCTTCCTGATGCCGCCATGCGGCAGCGTGACGAAGTTCGTGCATTTCGACAGCGCCGCCCGGTAGAGGTCGAGCGAGGCGCGAGCATGCAAGCGGGGAGAAATCTCGCCGCGGATGAAAGCGTCCTGGACCGGATAGAGCGTGGTCATCGGCCGTCGCCCCGGCTGTCGCCGCGCTGGAAAGCCCAGGACGTCGTCGAAAATCTGCCGCCGCGCTGGATGGCATTGGCCGAGTAGGCTGCATCCAGCGCTCTGTCATAGGCGCTGCGTGCGACGTCGATCATGCTGGCCTTGTGGGTCAACGGATGGGCGATCTTGATGGCGAGCGCCGCCACCAGCACTTCGCTGAACAGCGCGTCCCAGTCGTTGGGGTCGGTCAGATTGGCGACATAGCGGAGGATGCGCGGCCCGGCCTGATCCGAATAGACCAACCCGGCCTCCTGCCGCCATGAGAGCGGCACGCCATCCGGCTCGCCGCTATGGGTCAGCGGCAAGGGCCGCAGGCAGTCGGCGGGAAGCTCATAGGCGAAGTTCAGCGTGCCAGCGCCGCTGCCGGTGTCGAAGCCGGCGACCGAGGCCGCCAGGATGGCGAAGACAAAGGCGTGCTTGGTCAATTCGGCCTCGCGGGTCAGGTCGAAATGCAGATTGAGCAGGCGTGCCGCCTTGGCGTCCTGGTCGAGGCTTTCGATCGGCGCCTCGTCGAGCACGGCGAGCGCCATGTTGGCGATGTCGAGCGGGGTGATGGCCATGGCTCAGGCCTCCGGCTGTGTGGTTGGTCGGGGAAAACGGGGCATGGTGCCTCCACGGCAAAAAGCCGCTTCAAGGCGGCTGGGATTTCTTGTGATTTTGGCTTGGGCGGAACGTTGCACGTCTCGTGCATCGAACGTCACGACTCCAACCGCCCGTCAGGAAACGGGTGGCAGGCGCTGCGTCAGCCGTCTTTTTCCCATTCGAGCAAGGAAGACGGCAATGCTTCGGCTATTGCAGTTTCACGACACCGCCGCGCAACGCGGCGATGTCTTGCCTGAATTGTGTCAGCCGACGTGTGCGCCGGTCGAGATTCCTGTTTCAGCTGACTTGGCAAAGACGCTTGCTTTCACCCTTCCGGCACCTCCTGCCAAAGCCAAGCCCCTGTCCAGGGCGTCCTGAAGACTTGGCGTGTAGTAGGCGGTGTCTTCCAGGCCGCTGAAGAAGTTTATGCGATGAACTTCCCCCTTCTTGCTCATGACAATGCCCGCTTTTCGGAGCACTTCCTGAACTGTTTTGTACTTCATGTTCATGGTGACCTCCCTTACCAAGACAAGGCAGCATCGCCCTTTCTTGTAACTGTTTGGTGCCGTCGATTGGCCAAAGGGCAACATGAATGTTGTAGCGAACGCCAAAATTCACATCACTCCGACGCAGCGCAGCGGGTGAACTTGGGATTCGCCGACCTGGTGTCCCGAAGGGGCGGGACGTCTGACGCCCGCCCCTTCGCCCGATCAGGCCTCGGTCGTCTTCAGCGCGATGAACGTCATGTGCTTGACGCTCGACGCCGTGCGGTCCCAGTTCGCCGCCAGCGCCAGTTCCGCATCGGTGGCAAATTCGCCGGCCGAGGACGCATCGAGGAAGCGGGTGCCCGGCACATGCGGCACGAAATGCCGGCGGCCGACCATTTCGGTGACGCCGCCGCCATGGCCCTGCCGCGGCTTGCGGTCGAACTCGAGCGGGCCGCCTTCGGTATTGACCGGCAGTTCGTTCCACAGGATCGCCTTGTCCTTGAACATGAAGGCGGTGTAGACGCCGCCGGCAACCGGAATGTCGTCGTCGACGACGGCCCTGAGCCCCATGTAATAGGGGATCAGCGGCCCGCCCTGCTCGGACGACGGCACATAGTCGATGAGGTCGGCGAGCTTCAGCGCCTTCATCTGCTTCGAGTGCATCCAGATCGTCTTGAACTTGTCGGCGCGGTCGCCCATCAAATAGGCGGCCTCGATGATGTCGGTGTCGACGATGGAAGCACCGGTGATGCGCACCAGGTCACTGCCGTCATTGGCGATGTTGTCGGCCAGCACGCCTTTCAGTATGCCCAGCAGCGTCAGCTTGTTGGCGCGCTGCCAGTAGTCGGTCTGGCGGCGCACGATAAGCTTCTGCGGATCGTCGCCGGCAAGGATCGAGGTCAGATCCGGGATGCCCCAGGCCTGCGCACGCACATTGCGGGCCGCGACTTCGCGGCGCGCGCCGATCTTCTTCATCTCGATCGAGTCGGCCGGGTCGTCATTGACCGGCTCGGACGGATCGTTGCCGAGGTCCTTCCAGCCGGGCATGTCGACGGAACGTCCGCCCAGGCTGAGCTTCGAGGCGATCGACGGGTCGGAAAACAGGATCCCGGCCTGGTAAATCTCCAGCGACTGGACGTGCTCCTCGAACGAGTATTGCGCATAGACGGACGGAACGATCGCGTCCGCGATACGGGTATAGGCGTCTGCCATTTTTGTCTTCCTTCAGGTTCGGGTTAAAGAGGATTGTTGGGCATCCACAGGTCGGGATTTTCGCCGGCCTCGCGTGCCAGCCGCCGGGCGCGGGCGGGGTCGCTTTTGACCAGGGCTGAGATGCCAGTCAGGTTGCGCTCGCCGGCGGCATTGCGCTTGAAGGGATTGCCTCCGCTCAAGGCAGCATTGCCGTCGATCGTGTCTTCGCGGAACATCGCCTCGCCGATGGCGTAGAACGCCTTGGCGATCTGCGGGTCGGTCAAGGCACCGTCCGGCAGAAGGATGCCCTTCGCCTTGTAGGCATTGACCAGGCCGAGCTTTTTCATCGCCCGGTTGGCGACCTCGAGCTTCTGGCGAAAGCCATCGCTGCCGGTCGGTCCCCAATCCCTGACGAGATCGTCGTGCGTCATCTCGACTGAGCGGGCAACAGCGATTTGCTGTGCCTTGGCCTGCTCCGCCATGTAGCCGACGAAGCGGTCGTGATAGGCCTGTGCGACCTTCGGGGTAGCACCTGCCTCGACTGCCCAGGCCTTGGACGCATTGGCGAGCTCGTCCGAATAGGCGAAGTTTTCGGGAAGCCCGTCGGGGCGCCTGTACTCGACCTTGTCGGGTGAGGTCAGCGGACGCATCGCCTCGGGCAGCCGGGCATGGAACCTGTCCCAGTCTTCCGCGGCTGCATCGGCTGCCGGAACGCGCAGGCTCTCGCCCTGCTGCCGCTCCAGCTCCGCATAGGAGGCGAAGACCCGATCGAGGCTTTCAGGCTTGGTCCAGCCCTTGGTTTCAGCGAGCTTGCGGTTGCCTTCGGAAAGACCGTCAAACCAGCTTGTGGCCGCAGGCGGGGCGGACCCGTTGTCCCGGTTGGCCGGTGGCCGTGCAAGGTTGCCCGCCGGTGGCGCCGCCACCACGGACCCGGCGTCTGCCAGATCTGTCATGAGAAAATTCCTTTTGTTACAGAATTAAGGCCGGTGATGAGAGCACTGGCGGCGAAGCTTGGTATCTCCCCCCTCGAGGGGGAGATGGCCGGCAGGCCAGAGGGGGTAGCCGCGCGTGGAGCGCTGACCTCATCTGTCGCCGGGCGTCGCGCCCGGTCGAACCGACCCCCTCTGTCGCCTTCGGCAACATCTCCCCCTCAAGGGGGGAGATTAGCGCCTACCCATTATCGCCCCAGTTCTCCCAGAGCAGCGTGATGGTGCCCGACACCGCCAGCGTGCCGTCGGCGTCGATATCGGTGCCGGTGGCAAACGCCAGGTTGAGATAGAGGTCGACCGGCGTCACGGTGCCGTCGAGCGTCAAGGCTGCGGCAACATCGGCAATCGATGCGCTCGACGGCGCGGCACCCGCGCCATCCAGCGTACGGCCGGTCGCGCCCAGCACATTGACCATGGTGCCGGCGAGCGCCGCGCTCGATGCTGCCGCCGAGCCGAGCGACCAGGTCAGCGCGACATTGTCGTTGATGGTCGAGGCGCGTGGCGTCAGCACGGCGAACTGCAATCTTGCCGTGCCGCCCTTGATCCGCACCTTGCCATCGAGAAAGTCGAAGAGCTTCTGGCTGGCAAAGCCCTGCGCATCGGTGACCGGCACCGGCATGGCATTGAAGGAGAAGACGGTGCGGTAGGCGCCGCCCTGCCCGGTCGTCCTGGCGGTAAGCCCCGCCCTGGGCGGGGCAAGGCCGGCTTCTCTGGCGGCGGCACGCGAAAGCGTCCGGGCAAGACCTCGGGTCATTTGATTTCTCCATTCTTGCGGGATTGAAAACGGGGTCGGCTGGGCCGCCGCACGCAACAGCGGCAAAAGCGCATGGACATTTGGATCAGGTATGTGTATCTATACACAACATGGAGAGCGCCGATGTCATTCACAGGCTGTTGGCGGATGGCTGGTACGAAGTGGCTCGAAAAGGAAGTCACGCCCAGTTCAAGCACAAATCCAAGCCGGGCCGGCTGACAGTTCCGCATCCCAAGCGCGACATCCCGATCGGCACTCTCAAGAGTTTTGAAAAACAATCCGGCGTGAAGCTGAGGTAGAGAAATGCGGAACTATATCGGATTGATCCACAAGCAAGCGGACAGCGACTTCGGCGTCTCCTTTCCCGATTTTCCGGGCCTGGTGACAGCCGGCGTCAACCTGGATGATGCCCGTGCCATGGCCGGGGAAGCGCTGGCCTTTCATGTCGAGGGGCTGGTCGAGGATGGCGAGGCCATTCCCGAACCGTCGTCCCTGGAGGAAGTGATGTCGGACAAGGACAATCTGAGCGGTGTCGCCATCCTGGTTCCCTTGAAAGCTGAAGCTGCGAAGGTCGTGCGTGTCAATGTCACCATTCCGGAAGATGTCCTCGATCAGATTGACCGATATGCGGAGCGCCACGGCTACAGCCGATCCGGATTTCTGGCCGCTGCGGCGAAAAAGGTAATGCAGATCGAGGCAGCGTAGCGCTCTCGAAGGTCGACTGGAGATGAAGCTCTTTGGGTCTTGTTCGGTTACTTTCTTTGCGGATCAGGCCGTCAGACAAAAACAACCATGTCTTATTTCGTGAGGCACGGTGCCTATGTTCCGCCGCAAATGCGACCGCACTTGGCAAAATCGCCCCGTGTATTAGCTCATAGGTTTCAAGGGAGTACCAGACGATGACCATGTCCAGAGCCATTGCCGCCATGCTGGTGACTGCCGCATTGGCAGGCTGTGCGCAGACCGAAGCACAGCAGAGAACCAGCACGGGTGCGCTGCTCGGCGCCGGCGCCGGCGCGCTTGCCGGCCAGGCGATCGGCGGCAACACCAAGAGCACGGTCATCGGTGCCGGAGCCGGCGCCTTGCTGGGCGCCGTCGTCGGCAACGCCACCACGCCGCAGCCGCGCAGCGAACAGCTTTGCCGCTATCAGGACCGCACCAGCGGCCGCATCTACACCGCCCCCTGCGACGACCGGTATTATAACGGCGATTATTGAGTGTAGAATGCGGTTGGCGCGGTGGAGCCAGCTTCAGCGGCTAGTGCATGTCGCCCAAAAGTTTGCAGCGGTTCTGGGACAACGACATGGATGAACAAAGACCTAAAGGCGCGTCGATACGCGACGCCCTTTAAGGGACGATTTGTCAGGCCAAGCCGGGTGTACGGCAGGGCAGAATTAGGGGCATCATCACCTCAATTCGCAATTCCAATCAGAAGAACGTTCAACCCACGAAATTTTCGTCCACGAACATCTCCGCAAATTTCTGCGGTGTGAGAGTTACATCATTGTCGCGGGCGATTTTGAGGTTCCTTGCCCACATATCCCGGATTGCTGCCGGCATTCCCTCAGGCATGTGCATAGACTGGGCTATTGCGTCATGCCATTGTCCATCGCCGCCATAGATAGGTTGCAGTTTGGGGCCCATCTTTTTCAAGCCATCCTCCGACTCCTGAGAAAGTTCTCCGATGGCCCAGAGCACATAAAGCTCCAGTAGCCTAAGCAGCGGCTGTCCATCATAACGTGGGTCAGTCGACATTTTTACTTCCTACGCATCATTTTCGGCGTAATAAATGAGCCTTTCACAGATGGCCGACAGGCTGGGCTTTTCCTTCAACGACGCAACCCAGGCCTCGGTAAATTCGATCGCAATGAATATCTCGATAAAGTATGTCAGGCCCGCTTTGGCTGCCTCCGCTGGCACCAATCCCTCTTCCGGCTCGGTCGCAACCATTGCATCTGAACACTCGGTCCAAGGCTCCGACACATAAATTGTATCCTCTTTGTCAAAATCTGACAGCCGTCCAACGATATCCAATAACCTGATTATTCTCCCCACAAAGAAAATCCGCCTCGGCGATTCGGGTGCAGCGTCTTCTGGAAGATAGTCCCAGCATCATGTTGGGATCTAGGGACGAGTTGCATTACACCCGGGTTCGTAAACTTGCACAATGATCAGCCGAAGTGGGTCATGGCCTCCGCAAGGTCAGTGCTCCCCGCACCCTACTCCTCCGCCCTCGCCGCCTTCTCCAGTGCCGCCAGTTGCGCTTCGTCCAGCGTCAAAAACCCCATAATATGCTGCACGACTTCGGCGCGCGCATTGCTCAAGGCGCTATGCAATTCGAAGCCGTTCGGCGTCTTGGTCTTGGCCAGCCATTCGCCGTAGGACGGGCGGCGGTAGTAGCCGGTTGCGGCCGCCAGGTCGGCCAGCACCATTTCGCCGTCCTGGCCTGAGAACACCCTGAGATAGGCCTTGGCCAGGGCATCCCGCGCCTTGGCCGGGCCGCCGGCCTGGCTGGAATGGGCGAAGCGTTTGCCGCTCATACGCCCTGCCCGCCCGAAGCATCTTGCGCAGCCTGCGGCATCAGTCCGCCGAGCCCGTCGAGCAGGCCGCTGTCGCGCGCCTGCACTGCCGCCGGCACGGCATCCCTGGCGACCTTGCCGGCGGCAGCAATCGCCGCCATGCCGGCCTGTTCAGCTTGAGCCTTGGCTCTGGCATCGCGTATTCCCGCCACTTCGTCCTGGCGGCGAAAAATGCGCTGCGGACTGCGGCCGGCGCCCTGCACGATCTTCAGCGCCTCGTCGCCGTCGATATTGTCCATCACGCCGGGGTCGAACTGCGCCATCTGCATGGCGGTGGTGACAACCTGGATGGTGTCGCGCGCCTCGGCCGAACGGCGCAGCACGTCGAGCGGGCCGGTGAAGGTCGGCCGCAGCGCCTTGCCGGCGAGGCTCGCCGGCGGCAGGAAGCGGCTGTCTTCCTCGTAAAGTCCCTTGTCTTCCAGAATACCCAGCTCGCGGTCGAGATTGCTGGCAAAGCCGGCCTGGATGATCGAGCCGGACGGCCCGAGCAGCGCGCCCTTCTCCTCCTGCCGGATCAAGGCTTCGGTCGCCGTCATCTGCGGGTTCTGCACCAGCGTCTGGAACAGGTTGACGAACATCATGTCGCGGATCTCCTCGGCCCGGCTGTCGGCATAATTGAAGGCATAGGTCGGGTTCTGGCCGGTGGCGATCGGCGCGATCAGCGGCCGGCCGGCATCGTCGATCAGGCCGGGATAGTTCTCGCCGGGATTGAGCACCGGCACATAGTCGAGGCGAGCCTTGGAGGCGGTCGCCGGATCGGTGATCTGCTGCAGCGCGCGAAGGCCGGAGCGCCGCACGGCGTTCTCTTCGCGCACCGTCGTCAGTGCCTCGATGGTCGGCGAGATGCCGTACGGATCGCCTTCGTAGCGGCGCCAGTTGAAGCACGACACCGGGAACGAGCGAAACCCGCTTTCCCTGACGATCGCCTCCTCGTCCTCGATCACGTGATAGGAAGCGAACGCCGTATCGAGATACTGGTAGGAGCCGCTCAGACTGTACATCTTGCGCTCGTCGCGCGGCTGGACGCACTGGATCAGCGAGATTTTCGTCTCGCATTTGACGGGGTCGTCGACCAGAATCTTGATCCGCGCCGGCAGTCTGTCGTAGCCGAGCAATTGCGCCGCCTGCCGCGCCGTGCGCTCGTAGCGGCGGTGGAAGATGTCGACCTGGCCCCAGCGGTTGCGTGAGAGATAGCCTTCGACCACAGGGATCGAGGCATAGCGGATCAGCGTGCCGCCAAAACCTTCCTCGGCATAGAGATAGGCCGGGCCGTAGCGCACGACATTGCGCAGGCAAGCCTGCGTTGCCGGCACGAAATTGGAATTGGCGGAATAGCGCAGCGAGAACAGGAAGTCGCGCAGCGCTTCCGCCCATTCCTTTTCCTCGTCGGTCTCCTCGTCGTTGATGGCTGCAGTCGACAACCCATGCCATTTCTCCGACTGCGGAATGATCAGGCTTTCCAGCCCCGCGGCCAGCCGGTTGGCGGCCGAGTTGATGGTGTTGGCGTAGACGCGCGCACCGCGCCGCTCCTGCCGCTCAGCCTGCGAATCGACGCCGGCCTGGCGGCGGCCACTCCACATATCGGGCGCGTCGGGATCGCAGAATTCGGACACCGCCTCCCAGACATGCTCATACTGGCTGCGCTCGCTCTCCAGTTCAGCCTGTCGCGCCAGGATATCGCGGGCACGGGAATCGCTCATGGTCAGCCTCGCTTGATGAACTCAATGGGGAAAAGAAAGAAATGGCGGGACGCCGAGGCTGCCGATCTCCCCCCTCGAGGGGGAGATGTCCGGTAGGACAGAGGGGGTCGTCTCGCGTGGATCGGCGACCCCCTCTGTCGCCTTCGGCGACATCTCCCCCTCAAGGGGGAG
>NZ_JAMYRO010000048.1:0-27544 GCF_040321495.1 Mesorhizobium sp. M0408 | reverse complement strand
CATCACAAGGTGTCCACCTATTTTGGTGGACACCTCATGCATCAGAGCACTCAACAGCAAAAGGTGCGGGGAAATTCGCGCTTACCCATGATGGACTGGACGGATCGGCATTGTCGCTTCCTGCATCGCCAACTCACGCGCGGCGCGCTGCTTTACACCGAGATGGTCGTTGCTGATGCCGTGATCCATTGCGATCGCCAGCGCCTGCTCGGCTTCGATCCGGGCGAGCATCCGGTCGCGCTGCAACTCGGCGGGTCCGAGCCGGCGAAGCTGGCGGAGGCCGCACGGATCGGCGAGGGTCTTGGCTATGACGAGATCAACCTCAATGTCGGCTGCCCGTCAGATCGCGTGCAGTCCGGCACGTTCGGCGCCTGCCTGATGCGCACGCCGGTGCTGGTCGGCACCTGTGTCGCCGCGATGAAGCAGGCGGCGGCCATCCCCGTTACCGTGAAGTGTCGCATCGGCGTCGACGAGCAGGATCAGGAGATCGCGCTCGATGCCTTGGCTGATGCAGTCTGGACTGCCGCCGCTCGACTATGACCGCGTCTATCGGCTGAAGAGAAGAACCCGGATCGCTTCATCGGTATCAATGGCGGCATCCAGACTCGACGAGGCCATTCGCCATCTCGACCATGTGGACGGCGTCATGCTCGGCCGCGCGGCCTATCACCGCTGCGATCTCGCCTCCTGCCTCGCGAATGACGCCGATCATCCATTCCCGTCCGATCACCGTCGCCCCGATCAGGCCCCACCGAAGTCCCGCCATCTTCCTAGCTCCCCGCTTTCCGGCCAAAGTCAGGCACTCCGCGTACTTGTCGTAGGCGCTGCGCATGGTGAAGAAGCGGAGTTCGACCTTCTTGGCAAGGAATCGTCGTGCCGCGCGAACCATTCCTTCAGATAGGGAAGATTGAGATGGACGTCGAGCGCCGCCCGGTTGGTCCAGTTCTCGTAGAAGTAGAAGACATTGGGGCATCGTCGCTGGCCTCCTCGGTCTCCTGCGAAAACGCGGGTGCTGCCCACTTCTCTGTTTGGGCTGTTGTTCGGCTCACGCTCGTTGTAAATCTCACTGGCGAATGAATCTGAATGCATTGTTATGAGTTGCATCCTGCAATTTTTGATCGTCCGCTGTCGTGATGCCTACGGTAGCTACGCCAATGTCGTGGACAGTCTGGTATCGACTCGCTCCTCGTTAACGGGCGCATAAGTAGCGTTACCGCGCAAGGTATCGCACGGCTGTTCTGCCCGGGAGAAAGAAGTATCCACTTCCGCGAACAGTCACGAAATCACGCATCCCCTTCAGATAGAGTGGTCCTGTCGCGGTCGGGATGGTGAGTTGATAGGCTGTCCCCGGATACCCAAGAATTGGATCGAATTCCTTCTCCAAACCGTGGAAGCTCGGCGCGCCCGCCCAGACTTGCTGTACGAACTCAAACTGGCGTTCAATGTCCGCATTAAGGCACATGAACATCAAGCCCGGTCTTTTCGATTCGGTTACATCTGCCGAATAGGGTCGACCAACTCGATAAATGCGATGCTTGTTGCTGATGGAAAGCTGGACAGTCGATCCCGGATCGAAGCTTTCGCGCGGATTCGCGCGCCGGATATGAGCGCCGAACGGGCAACGGAGACCGCGCGGATCTTCCTTGCCGAATAGAAATTCGTTGTCGGGACGCGCCGAAGCCCGAGCGGCGGTGCCGGGTGCGAAAGGATAGCGTACCAGCGAGGTTCCATCCTTCCAGCGCCCGACCATCTTGGCTGGTATCCACTCATCAAGTGGAGCTCGCAAATTCGGCGGTATTCGCGGATTGCCGGTCAGGGCGTTAGCCGCCTCGGCGATGAAATCATTAAAGCTTTGGACATCCTGTTCCAACTGCCGGACAACGAGGAAGGTGCCATTCCGTCCCAAATCGCGCCTGTCCAAGGTCTGCGGCGTGGAAAAGTCCGGGCGCTGCCGAAACGGATCGAACCCTACAGAGGGCAAGAGATTCTGTGGATCGTCTCCAGCCGCCACGGACGCAGTTGGCGGCAGGTAGCCTAGGTTGTCAGGATATCCGACGATGAATTCGCCGGGAGAGACCAGATGGATGCTTTCCTTGGTAAGTTGCGCCTGCGGTGTGCCGCGGATGATAGGTTGCGACACGCCATCGACAAACCCAAAGGGCTCTGTCACATTGGGCTCTCGAGGCTCTTGCCGATATGGGTCCTGCGATCCAGCTGGGATTGTCGAAAGAGGCAGCTCGTACGCAACCTCGATTCCGTCCAATTCTTCCCTATGCCGCGTCACTCGCCCATTCAGACGATCTTGGGTATCCGCGTAGATCAGCATTATCGCGTCGGCTCGGTTTTCCGGGCCGTTGCCCCACCACCACTCGTCGGGAGCGTCAATGTCAACATCACCGAGCGCGCGTGCACGCCAAGGCGCATCGCTGCCATGTTGGAAAGGGACGGGAAATGTCTCGAGATCTTGCTTAGCTAGTCCGAGGCCAAGAAGCCCCGTTTGCGATAGCCCAACAACCAGCGCCTCCTTCACCAGTAGAGAGTCGCCGTAACTTATGTCGTTTTCGATTTTCGCAAGCCAAGATCGGTTTCGGCGGGGATCCACAGTGAACCGTAGGATTAAGCAAGTTGCGAAACCCAACCTTTTCAGACCTCCGAACACTAGCGTGGGAATTTCGCGCGATTCCAGCGCGTCTGGAGGTCTCGGGGCTGAGCCAAAGCATGACAGCCAGTCAGCAGCATCTGCCTCCGTTAAAGCCTGAATGAAGCCTTGCCGAATGGCCGCATTGGTACGGATTCGCGCCAATGTGAATGAGGGGTAGGCCGTGTACCAGGTCCGCGAGGGATATTGTTGTCGGCGAGTCCACCGGCGTAGGCGATCACCATCCGCTGCCCCTTGTCCGAATAGGTTGGACGTTTTGGGAAATCCTACGGTGTTGCTCCATATTCCGGTGACGCCCTGGTGTGCCTCTTCGACGAAGTTCTCGAGGTAGCTTTCCCAGGCGCCGTCGAAGTTTGAATAGAAGAAGAGAGTATTCGTGCCGGGCAGCAGTATCCAACGGGCAAAATGGATAACCCCAGTAGGTCCGAGGAAGCTCGGCCTAGAAAAATGCAGTGCTAGTTGTCCTGCGACCCAAAGACCTATGCGCAGAGTAAATCGGCGAAATGGCCCTCCCTTCATTGTCGATGCGGCAGCGAGATGATTTTGGGCCGTGAAGTTTTCACGTTCCATGAAGGTCTTTACGTCTTTTGCGGACGGCGGACGATCATCAGGGAGGTCTGAATGCTCCTTGCGGCGAAACCAAAGGTAAGAGACGCCGAACATCAGTGCTAAGACAAGCACAAACAGCCAGAATCCAGTTCCCAAGCTGTCAAAAATCCAACCTGCCGCTGACGCCGCCAGCGCAATTAAGAGGAACGGCCAGAACAGGCTGGCAATCGCCGACAAAATGATCGGCGGTACGGCCTTCCAAGGATTAGGTGCCGCACGAAGTGAAGGCGCTGGCGGAAGCGGCTCCTCGAAGACCCACCGAAGTTTCTCGAGACTCGGATCAGTTTTAACTTTGCTGCGTATGAAGTTGAGTGTTGCAAGGGCGGAAGTTGAAGGTGGATACGCCTCCAGAATATCCGAAGCGATCCGAGCAAGCTGAGCTTCTTTGACAATACGTGGCACCGACATTTCTGGGCTGCCGTCGAAATTGACGCCAGGGGTCGAGAACCAGCCTTGGCCGACACCATGATGGTGTCGCCTCAGGAAGTCGCCCAGGGGCATGCCGCGAATACTTACATGCGCCTTGTCCAACACTTCCGTGAGGATTGGAGCAATTGCTCGTGCGAGCCGGTTCAGGACCGACTCGACCGGGCCGTCCGCGGACAGTTCGAGAATAACAAACGCTTGTGGGGCATCATCGCCGTTGAAGACGCTCATACTCAAAAAGTGCACGAATGATTCTCGGTCGAGCGGTATGGCGAGTTTTGGGCTGGCAGGGTTTCCGATACCGTCGAGGCACAACTCGACTTCCTTTACGAATTTCTTGTCGAAAGGGATTGCCACAGTCACGAACGAATGAATGGTTGTGGCTTCTACGCGCGTGTGGCCGTTGCTCATATGCTGACCCCAAAACATCGACTACCGGCGAGTGAAACGGCGAACGGAAACCGATATTGACCCCACGCTTCCGGTATATGCGCTGCGGCAGACTGTACTATATAAACAGCCGCGTCAAATTATCAATCTTTCCATCATGCAACGAAGCTTACGCGCGGGAGGATATATTCGCGAATTACGTCAGGCTTCCGTGGGCGGAAATAGCGGTGAAGGCTGCTCGCCACACCTAGTGTATGTTATTCCGAATCTGGAAATGCTATCCTGAAACGGGAGTTCGATCGAATCGGTGTGTTGCAACGCTTGGGGGCTAAGATGAATTACCGGATTGTGTTCGCGCTGATCGGTTTGCTCCTAGCAACTGCGGCGGAAGTGGCCGGAATTTCCTGGTGGCTGTACCAAGTTGACCAAGGACGACCCCTTGTAGGTTTCTTGGCGCTCATAGCTGGAGAGGCTATCGAGTTGTCAGTCTTGGCAGGACTTGTCGTGGCCAATGCTCGTGAGAAGCCCGAGCAGATTGAGAGACCAGTGTCGCTGCTAGCGAAGTTAGCCCTGATTATCTTTTCTGAGTCCCTTCTTTGGGTTTTATGGCTGACACTGATCCCACAAATTGGATTTGTTGCTGCCTTGATCGTTTTACTGGCGCTTATGCACTTGAAGCATGCGGCTGCAATCGCTGTGTATGCCGAGAGTTCGTTGTCAGCAGAACTACTCAGCCCCTGGGATATCATAGCCACGGTGTTGGAAGTGGGCGGCGCCGCAGCGTTCTACCATTTTTTCTTTGCGAACCAAGCCGCGGTCGGCATCGCGATCCTAGCCGTTTGTATCTCAATCGAACACTCGCTGCAGATCGTCGCTGCGAGTAGCTCAAGCAAGAGGGCGGCAAGTGCAGGCGACAAGCGTCGACCTTTTTCGTAAATGGCTTCTAGCAAGATTGGAGAAGCGTCATGGGCGACCGCATGCTCCAACTAGGGGCAAAGTACGCACGATTGAAGTTCATCCGGCGATCTGGGGTCAACGCTGATCGCAAGGTGATCCGGTATCGTTCTTGTCGCCCACCTGAGGCGGCACTGCGCGGCCGGCTACGCGACCTGGCCAACGAGCGCCGGCGCTTCGGCTATCGGCGGCTGTTCATTCTGCTCAGGCGCGAAGGCGAGGCATCGGGTATCAACCGCATCTACCGGCTATACCGCGAAGAAGGACTGGCCGTGCGCAAGCGGCGCTTCAGGCGCCGAGCGGTAGGAACGCGGGCACCGATCCTGGTCCACGCGAAGCTGAACGCGCGCTGGTCGCTGGCGTCCATGATCAGTTCGCCTGCGGCCGGCGCTTCCGCGTCCTCAAAATCGTCGACGACGTGACGCGCGAATGCCTGGCTGCGATCCCGGACACCTCGATCTCCGGCCGCCGGGTGGCGCGTGAACTGACGGAACTGATCGCCCGGCGCGGCAAGCCGGGCATGATCGCCTCTGACCACGGCACCGAGTTCACCTCGAACGCGATCCTCGCCTGGTCGAAGGATCATCAGGTGGAAATGGCACTTCATCGCGCCGGTCCCCGATAGGCATTTTTGGATGATTGGCCGCATAGTGGCGTTCCATGCCTTCTCGCCGGCTCTCACTAACCTATTGCTCGCCGAGTGTGTCTTCAACGAAAGCCACCCTTCACCAAGGAAGGATTTGGCGTGATGGCCGCTACGGCACGTCTACAGGATATCGTCAATTGCAATTTTGCGCCTGGCCAGGACCCGGTCGTCATCAGTATGCATATCGCTAAGCTCGGCTGACATACCTGGGAAAGCTGATTACTATGCCGATGAAATTGGGAGGAAGTAAACATGGATGCGCAAGCCGTAGGCGTGCAAATCAACAGTACGCTATTTTGGATTGGTGGGGGTGTAATTTTCTCAGCCGCACTGCTTGCAATAATCACGAATAGGGCAGTGTCAACCGGGCATAGCCTGATGATCGCGATCGGCGCGGCCGTGGTGCTTGTGCCGTACGTAAGCAACTTCGAGTGGTCTGACAAAAGCATCAAGTTCACTACTCGGCTGGAATCGGCTGCACTCACCCGAAGCGTTGCAGACACTGCACAAAACGAGGTCCAAGTCCGCAGTCAGATCACCGAACTCGCTGCGGCGCTTAAAGCGGCGACGGATCGTATCGCTGCCCTCGAAGCAAGTACCGGTCAAGGCAAAGGCACGCAAAACGGCGGGCTAACCGGACCGACGCTGGAGGAGTTCATGAAACAGAACGATTGGGCGAAGGAAAATGCTCAGAAGCGCTTCGATAATCTTCTGGGATTAGAACAGCAACTGACCCGCCCCGCAATGTAGGCCTGCGTATCGGCCTCTTTGTGTTTCGGCGTGCAATTTTGACCCCCTAAGGCGGGGAATCGGCGTCCAATTTTGACCCCCCCTGGTTGATGGCGATCTGCGACCATCCGCTTGCCTCGGCGAGCGGATGGAGGGGGATGAAGTCGGTGGATACGATTGCCCGTGGTCGGCGCGCTTTTTACGGTAAGCGGGTAGCTGATGCCGTTCAATCGGCATTTTCGATGATCCGAAGAATGATGAGCAGCGAAATTATCATATCAACCATTACCCAGATGCACTGGACCATTGTTGAGCTCGACGGGGCACGTTTTGAGCTCCTCACGTCGCACAGGCCTGCTGTGATGTCAAAACAGCTAAACCTGCCAGATTCGCACATTCTGCTTCCGGTAGGTCCCCATCGTTTGTTTGTCGCTGTCCACAATCGGGATCATTCAAATTGGCTCCGCAGCCACTCTCATGAGGAGTTGGTTATGATGATCAACGAACAAGTTCTCGGAGGCGCAAACCAATTGGTCTATGGGAGCGATGAAACCCAGACTGAATTTGTTTTCGACCGTCTCGGGAAGATGCGAAGTCTATCTCGCCTTGAGCAGGTGCAGGAGGATTTTAAGAGAAGAAAGAATATGGCCATGTGATGCGAGCGGCGCAGGATGGCTCCCACTGGAATTCATTCTACCCTACAAAGTCGCCACCGTGCCTCGGCCAAAGGTGACACTCTGGGGCGTGCATTATTTCAAAAATATGCCGCTGGAAGAAACAGGCTGAAGCCGATCAGGAAGCTCGCACCGACGCAGTACGAGGGCCGTGTACGAGTTCTCATAGCGTGTATCGAGCGTCCACCAGCAAGCGATTTTAAAAAACGCAGAACGCATACGCAGTGGGTGGCCCAGAGGCGATGTGGACAACCTGGCGAAGAGTACTTTGGACGCAATGACCCAGGCCGGAGTGTGGGTAGACGACGAACAGGTGGTCGGTGTGCGCTGCACCAAAAAATATTGTGAAATCAACGAAACAAGGGTGATATACGGAGCTATGAAGCGGTGTACGTGAAGGGGCTAGCCACTACGGACAGACGTGCTCACAGACGGCGTTAACGATTTGTGAGGACAAAAACCCTTGTCAGACAACGGATATTGGCCTAAATACAGACCACGCTGCTGACGAGTGAAAAACAGCGGGCCTGCCAGAAATGGTTCTGCGGAGTGCAGACGTAAGAGAATTCTCGTACAGGCCTCCGGGCCAAAAGATAGCCCCTTCGGGGGCTATTTTTTTGGCCGGATGATAGGCAACTCCCTAACAACCTTCGACACCAGCGTGGGCATGCTGATGGACGGCAGCTGCTTCGGAAACACAGCACGCTCGTGCGCGCTTTGCACGAACATGAAGGCGTCGTACTTGTTGGAGTTCGAAGGCTTCATCGAGAAGAACGCCACGTAGGGGCCGGTGCAGCCGGGCATGTTGGTCAAGACAAGATAATTGTCCTTCAAGCTGAAGTGCACCTTCCCGTTGGCCGATGCACGGATCATGTCGGGCAGATGCGCCGACAAGCCGTGCCGCGTCGTGCAAAAGCACCGAATGTCGCCATTGTAATTGACCTGGTGGTCAATAGGGTCGGCAGCCTGCCATTCGCGCGTGAAAGTGTGGGAGCCGAAACGCACGTGCACCTTGTACGAGGGCGCCCCAGGGGTCTGAGGCGCCACCGTCATTGTGAACGGGTTCAGGTGCTGAAGGGGGTATGCCACCCCCTGGATGCGTTTCGTGCCGTACATGGCGTATGCGGGCTCCAGTCACCCCTGTTCATCAGGCTTGGGCAGGCCTAGCGCCGTCTGCGATTGCGTTTCGTCGTCCTCGGCTTCCCCTAGCGGTGCCTGACCAAGCCCCTTGTAGGCCGCTGGCGCGAAGTCCTCGCCAATCAGCCAGTAACCCCAGCCAGGCAAATTCACGAACTCGTCGCGCATCCGCCAGAGTATGGTGCCAATGGCCTTGGGCGGATCGACGCCGGCCACCGGAATGCCTTTCAACTCCAGCGCATCGACCATTTCGTTGCGGGTCATGGGCTTCTGCCGTTCGGTGAGGATCTGCGTCACCACCTGTGACATCCTCTTTCTCGGTAGGTTTCTGCTAGGGCGGTCGGTCGTGGACGGCGGATGACTGCGGAGCGGGGTGAAATCGAACAAGCGCCTGCGCTTTCCAGCTGGAGGCATCGATGCGGCCTTATCCCCCACCGCTTCAAAAAGCTTTTCAGCTTCGCCTTGCTGGTCCTCCGCGATCACGTCCTCGATGCCGTACTTCTGCAAGAGGGACACCAGCAGGTCGATTTCCTCGATCCTCTTCCGGTATTCCTCTTTCTGAAGCTGAAGCTTCTCAAAAAGCGTCGCCATGACCCTGTGTCCCGTTGCAGTTGCGGCAACATATAAGGCCAGCACTCATAGGACGCAAGCCATGATCGGGAGAATCGCGCGGGTTCCCGTATTTTCAGGGTTTCTTGAAAGTTGAGTTATAGAAATCACTGTAGAATCAATGATATAGTGAATTTATTCCTATACTTCGAAAGTTGAGTGTCAGGATGCCAATCGGAACAAAAGTAGCCTTTTTGCACTCAAAAGAATGCCCACGCTGCATAAACAGATTGATTCTATGAAGCGGTGAGTTGTCATTTTTGTCCGCGCGGAGGCTCTTCCTGGCGAAACGGATGCCTCTTGGCTTGAAATCGTGGCCCCTTCTCCTTGAGCCACCGGAGCACCAGCTCTTCGCTGAGCTTCAATTCCATCGTCTCCACACAGATATCGCCCGGCAGCTCGTCTTTGGGATAGCAGTACTGCCGCTCGATGAGGGCGGCCGACACCTTCTCTTTCGTAAGAGTGGATATCCAGCCGTCATGCTCGACGCTGGTTTCGCCGGTCTCGACCTGGCGCCGCAGAATCTCGGCGCGTATCGGCTCCATGGCTTCGATTTCGCCCTTGAAGCTCAGGCATTCGGCCCACTCGGCAAGCTTCGGGGTAGTCGCGTAGTTTCATAGGACGAACCCTTAAAAAGGGATTTCGCTTCGCGACCGGCGCCGCAGTGATGCCGTTGCGCTCCTTCCGTTGTGGCGAGAGAGAGTTTCTCCTTTAGCCGGCTGGTCAGGCCAACGCATACCGAGGCGTCGTAGTCATCGGCCTCAAGCGAGAATTTCAGCAGCGGATTAAAGGTCGCCTTCGGTTCCTCACCCGGCAGGCCAGCACTTGGTTGACTGGACGAAGGACTTGGTCCCGCCATTGCGCTTCGCCTTCTGCGCGATGTTCAATAAGCAAGGCTTGCCAAGAAGATTGACGATATCAAAGCCCATCAGCTCGTCGTCGGTGAACGGGCGCCCACGCCAACCCACCAGCAAACGTCTGGCAAGAGGTCTGATCTAGCTACCTCAACGTCCTCCTTAGCATTTGATTAGCCACAAGCTGCCAGTCCGCTGACGGCCCCACTTCGGTCATTTGAGAACCGGCGGCGGATGACCGCTACTGGCGGTGGCGAACTCGGCCGGTGTCTGCCAGGCGATTTGGGAATGCGGCCGCGCGGTGTTGTAGTCGGCGCGCCACAGGGCGATGGCGGCGCGTGCCTGAGCCAGCGAAGTAAACAGCGTCTCGTTGAGCAGTTCATCGCGCAGTCGGCCGTTGAAGCTCTCGATGAAGCCATTCTGCATCGGCTTGCCGGGCGCAATGTAATGCCATTCGACGCGGTTCTGATCCGCCCAGGAGAGGATGGCGTTCGAGGTGAACTCGCTGCCATAGCACCTAAGGAATGAAGGAGTGGCGGCAGCCGAGACAGCGGTGCACATGATGACACCCGGACGCCTAGGCGTTGGCCGCAGGGTAATTTGACGGGAAGAGAGCGCGTTTCGTTTCCTCGTCGTTCGTCTTCTTGAATTCGTGATCCTGCCCAACTGCCCGAGCCTTCGCAACCGCTGGGCGAGCGTCGATCCCGGCGAACCACCGCTTGATGTTAGGGAAGGCGGCCAGGGGGTCGGCCGCCCCCTTCATCACACGGGAGGCACGATCGATCCAACCCCAGGCGGACATGTCGACGATCGTGTAGTCGGACCCTACGATATAGTCGCGGCCGGCGAGTTGACTGTCGAGTACGCGATAGTGGCGCTCCGCTTCGCGGCGATATCTGTTGACGGCGTAGTCGAGGCCGTCGGGAGCTGCAAATTGGAAATGCACGGCCTGTCCCGAGAAGGGTCCGAGGCCCGTTCCGAGGAAGAAAAGCCACGATAAAAGCTCACCCCGATCGGCGGGCTGCCCGAGGAAGCGGCCTGTTTTCTCGGCGAGGTACAGCAGAATGGCGCTGGAATCGAAAACCCGCGCCTCTTTGCCGCCCAGGCCTTCGGTGTCGACGATGACGGGCACCTTGCCGTTGGGATTGACGGCGCGAAATGAGGGCCGATGTTGTTCGCCCTTGCTCGTGTCGACCGGCACCAGCTCATACGTTAGCCCGGACTCCTCCAAGAACAGGGCCACCTTGGCAGGATTGGGCGTCGGGTGAAAATAGAAGCGGATCATCGCGCTCACCTTCAGGATTTCAGACTGACTGCGCGCAAGGGCCGCGCGCCGGGTCGACGGGGCCGCTGATTCAGGCGACCGGCGCGACATTGCCAGCGCTTCCGCCGCTACGGAAGTGACGCAGCGTTATCGATTTCATTCCCGGCCGCTTGAGGCCGGCAACCTATAATGAGCGGCTCGGCGACCCGCAATGTTCCGAGCGGGCCCTTTCGGGCGCGAGCCGGTGGCGTCAAAGGACGGCGCTTGGGACGAGCGGGGTCGAAGCGTCGCGCCGATCGTAACGCACCGTCGGCGTCTGCATGGCGACGATCTCCTCGCCGACCGTCGGGTGCACGGCCATGACCGACATGAAGTCTTTCATGGTGGCTCCGCTGCAGACGGCGATCGCCAGCACCTGGATCATGTCGCTGGCCTCCTCAGCGAAGATGTGGATCCCGAGGATGCGGTCCGTCTCGAAATCCACAATGACCTTCAAAAGCGAGGCCTCGCAATCGCCCGTCACGGCGGCCTTCAGCGGCCGGAAGCGGACCTTGTAGACGTCGACAGCATGGTATTTCGCCCTCGCTTCCAGCTCGGTCAGGCCAACGGTGCCGATCTCCGGGTTGGAGAAGACCGCGGTTGGCACATTGGAGTAGTCGACCTGCCAGGCTTTCTCGCCGAACACGCTGTCAGCGAACGCGTGGCCTTCGCGGATCGCGACGGGCGTCAGGTTGAACCGGTTCGACACGTCACCCACGGCGTAGATGTTAGGGACATTCGTGCGGGAGCTCGCGTCGACAACGATTGAGCCGTCTGTCCCAGTCTTGACCCCAGCGCGGTCCAGTCCAAGCGAGGTCGTGTTCGGGCTGCGCCCGAAGGCGAGCAGCACCTGGTCGGCCACCAGCCTTCCGCCCTGTTCGGTCGTAACGTCGATTCTTCCCGCGTGGTCGCCACCGCCGACGTGCACGTCCGGCCGCTCAAGACGGCGGATACTGTCGCAAAGCATCAGCTTGATGCCACGATTCGTGTAGGACGCGGCGACCGCCTGGCGCACGTCCTCGTCGAAGCCGCGCAGGACATTGCTTCCGCGGCAGACGACGGTGACGTCGCTTCCCAACGCGGCAAACAGGCCAGCGAACTCCATTGCGATGTATCCCGCGCCGCCGATAACAAGCTTCCTCGGGAATGTCTTCAAGTCGAAGATGTCATCCGAGGTGATGCCGAGCTCGATGCCGTTGAAGGGAGGAGTTCGGGCCGTGCGCCTGTCGCAATCAGGATCGTGCGCGCCCGCACGCGACGGCCGTCTTTGAGGAGGCGCACCGTATGCGCGTCCTCGAGCACAGCGCGAGACCTCACGACCTCGACGCCCGCGTGCGACTTCACGACAGCGAGCGTGCCGCCGTGCCTGGCTGCTCCGTCGCGGCTCCAGCTCGGCGACTCCGGCACGTTCCTTCGGACGTAGAGGATGAGCAGTGCGGGGAGCACGCCGACCATGAACATGCCGCGCCAGCCGATGTACTGGAACAGCAGGCCGTAGACGATAGAAGCCAGGAAGTAGCCAGCAGGGTAGCCAGACTGCAGAAGTCCCGAGACGAAGCCGCGCGCGTGGGCAGGGACGCTCTCCATTGTCAGCGACGCGCCCACGCCCTACTCGCCGCCCATGGCGATGCCATACAAAGCTCGCAGCGCGATAAGCGCCGTCAGGCTCGGCGCGAACCCCGAGGCGAACTCGAGGACGGAGTAGGGGAGGATGTTGACGATCACGTTCGGTCGGCGGCCCCAGCGATCAGCCGCCCGGCCGAAGACGAAAGCTCCGATCGGCCTCATGGCCAGGGTGAGCAGGATCGCAATGGTGACGTTCGAAATATCGGTCTGGAATTCGGCAGCGATATCCTTGAGGACGAACACCAACAAGAAAAATCGAATGCGTCGAGCGTCCAGCCGAGAAACTCGCCGCGACCACGTGTTTTTGCTCGCGTGTCCATCCGGATAGCGCTTCGATCTTCATTGTTGGAGCCATTGGTCTGCGGGAAACTGAGCAACGAGGCACGCGGCTCGTCAGCCGCCGATGACAGCGGCAATGGCCTCTTTCACTTTCGCGACGGCATAGCCGCCGACCTGCTCGAGTTCGACGTGGGGAAGGTTCGGCATCTCGTCAGGCACCACGCCGCACGCGACGATCGCAGGGCCCGGGCACGCGAACGCCTCGATCAAGGTCGATTCGAGCAGAGCCGGATCGCGGACCGTAAAGCCTTGGGCGCCGCAGGCGCGCCCGAGCGCGGCATAATCCGGGTTGGTGAATTCGATCGCCTTACGGAACGGAAGGATTCCGACGCTCTGTGCCTCGAGCGTTATGAGCCCGAATGCGGCATTGTCGAAGATCACGATCTTTACCGGCAAGCGGTGGTGGACTGCGGTGAGGAACTCGCCCATCAGCATGTTGAAACCGCCATCACCGGTGAGCACGATGACCTGTCGCGATCGGTCGAGCGCCTGGATTCCGTTAGCTTGTCCAAGTGCCGTACCGACGGCGGCGTTGTTGAACGAGCCGGCAATGCGCTGCTTGCCGTTCTGCCGGATCCAGTTACCCGACCAAAGCGTGTTGAGGCCCGTGTCGAAGACAAACACGGCGTCCTCCTTCGCGAGGTCGCTGACCATGCGGGCGACCGCCTGCGGGTAAATCCTGTCGCGGCTGCGCATCAGGTCGCTCTGCTTGTCGAGGAGCTCGTCCCAGGAACGGCGGCCGTGCGCGACCTTATCAAAGAAGGCGCTGTCCGACTTTGTCTTGAGTTTCTGCATGAGTGCGGCGAGTGTCGGCCGCACCGAGCCCCTCACGCCCAAAGCCGTTGCCGTGCGCCGGCCGATCGCCGCAGCCCGCTCGTCGATCTGGATGACGTTCCCGTGCGTCGGAAGGAAGTTCGAATACGGGTAGTCCGTGCCGACCATGAGCAGGAGGTTGCTATCCTGGACTGCGTTGTACACCGGCTTGCTGCCGATCATGCCGAGCCCACCCATCCAACGCGGGTCGTCGTAGGCCATGATTTCCTTTCCGCGCACCGTGTGAACGAGTGGCGCCTTCAACCGATCCGAAAGTTGGCGAAGCAAATCGGCCGCGCCCCAGCATCCCGCTCCACACAGGACGGCGACCGAGGATGCCGCATCGATGCGGCGCACGACGTCATCGATCTCGTGCTCGTCGGGGGCGGTTTCGGCGCGAGGGCCGAGCGTCGCCACGCTCGGAACGGCGTGCTCGATATTGCTGGACAGCACGTCCTGGGGGAGGGTCAGGTGCGCGACCCCGGGTCCCGCATACGCAGACGCTATCGCCTGGTGGATCACGCCGGGCGCCTGCGCTGGCGCTGTGATCGTCTGGGTGTAAAGCGACACGTCCCGGAAGAGCAGGTCCGGCTCCGTCGACTGGTGGTAGTCGATGCCCTTCAGGCGTCGCGGCATCTCCCCCGATAAAGCCAGGACGGGAGCGTGGTCGCGCGCGGCTTCGTAGAGGCCCGCGACGAGGTGCGTGCTGCCGGGCCCCGTCGTTCCGGCGCACACTGCAAGCTGGCCGGTCAGCTTCGCTTGGCCGGCCGCGGCCAGCGCCGCGCCCTCTTCGTGCCGTACGCCGACCCAGTCAATCTTGCTCTGCCGCACGGCATCGCCCAACGGGTTCAGCGAGTCGCCGATCAGGCCAAAGATCTGCCTTACGCCGACCTCCTCGAGGACGTCGACGAGGGCCTTTGCGACAGTACGCGACATGGGATCACTTCCGCGGTTGGCCCGCTTTCATCCAAATGGCCGCCGGGTCCAGGCCAATGCCGCGGCGTCACTGCCAAAGCCTTGCGCTCTTGCACTAATTGGCTCGGTGTACAGCAAGATTTGCCCGCGCGGTGATAACCCGGAGTTATGAATAGCATGCCCCGCTGTATCCGGGTCCGGCGCGTCGGGTGGATACACTCAGTCGTCGTGCACAGCACGACGCCGGACACGCCGACAACGGAGCATGCCGTAAACCGAGCCGCGTCGCCCCCGAAGGCCGTGATCGCGGGAGTCAACGCCGTGCCGTTCAAAATACTCGTGCTCTACGGATCATACCGGTCGGACAGGAAGGGCATCCGCCTGAAGCAGCGCATAGAACAGTGTGATCTCTGTTTGCAGAACTGCCTGGTGCAGGGCAGCGGCTTGACGAGTGACACATCAGTGTCCTCCACGTTCGCGGTCGGGCCGGCCGGAGCCGCTCCGCTCATCTACGCGAGCGCCGCCACGGTGACGGCGACCAGCGAGACGGTGACAGCCAGGCCGACAGTCTTCGGTGATTTCAAGGGGGCTCTTTTGCAGCTGTTCTTCTCGAATGGGGTGAAAAGATAAGAACCGGATTCTCGGCTGAACTTCGTCGTGATCTTGTCCCGCGCATCGACGAACACGTCGGCGGCGATTTCTTCATTCGCCCGCGCGAAGTTCAATGCCGTTCGCACCCTCGGCATTCAGCCCGCCGCAAAACGCGAACAGCCAGGCACAAACCGGTTTCGCCTCTCCGCTTCCTTGAAAACTCGACGGATGTCATCAGGGTTTTGACCGTCGCACGCCATCACTTGACGGATGATTGGCTCGCCTAAAAGGTCTTCGAGAGTGGGTTCATATTGATATGTCCATCGACGGATCATCATGCGGATGCCTTCTTTGCCCCATGCGCGGCACGATGGCTCGGCGCAATGGCTTCATTCAACGTCGAGGCGGCCGCGTGTTCGGCCAGCCCAGTGGACCTAAGGATCGGAGATAGCCAACGAAATTAGAAATTCCCTTTGACCATGCTTTCGATAGGCGCGAGATATCGTCGCCCAAAGGCGCTGCGTGCACCGTCGCGCCAAGGGGCATTTCAAACCGGCTCATTGCCGGATTGTCCCGGCCGCGGAAAGCGGGGCGAGCCGTGTGTCTGGACGAACGGCGACGGATTGTGGATTCGCGGCGCGATCCGCGGACCTATTTTTCCGCCGCGGGCGGCCCGCGGCACTACCGTTTGGACCATTGAAGGAAACCCGCGTCGATGCACGATCTGACTGCAACGCTGTCCCACGTCGTCTGCCAGGGCGTACAGCGGATGCGGGTTCTCGATTTCATCCCCGGCACGCCATTCCTGACCGCCCGCGCACTCGAAATCCCTGAACCAGCCAGCAGCTCACCCGAGATCGAGGCGCGGCTGCTGAAAGAACTGCGCCGGCTGTCGATCGACCCTCTTGATCGCACTGGCTAGAGCACTAGTTCATGACGAAGAATTACTGGGGTGCAGGCGGAATTGCCGGGCTACAGCCGGCGCCCGGCGATTCTGCCGCCAGCTTGGTAGTGGCGGAACGGGGAAGGCGCTCCTTACCCCCTCTCAGTGACCTTCTCCGTCTCCGTTACGGTTAACGCCAAGTTGAAGGTTGGGAGATGAAGCCAACGGGTTGCGTCTCGTCGAGGCGGATCGGGTTCAGCTACAGCAAGTCATCCTCAACCTGATCCGGAACGCGGTCGAAGCGATCGAGGCGTCCGACATGGGGCAACGAGAGCTGTTGATCAGCACCCAACAAGACGGCACCGAAATCGTCGTGTCAGTCCGCGACACCGGGCCAGGGGTCGATCCGAAGCAGTTGGAGCGCGTTTTCGAGGCGTTCTATACCACCAAACCCGGCGGAACTGGGATGGGCTGTCTATATGCCGGTCCATCATCGAGGCTCACGGGGGTCGGCTGTGGGCGGAGCCAAACGAGCCTCGTGGCTCTGTATTTCAGTTCACCTTGCCTGGCGCGGAAGCGAGATCATGAATCTCCTGCTTTCGTTCCACCTGCCGTAAGCACTGCGCTAACACACCTCTTGAGATCGTCCTCATCCACTGGCTTGCGCAGATAGCAGACGACACCATTGTTCAGTGCGCGGGACCGATCAGCATCGTTGGGGTAGGCTGTCACGAGGATTGTCGGAATCCTGCGCTCCGCATCGACAAGGTGTCGGATAGAGGTCGTGCTCTGAGCAACGAGATCGGCCTGCGTTCCGAGCGCATGCCCGAGGGCGCCGCCGAAAGTAGAGAAGAATCCACATGACAGATGCGGACAACACCCCTTCTTTCGGAAGTGTCCGGCTGCGAAAGCGACTTCGGCGAGCGCGTCGGAATCCCCGCCGCAGATGGCGGACCACTGGATCGCGTAACGCATAGTGATTCGCATTGTAGCGCTCGGCCCAACCCGCTGGGAATTTCTGGAACAAGACGTGCGAGGGAATGTCATGGGGCTTTGCCGTCGCACCGGGGATGCGGCCGGCGAAAGCTCACGCAAATTCTGAGCGCGCAGCCTGCTCGAGGAGAAGGTCCCGGACGCTCACCTCGTCGTCGGAGTCCTCGATCGACTTTTATGAAGTCCCAAGCTCTCTAGAGGTGATGAGCATTCCCCCGGATCCAACCGTTGTCATCCGCCCACGTCTCCAACCATCCGAACGTGTGTGCAGATCCGGTCTTCCTTCTGGGATCTGGGCCGGCGCCGCACGCTTTCGCTTGCTGCCCCTGGCGGCCTTTGAAACGGTGCCAGTAAACGGATGTCGGTGCCACTCGTGATTTCACGCCAGAGTTCAGACGAGTGACCGCTCGTGTCCGGCAACCTCGGTCCGGCAGATCAGAAAGTCCCACGATTTGCGGTCCCGGACACGCATTGTGGACCCTAGGCGCTCGTGCCTTTGCTCGGCGCGGACGCGACGACGCGGGCGCTAATTGCTCTCGGCTGATTGCCCGCCGCGAATCAGCGATGCAAAGCCTCGGAAATGCGTTTGTGGCGGGACTGCGCGCTCGCGGACACCCACTTGGGAGGGCCGAGGAATTCAATCACCCGCACTGCAAGGTCGCCGACGCCGATTATTCTCACTTAGGCCGCCGTCACTTGCAGCCCGCGCTGCACCGCCGGACGCGCCATGCCGCGGTCCAGCCATGCCTGCACATGAAGAAAGCGGTCGAAGCCGACGAGCTCCCGCGCTTCGTAAAACCCGATCAGGTTGCGCACCCAGCCGAGCAGCGAAATATCAGCGATGCTGTAGTCAGCGCCCATCACCCAGTCACGGCCCGCGAGCCGTTCATCGAGGACACCGAGCAACCGCGCTGATTCGGTTGCGTAACGGTCGCGCGGGCGCTTATCCTCATAGGCCTTGCCGGCGAACTTGTTGAAGAAGCCGACCTGGCCGAATATCGGCCCGACTCCGCCCATTTGCCACATCACCCACTGGATCGTTTCGTAGCGGGTGTTCGGATCGGCCGAGATAAATTGTCCTGTCTTGTCGGCAAGATAGAGGAGGATCGCGCCTGATTCGAACAGCGCGAGCGGCGTGCCGCTCGGCCCGTCGGAGTCGTAGATTGCTGGAATCTTGCCGTTGGGGTTGAGCGCGAGAAAGGCCGGGTCGTGGCTTTCGTCCGCCATGATGTCGATCCGGTGCGGCTCGTAGGCGAGGCTCGTTTCCTCAAGCATGATGCCGACCTTCACCCCATTGGGCGTCGGGAGGGAAAAGAGTTGCAGCCGATCAGGGTACTGCGCTGGCCAGCGCGTGAAAATTGGATGATTGAGTGTCACTTTCTGTCTCCTAGAAAAGCGGGCCGAGCTGCGCCAGGACATGGTCGAATCTTCCACCTGGATGTGTGCCGAGACGATCACCACGACTCAAAGGCGACGATGATCCACGGGGAGGGGAGAACCGCTCGCGCCCCTGAGTCCTCACGGACGAACACGGATGATCGTCTCCCCCGCGCGTCGCTCGGTCGGGTTGAAGGCGGCGGCATCGTCGAAGGTCGAAGCGCTGCCGCAGGTGCTGTTCCCGGTCGCGTCAGTGTGCGGATTGCGTGCACCGAGGACAGTGAACAGGGTGGCGACGAGGGTAAGTACCCCATACCCGAAGGCTATCTGTGGTAGCGAGAAGGTGTTGGAAAGTTCGCCGGAGATGAGGCTGGGCAAGGCGGCACCGCTGTAGCAGAGCAGGTAGATCGCGCTGAAGATCGGTGCGCGGTCGGCTAGCGTGCTGCCGTGCAGCAGCCCACGGGTGGCGGCGCTGATAGCGATGCCTTGGCCGGCGCCGGCGACTATGGTTGCGATGATGAATAACGCGAGTGTGCCGGCGTTGATCGCTGTGATGATGCCGATCATTCCGGCCAGGAAGGTGATCATGCCGACGCGTTGGGCTGCCGCGGATGTGAACCGGCCGCCGATGGGAGCGCCGAAAACGCTGGGGGCCATATAGGCAGAGAACACCAATCCGAGGATGAGCGGGCTGCGGGTGTGGAGTTGATCTTCGACCAGCGCAGGCACGAAGGCTTGGTAGAAGGCACCGGTTGCCCAGGTGGCTAGGAACACCGCTGCCGCGACAGGGAGCAGATGCCTGACCCGGGCCGGTACGCGGACCCGGGGTAGCAGTGATCGCCAAGCGCCCTGCGTCGGAGTTGCGGTTTCCGGGCTGATGGCGATGAGTGCGGCAGACAGTAATAGGAAGCCGACGCAAACCAGGTAGATGAGGTCGCGTGGCCAGGGGCCGAACTGGACCAGGGCGCCGGAGGCGATGGCGCCGACGGTGAGGCCGAGCATTGGTCCTTGGCTGGAGGCGACGGAGGCCAACCATTCCGGCGTATCAGGTGCGGCGTCGACGATGTAGGAGGTAAGGCTACTGCTGGCCAACCCAGTACCGACGCCCCCCAGGAGCCGACCGGCCAGCAGGATGTTGATGTCGTGCACATTCAGCAACAGCAGACAACCCAGCAGGAGCAGGCCGAGGCTAGTGATCGCAGTGAGCCGGCGGCCCAGATGATTGGACAGACGTCCCAGTACCAACAGTGAGGCGATGGTGCCGACGGAGTAGCTGACTATGGCCATGGAGATGCCTAAGTTAGAGAACCCTTCCTCCGCCCGGTAGATGTTGTACAGGGGGATCGGCGCGGCTGAAGCGGCAAAAGAGGCCACCAGGGAGACCACGGCGGATATGAATGCCAGCCGGAGCGTTCCGCTCCGGCGAGCCTCGTTGATCACTGGTGCCACGTTTTGCATCGAGCCCTGCCTTTCTGTTCCAGGCAATTGAGTAATATCCGTCCCAGTTTGCGCTGCGCGTTACTCGATAAAATCTGCGGCGGCGATAACCGTCGATCGCAGCGAGTTACGAATTTTCCAATAGCCGGTACGTATAGTTTCTATAGCGGCGGAGAATAGCGCTGCGACAGGCCTCACTGCCGTTCGTAAATCAAAGCAAGATGCGCAGGCCGTCGCCGTGCCTGCGGACGATTTAGTCGATGATTGCCCCGGACTCGGCGATGACCCGATCGCCTTCGGTGATCACGGGCGACTTGCGGTGGATCTCGCGCAACTCTACCGGCGCCAGATTGGTGCGCGCGTCGCGCTGGTAGAACGCAACCTTGTAAGGGGCCTGCACCTCGTCCAGGAGCCACAGGATGCGCTGCGACCACGACTCGTTCAGGTGGCGGACGACGATCATCACCTTGATCCTAGAGGGGGTTATGGCAGTCGATGGCTACGCAATCGGTGATGTGACGGAGGGCAGAACCGCTCGCCCTCCCCGAGTCCTCACGGAGGAACATCGGCAACGTCTCGATCCTCGACGACGCCGTCGCCGCCTTCAACCCGCTGTGCGCCTGTCCAATCCCAAACGCGTCGCGACTGGCTCCTCAGGCGCGTTAAAGACTGACGTCGTGAGCAGGACAGCGGCAGCGAGGACCCAGTAGTACCAAGCGTCGAGCCCAGCGAATCTGAACGCAAACGGTGCGATGACAAACAGTACCCCGACGGCGCGATCGACCCAAAGGTGCAGCCAGTAGGGAATGATACGGACGAGCCCGGTGGGATGGTCGGTCAGGGCGGGCAAGAGTAGCGCCGCGACACCGACAAGAACCGAAAGCCACAGTGCGATCGGTCCGCTCTGGCCGAGCTTCAGCAGGAACGGTGCTGCGATCAAGACGACAGCGACGGGATAATCGATGAGGTAGGCGTGCATAGACTTGGTGATGAAGCGGAACGACATTGGTGACTCCTATATGTTTGTTTGCTTCGGCGGGTCCTCGCGACGTGGAAAGCGCATCCATCTAAGAGGGCGATCACGCCGCCCTATGCTGGTAGGCACTCCATACAAACTTCACGGGTCAGCCCGGTTAGTCGCACAGAAAAGCTATGCTGGTAGGCCAACCATTAGAAATGCCGGGTTGTTATCGTTTCCATTCCACTCGCCCGGCGCCATGGAAGCGGGTTAGTTAGTGTGGCGTCGAGCGTCTACCGCCGGTCCAAGGGCGGAGTGAACTTCAGGCGCACGACGCGACGGTGCTTCAGTGTCTGGCTGTCGAGGTCAGGGAAGGCTTGGGAAGATCGGCCGGACCGTGCCATACGTCATCCGCTTCCTTTCTAGGCACCCCACAAGATTCGGGACAGTTGCCGTGCGTTACGCCGAGGCGCCGCTTTCGACCTTCCGTGTCGCTGCTGTCAGGCCCTCGCGAGGTAGCAGCTTCAGGAAGCGCTTGTGCATTCTCTTGGCGCGCGCGAGCGTTCCGAGCGCCGCGGAGAGCATCCAGTTGAAGTGGTCCGTCCCCTGCATCGAGCCTCTCCTGACTTATGGTTTTGCGGCGACCCCGCGAGGCGACATGTCAGCGCGGACGCCGCCCCGCCCGAGACGAGAGCGCGAACACGCAGAATACTCGTGCGCGACGTCGGTGGAGACATAGCCCTGCGGCGCTGCGAGCGCGTCCAGCACGAGTTCGGTTCCTCACTCCCGCACCCGCGCCGTACTCGATCAGGATGGGCCCCGGGCCGGCGAACTGTCGCAGTTCGAGTTGGCGCGCCCGCAGGATCGCTGTCTCCGCGCGCGTCGGATGATGGCGCTTTTGGACGACGATACCTCACGCCTATCGAAAAGATGACCAAAGGGAATTTTTAATTTCGTCCGCCGCGTCCGATCTTTGGGTCTGGTTGGGCCAGCCGAGCATACGCGGCCGCCCTGAGATTAATTGAAGCAATTGCGCGTGCCGCCGTGCCCCGCGTGGCCGCAACGGAGCCCCCATGGATTCACGCGATTTGCCACGACCAGAAAGTGGACTGCAACTCCGATGACCAATGACCAGAGCGACAAAATTTTCCATCCGAACCGCCGGGGCTTTCTCGGCGTTGCCGCTGCCACGGGCGCTGCTTCGCTGGCTCCGGGTGTCCTGGTCGGAACCGCCGCAACGACCGCGGCTCTCGCGGAAGCATCCCAACCTGTCTCCTCCCAAGCCGTGGATGCTTCCGCGAGTACTATCGCCGCCAAATTGCCATCGCCAACGCCCGGCTATCTATCATTCGGCCCGGACGAAGCCGGCTTCGTCGAGGTAATGGTCAACGTGATGTGTCCTGCGGATGCGCTGACACCAGGCGGCGTCGATTGCGGGCTTGCAACCTACATCGACCGACAACTGGCAGGCGGTTTCGGTAAGGCCGCACGCCTTTATATGCGCGGCCCCTGGCGAGAGGGTAAGCCTGAACTGGGCTATCAATCGCCACTCACCCCCGAGCAGTTTTTCAAGGCGGGACTTGGCGCTGCGGATGCCGCCTGCCGGAAACGCAATGGCAAGGCCTTTAGTGAGTTGGATGAGAGTGTTGCCGACCGATTTCTCCATGAAATTGCCGAAGGCAAGGTGACGGACGAGCGCGTCCAACTCGCCTCGTGGTTCAACGAACTTGTCTATCCGCTATTTGAGCAAGCTTGCTTTGCAGATCCCATCTACGGCGGCAATGTCGGCAAGGTGTTCTGGAAGGCGATCGGCTATCCAGGTCTCCCCGCGGTTCATTCCCAGGACATGATCGATTTCCGTGGCAAGCCTTTCCCGGGTGCCGCCGATCCGAAATCCATCGTCGACTTCGCCTAAGGAAAGAAATGATGGCTACACGCTTGAAACATCGCACCGTCGTTTTCGTTGGGGGCGGATTTACGGCGGCGCTGGCTGCTCGCCAGCTGACAGCCAAGGGCGTCGATGTCGTCGTCCTTGAACGTGGAATCGACCGCACCCCTACCGCTGCAACAAGCCTGCCATCACAGCGCGACGAACTGCGCTGGGATGTCCATGGTGATCTCTTTCAGGATTGGTCCGTCCAGACCTATACTCTTCGCCATAATAGCGACGAAACGGCTCTTCCGATACGGCGTCTCCAGGCCTTCAAGCCCGGCGAGGGAATGGGCGGTGCGGCCAATCACTGGAACGGCCAGACCTGGCGCTGGGGCGAACACGATCCTGTCCTGCGCACCCATCTTGAGAGTCAATATGGCAAGAAAGCTATTCCAGCCGACATGGCGATCCAGGATTGGGGCGTCACCTATGCTCAGATGGAGTCCTATCACGACCAGTTCGAAAAGCTCTTCGGTATTGCCGGCAAGGCGGGCAACCTGCGCGGAAAGGTGCAGGATGGCGGCAACCCCTTCGAGGCACCGCGGCAGAACGAGTTTCCGCAAAAGCCTCTGCCTATCACCGAAGCGGGCGTGATTTTCAGCGAGGCAGCCAAAAAACTAGGCTACAAACCGTTTCCCATGCCGGCGGCGAATTCGCCGGAAGCTTACACCAACCCCGATGGCATGCAGCTTGGTCAGTGCCAGTTCTGCGGCCATTGCGAGCGCTTCATCTGCGAAGCCAACGCCAAAGCAAGTCCCGAAGTCCTGCTCTATCCAATGCTGCGGAAGCGCAAGGATTTTGAGTTGCGCCTGCAAACCCACGTTCTCGACGTTCGCTATGATCGCAAGGCCAAGCGCGTGACCGGCGTTCGCTACATAGATCGTGTAACCGGCGAAGAGTACGAACAGCCGGCCGACGTCGTCGTGCTTTCTTCTTTCACGATGTCGAATACCAAGTTTCTGCTGATGGCGGGGATTGGGACGCCCTACGATCCGAAGACTGGTCACGGGGTCGTCGGCAAAAATTTCTGCCACCAGACAATGTCCGGCACGCGTGTCTTCATCAAGGACCGCTGGATCAACCCGTTCCTGGCGTCCGGTGCATCACAGACGGTGATCGACGAATTCAACGGCGGCAATTTCGACCACAGCGGTCTTGGCTTCTTTGGAGGCGGCTACATCTACGCCAACGTGACCAACGGACGGCCGATTACAAGCCGAGCCGTCCCGCCCAGAACTCCGAAATGGGGGTCGAAATGGAAACAGGCCAACGCCGATTGGTACGCCCACAGTTTCAGCATTTCCGCCCATGGTAGCTGGTATCCGCATCGGGAGAACTATCTCGACCTCGACCCGACCTATGTCGATGCCTATGGTCAGCCACTCCTGCGCATGACGTTCGACGTTCGCGAGAACGAGCGCCAGATGTCCGTATATCTTTCGAAGAAGATCGATGAGATCGCCAAAGCGACGGGTGCCGACATAGCGCCGCCGACAGCCCCCCGCAAGGGGCCGTACGATAGTCGCGTCTATCAGACCACACATGTCACTGGCGGCACGATCATGGGAAGCGATCCCGGCACCAGCGTCGTCTCTCCTCATCTTCAACACTGGGATGCGGAGAACCTGTTTGTCGTCGGTGCATCCGTCTATCCCTTCAATGCGGGCTACAACCCGACAGGCCCGCTAGGAGCACTCGCTCTTCGACTCGGCGACGACCTCAACGATTACGTTGCACGGCCACGCCACCTCTGATCCCAACCTAAAAAGGACGTTCCCAATGAAAGGCGCGAGAAAGATTGGCGCGTTTATCGCGATGCTTGTACTTGCGGGAACAACCGCAAATCCCGGCTACGCACAGGACGCCGAGCACGGAAAAACCGTCTTCAAAGCTTGCGCGGCATGCCACGCGACGGATCATGCCAATCGCGTCGGGCCGGGCCTGGGAGGTATCATCGGCAGGAAGGCGGGTACGGTTCCCGGCTTCCGTTACAGCAACGCGATGAAGAAGTCCGGCATTGTCTGGGATGCGAAGATCGTTGATGCGTATCTGGAATCGCCACAGAAGGTAGTTCCCGGAAACAGAATGCCCTACGCAGGACTGAAGGACCCGACGGACCGGGCGGACCTCGTTGGCTATCTTGCTACGTTGAAGTAGCGGCTCGTTGCTCGTTGAGCGAGGTGTCAGCAAGACGCCATCTTTTCGCACCTGAAACGTCGACACCGCCGACTAATGTGTACAGGCGTCCGAACTGCCTGATCCTCTGTCTGACATCCACACCGCCATGCCATTTACGAGTGTGCTGCCCGCGCTTCGAGCGCTGCAGCGGTCGCTTGCGTGCCTAACGAACCGCTGACGAAGGGCAGTTTCGGTGAGATGGCCTGCTGTTGGCATGCGGCCTTTCCTCGTGCATATCGATCCTGCCGATGATGGCGTGGAGGTCGTCAACGCATAACGGATCGTGTTCGTGCTTCCGCGCCTAGCGGGGCGGTGCGAAATGCCGGTACAAGCTGTCGCGATTGTGGTCTATGAGGGTGTCCAAGCCCTGGACGTCGCAGGGCCAGGTGGACGTGTTCAGCGAGGCGAACAGCTATCTCGACAAGCACGGATCGCTATGAAACGGCATTGGTCGCCGCTCACCGCAATCCGCTGCGCGCGTCGAACGGCATACGAATGGTGGCCGACCTAACCTTCGAGGAGGCTGCGGACGGGTTCGACGTCATTCTGGTGGCTGGTGCGCCCACCGCACCAGAAGCGGAGCCTGAACCGTGCCTGGTTCGATGGGCCGCAGAGGCAACCCATACGACCACGCCAAGGCGGAGAGCTTCATGAAGACGTTGAAGGTCGAGGCGGTCTATCCCATGGCCTTCGAGAGCTTCGAGGGCGTCGCTGACCACCTTCCTCACTTCGTCGAGGTGATTTACAATAAGCGCACGCTCCATTCGGCGCTTGGCTATCTGAGCCCGCAGCAGTTCGAGGATCAACACATCCGGCAGACTGGCAAATCAGCAGCCTGAACCCGGTCCACCCTCAGGGGCGCACTCCATGGAGTAGCCAATGACGACACCGTCCAATTCACCTGGCGAAACCGACTCCGAAGCAAAGCGCGCGCTGCAAATTATCGAGAGCATGCCCGGCCACGCATGGTCGGCCGATGCCGCCGGAAGGTTCACGTATGTCAGCCCAAGCACCCTGGCTTTCCTCGGTAACGCGCGCGAAGATCTTAATACTTCCGACGACGAGGATGAGTTCGGCTGGCGTCGGGTCGTCCATCCCGACGATTATGATCGGGTCGCCGCCAAATGGCGGCATTGCCTCGAAACCGGCGATCACTATGACACAGAGCATCGTCTGCGCCGCGCCGATGGTGTGTATCGCTGGTTTCGAAACTCAGGACGACCCTCACGCGATAGCCAGGGGCGTATCACCCAATGGTACGGCACGACAATAGACATTGACGAACAGAAGCGGGCCGAGGCGGCGCTGCGCGACCGGGAGCGGGAGCTCTCGCAGCTTGTCGACATGGTTCCGAGCCACCTTTGGCGGCTGACGCCGGACGGCGAGCCGACCTTCTTCAACAAGCGCATGATTGATTTCCTCGGCCTGGACTTAGCGGATACGGACAGGCCGGGGATGAGCCGGCTGGACGCGATGATAGAGACCGTCCATCTGGACGACGCAGCGAAGTTCAGGGACGCCCTCAACCGCTGCCTCGTCACCGGCGAGAGCTTCGCCATGCGGTATCGCCTGCGCCGCGCTGACGGCGTCTATCGCTGGATGTCGAGCCGCGCCGAGCCATTGCGGGATCAGGACGGGCGCATCGTCCAGTGGTACGGCCTCTGTCACGACATAGATGATCAGATGCATGCCGACGAGGCGCTGTCGCAATTGCAGCAGATGCAATCGGATTTCGCTCACATGAACCGGGTAAGCACGATGGGAGAATTGGCTGCCTCGCTGTCTCACGAAATCACGCAACCGATCGCCAGTGCTCGGAACAATGCCCGCGCAGCCCAGAATTTTCTTGACATACTGCCGCCAGACTTGGGCGAGGTCAGGGAAGCGCTCGCCTGCGTTGTCGGCGATGCCGACCGAGCAGGGGACATCATCGACCGCATTCGTGAGCACATCAAGAAAGCGCCGCCGCGAAAGGAGTGCTTTGATCTCAACGCTGCCATCAGTGAAGTGATCGCATTGACGCGAAGCGTAACCACCGGACAAACGGTATCGGTCCAGACCCGGTTTGCCAACGGATTGTGTCTCGTAGAGGGGGATCGAGTTCAACTACAGCAAGTCATCCTCAACCTGATCCTGAACGCGGTCGAAGCGATCGACACGGTCGAGATGGGACCACGAGACCTGCTGATTAGCTCGGAAGAAGTCGGGACAGAAATCGAGGTGGCAGTCCGAGACTCTGGGCCAGGAATCGATCCGACGCATCTGACCCACGTTTTCGAGGCGTTCTACACCACCAAGCCCAGCGGGACTGGAATGGGGCTATCAATTTGCCGGTCCATCATCGGTGCCCACGGCGGCCGGCTATGGGTGCAGGCAAACGAGCCTCGTGGTGCCGTATTTCGGTTCACCTTGCACGCCGCAGAAGTGAGATCATGAAACTCTTGGTGTCGTTCCAGCAGGTGTGAGAGCTGCGGCGAGACACCTTTTCAGATCGTCCTCATCCACTGGCTT
>NZ_JAMYRO010000047.1:0-30070 GCF_040321495.1 Mesorhizobium sp. M0408 | reverse complement strand
GCACCTGCGAGTGGGTCGCCGGCCTTCTGAGACACGACGCTATGGTTGAACGCAGGACCCGCAATGTCCTCAACCGCTATCTAGGGTTTGTTGCAACGGCTGAATAGAGGCGCAGAGAGGCCGGATGCGAGGTCAATCAGGCGGCGAGAATTTCGAACTGCTCGGCCAGGGACGGATTCGCATTGAAGGCGTATCTCGCCTGTCGCTTGCGCATCATGTGAATCATGTCGATGCCGGAAAGGATGGTGGAGGCGGTGGCCGTCGATTTGAAGCCGAGCATCGGCCGGACCCGACGTTTGATGCGCCGATGGTCCTGCTCGATCCGGTTGTTCAAATACTGGCTCCGGCGGATGTGGATCGTCTTCAGCCGGCGCCCGGCGCAATCCTGCAAGCGATTTGTGGTGTCGCAGGAAACGATCGCCTCGTGGTTGGTCTGGCTCCCGTCGTTGACGACGCGATCCGGTCGGCCATGACGCTCCAGCGCCTTTCTGAAGAAGAGCTTGGCCGCAGGCTGGTTGCGCTGCTCGCCCACGACAGTGTCGATGGCGCGATAGAGATACATCCACTGGCGCAGACCTTGATGTAGGTCTGGTCGACAGGCCATTCGACGGCCACGCCACGCTTGCGCCGGTTGAAGCGCTCGAGCAAGGGCCAGAAACGAACGGTCCAGCGATGGATGGTCGTGTGATCACCGTGATGCCGCGCTCGGCGACATTGTCCCCTTCAGCCCAAACAGCAGACGATCATTGACGAGCCGCATTCCGGTCAATCACCGGTGTGCCGACCACGCACCACATCGTCCAGCGGGTCGCCGCTAGGTTTCGATTATGGGCACTTTTCCCATGAGGCTGGGCCCACCCGGCATCCCACCGTTAGCCACTCTTGAGAATGAAATGGTTTCTCATGCCCCGGCATTGACAACGGACATTACCGGGCCGCCCTCCGACGCCTGGCAGGCAATTATGTTTATTCGCGATAAATCTATACCAAGAAGATGTTGGACCGTAATAGTTATCTCTCTTAAATTCCAACTCCAGCTGCAGGCGAAAAAAATGGAGGGGTAATGGCGTCGATCTCGTGTGTTGTGTTCGCCATAGGCTGAGAGTGAACCCTTGATAACCAAGGGAGTAACAGAGGGAGGAGAACGTAATGAGCTTTTTCATAAATCGCAGGCACTTCTTGCAGGCAACATCGTCCGTGATCGCGGTAGGTGCAGTATCCTCTGCGACCGGTCGTGCACGGGCAGCGTCCGCCGGCGAGTTGAGAGTCAATATGAGCGGCGGCAATTGGGGCGACGCGGTGATTGAGGCCTATGTAAAGCCTTTTGAGGCCGAGACCGGGGTCAAGGTAACGCCTGTGAAGGCGGACTTCACATCGACGCAGATCGCGATGATGGTCGACACAAAGAACGTTTCGGTCGACATCGTCAACCTCGGACAAACGATTGTGGATCCGCTTATCGCGAAGGGCTACCTTGAGGCAGTCGATTATTCGATTTGGAAGAAGGATGAACTGGAGGCAATCCCAGACTTCGCCAAACATCCGAACGGCTTCGCCTCCTATATGTACTCAATGAATATGGTGTGGAACACGAAGAAGTTTCCATCTGGGAAGCCGCGGCCGACCACGTGGGCCGAGTTCTGGGATGTTGACAAGTTTCCTGGCGTCCGCTCCCTATATTCCGGCGAGGGTGGATCGGGACCTTGGGAGGAGGCCCTTCTGGCCGATGGTGTTCCAATGGATAAGCTTTATCCAATGGATATTGATCGTGTCTTTGCTAGCCTGGACAAGGTCAAGCCGCACATTCGCAAGTGGTGGACGAGTGGCTCTGAGGTTTTGCAGATAATGAGGGACAACATCGCGGACGTCGTGCAGTCCTACGACGGCCGGGCGCTTTCACTTGTTGATGAAGGCGGGCCGATTGAGATCAACCGAAATCAGGCTAAAATTCTGATGGACTTTTGGTGCATCCCGAAAGGCAGCCCGAACGTACAGAATGCGCAGAAATTCCTTGAGCTGACCGGTCGCGCCGACCGGCAGGCGGTATTTGCTAAGTTGATTGCGCAAGCTCCCACGAACAAAAATGCGTTTAAAACGATACCGGACGATGCTGCTCGAAAGCTTGCATCGCATCCAGACTATGCGGCCTCGAGCTTCGCTCTCAACGCAAAGTGGTATGCAGAGGTTGGTTCGGATGGGAAGTCGAACAAGGAGCGCCTTGTTCAGCGCTGGAATGAGTGGATTCTCCAGTAACCCTAGCGTTTCATTAGGTAATGGTGGCGCGCGTCCTGTGGACAGGGTTGCGGTCTTGCTGAACTGGAAGGCACCACTTTACTCAACGGCCCTATCTTTCCGGGACCTGCGTCTGACTGGCGCGTGGTCCCGGCGGAGTATCACAATGAACTTGAATCTGAAAAGTTATATCCCTATCGAGGATGAAGTGTTGGAGAGACCTCCAGTTTCCACCCAAATCGAATTCTGCAATGTCACTAAAATGTATGGGTCCGTTGCAGCGGTCAAAGATATCTCCCTTTCCGTTTTGCGCGGTGAGTTCCTGACCATTCTCGGTCCGAGTGGCTCAGGGAAGACGACGGCGCTGATGTTGCTCGCCGGGTTTACGGCACCGAGCCAAGGCGACATTCTCATTGCTGGGAAATCTGTCTCCGAAGTTCCGTCATACCGTCGTGATCAAGGGATCGTCTTCCAGAGCTACGCGCTCTTCCCGCATCTCACTGTGCGCCGCAATTTGGAATTTCCACTTGAAATGCGCGGGATCAAGGCCGCCGACCGGGCAGCACGGGTCGACCAAATGCTCGAACGCGTCCACCTCGGTGAATTTGGCGGCCGCATGCCGTCACAATTGAGCGGTGGTCAGCAACAACGCGTGGCCCTTGCGCGTGCATTGATCGCCGATCCGCCGATCTTGCTACTCGACGAACCCCTTGGCGCGCTGGATCGTAACCTGCGCGAACAAATGCAAATTGAAATCAAGGACCTGCATAAGGAATTCGGACAAACTACCATTTGTGTTACCCACGATCAGGAGGAAGCGCTCACCTTGTCGGATCGCATCGTCGTCATGCGAGCTGGTCAGATCGAGCAGATCGATACGCCTGAAGCACTCTACGACCGTCCGAAAACGCGCTTCGTGGCAAACTTCCTGGGCGAGGCCAACATCCTGGAAGATACAGAATTTAAAGTTGAATCCGATATCGTGCCCTCGTCTGAAATGATCGCAATGCTGCGCCCTGAGCGCATTTGCGTCAGCGCGTGTTCCGCAGCAAGGCGCGGCGACGCAGACCAGAGACAATCTGTGTCCGGTACCGTCGAAGATATGATCTATGCTGGCCCACTAAGAAAATACCGGGTCCGTGTGGGGAACATGGTTCTGATCGCACGCGAACACGTCGCCTCAGGACAGGAGGTATTCCGTCCCGGCAAAGAGGTTCGCCTTGATTGGCTTCGATCAGACATCCGATTTGTCGCTGCTGAAGGCGGAGGGCTTCGCAAATGACGACGATACAAAAAATTGGCTCGAGGCCGATTCTGCTAACGGTGCCTGCCTTCGGCGTCTTGTTCGCTGTTTTCGGCATACCGATGATCCTTCTATTCCTGACCAGCCTCAACGCACCAGCAATTTCTCTGGCCAATTATGTGGGGTTTTTCGAACAGCGGTCATATGTCCTTATTCTTCTCCAGACGTTCAAGATAAGCTTGATAGCCACGGCAATCTGTTTGATCATCGGCTACCCTACGGCCTATCTGATTGCAGTTGCCGGCCGCGCACGGCCCTTCCTCATGGTTCTTGTCTTCCTGCCTTGGTTAACGAGCGCTCTGGTGCGCACATACGCCTGGACGATCGTCCTGGGAGACAGCGGGCTGATCAACAACCTGTTACTCAGCGTCGGTCTTATCGAGAGACCGCTTCCCCTTATTTACAACCGGTTCGCGGTCTATGTCGGTATGGTGCACATCATGCTGCCGATGATGATCTTGCCGATGGTCAGTGTAATGGTGGGTATCGACAGCTCGTTGATGTCTGCAGCTCGCAGCATGGGCGCAAAGCCTCTCACCGCATTTTTGCGCGTGTTTCTTCCGCTAAGCATTCCTGGCGTTCGAAGCGGTTGCATACTTGTCTTCGTCGTTTGCCTTGGTTTCTACATTACACCGCAAGCCTTGGGCGGGTTAGGCGACACTATGCTGTCGACTCTCATCAATTCCCAGCTCACAACATCATTGAATATGGCGCCGACCGCTGCCGCAGCCTTCATACTACTGGCGATGGCGCTTGTGGTTCTTTCAATGGCTGGTGTCAATCTTGCGAGCGGGCATGGTGAAGCATGGTCTACGGAGCAAAAATTCCGGCCGGGCCGGCTGCCGTCATTCGGAAAAGCAACTCGATATCTCAATGAGTTTGCCATACCCTTTCGAGCACGGCGCTGGGCGGCAAAGCTCTATCAAGGACAACGGGACACCCCGTGGGCGAAAATCGTGGGAGCAGCTTTCCTTGCCATCGTATTTATCTATCTGCTTGCACCGGGCCTGATCGTCATCATCATTTCATTCAATGCAGGCAATTTTCTTGAGTTCCCGCCGAGAGCAGTGTCCCTCCGGTGGTATTATTCGGTTTTTCAGGATCCTTCCTGGATCAACGCTTTATGGAACAGCTTCCAGTTCGGTGTGATCGTCAGCTTGGTGTCAACCGTGGCCGGTACGATGGCAGCGTTCGGACTCAGCCGCTGCTCGTCCGGCCTCCGTTCAATTATAACCATGTCTATCCTGACGCCCATCACCTTTCCAATCATCGTGGTCGGTGTCGCTGTCTATCTTGGGTTGGCAAAACTTGGATTGGTAGGAACCAGTATCGGCATTATTTTGGGTCACACCATCGGTGCCGTCGGTTATGTCGTCGTCATCGTCCTGGCAACTCTGTCCGGTTTTGACAGGCGGCTAGAGCAGGCTGCCATGAGCATGCGTGCCGGACCGACGCGAACATTCATGAGGGTGACACTACCTTTGATCCGCTCTGGCATCATCGGTGGTGCGTTATTCGCCTTCCTTGCGTCGTTCGATGAGGTCATCATAACGTCATTTGTGAGCGGGTATGCGATCCCGACGTTGCCTCTGAAAATGTTGGAGAACCTGAAGGAGCAAGTTGATCCAACGATCGCGGCAGTTGGATCGTTGCTGACCTTGCTGCCCATTGTTTGGCTAGTTGCCCTTTATTTCACCCTATGGAGTGCAAGGGGTACATTGGGAAAACCTGCCATGAACGCGGTTGAGCTTTAACTCGGGGTTAGGCCGCGCTACCTTGTCCAAAACATGCTTGGCGGTGCGTTCCACATGATCAACTGAATCATCGCGCCGCCGCAACTCAGTAAGGCTGAGTAGCGACGGCTGCGCTGCAGTTCGCGTTCGGTGCAGGAATTCGCTGACAGCAGAATGTACAACACGCTGAGGATTTAGTTGGACGCCGAGAAACTTCATCGGAAATCCATTAGAGCGGGAGCCAGTTCTATAGGCGGCGATGTCACGTTGTCTGGCGTTATCAACGTCATCACCATCGCCGGCAGGAAACACTGGTTGTGGCGCGCCGTCGACCAGGATGGCTATGCTCGACGAGATCGTCCAGAACCGCCGCAACACCAAGCGGCCAGCGCTTGCTGGCGCGGCTGCTGAAGAAGCAAGGCGTCGCGCCGAAGCCTAAGTGGTGCGCCAAGGCACCTTGCAGTAGGCCTATGAACATGGAGCTTTCGCGCCATGACATTGAACATGCAGGGGGGATCTGGTCGCCGAGCTCAGTGGCGCCGCGGCGAGCGTCCTCAGAAGCATCTGGCCGGGTTCGCCGGCATCCTTCAGTGCGACTGTTACAGTGGCTTTGAGCCGCTGTTCGACCCGCAGCGGAAGGAGCAGCCGATCACGCCGGCCTTTTGCTACGCCCATGCGGCGAGGATTCTTCGGATTGGCCGACATCGCGAAAAAGGCCCGCGATGGCAAGAAGGGCAAACCGATCTCCCCGATCGCGCTGGAGGCGGTCAGGCGCCTCGACGCACTGTTCGAGATCGAGCGCGCCATCAACGGCCGCAGCGCTGCCGAGCGGTATGCCGTGCGGCAGGAGAAGAGCAAACCACTTCTCGACGACATGCACGCCTGGCTGCTCCGCGAGCGCGATACCCTCTCGCGCTCTTCCGAGGTCCTGAAACCAATCAATTACATGCTCAGGCGCTGGGCCGACTTCGCCCGCGTCATCGACGGCGCCAGAATCTGCCTGAGCAACAACGCGGCCGAAAGAGCGCTGCCTGGCATTGCTCTGGGAAGGCGCAACTGGACCTTCGCCGGTTCCCAGCACGGCGCCGACCGCGCCGCCGTTATGCTTACCCTCATCACCACGGCACGCCTCAACGACGTCGACCCAAAAGCCTGGCTCGCCGATGTCCTGGCCCGCATTGCTGATCTTCCCGCTTCGCGTTTGCACGAACTACTGCCTTAGGAATGGAAGCGCCTGCGCAAAGCCGACAAGGCCGCCGATCAGCAGGCCGCCTGACCTTCAAGCATTGCCATCATAGAGCCCGCCGCGCGCACGCGCGTGTCCCAATCATGCGGCCGTCGTTGTATGCATACGTCTCAACGCGTGTATATGCAGACAACGTGACATCGCCAGTGTTCGCCCTCCGGCACGAAGGGGCCGCATCTGAGCGGTTACGGATGCCTTGGCGGAGCCGACCTCGGTGAGGATAGCGCCCTTCTTGAGCGCCGGTTCGACCTCCTCAGCCACGACGCCGGAGGCACCGACGGGCACTGAGACTGCGTGTTTCGGTAATTCCCGGACACCCTTTTCGCTAAATCCCGGACAGTGATTTCAGTAACTCGCGGACAGCGAATTCCGCTAAATCCCGGACAATTTTCGGGAGCGGATTTAGCGGTCGGTTCTTGGCTGCGCCGTTCTGGCAGTTTGGCCTCTCACGATGATGTTGAGAGGGGCCATGCCGAGACGGAAGCAAGCGAGACGAACGAGCGTGAGGGATATCCAAGCGATCTTGCGCCTGACCCATGAGCAGGGTCTTTCGGTGCGTGAGGTGTCGGAACGGCTCAGGATCAGTAAGACGACAGTATCGACCTATTTGCTGCGGGCGCGGGAGGCCGGGCTGTCATGCTGGCTGCTGCCGCCGGGCCAGACCCGGCGCAGATTTTTGTCGCGGTACTGGGCGCCTCCAATCTGACCTTCGCCTCTGCCAGCTCCAGCCAAAAGCTGCCGGACCGGATCGAGGGCCAGGTGCGAGCGCTCGCCTTCTTCGGCGGCCACCAGAGCGATCGTGTGCGACAACCTGAAGGCCGGTGTCGTCAAGGCGCTATGGTTCGAGCCGACGCTGAACGCGACCTTTGCCGCGATGGCCGAGCATTACGACACCACCATCCTGCCGACCCGCAGCCGAAAGCCGCGCGACAAGGCAATTGTTTCATAATGAGTCCTGTTCGGTTGATGGCACGGTAATTGAGGCACGGCGGGCGGGAACGGCGTTTCGGCCCGGGCGGCCTTTGATGATCTCGAGGCCGTGAGGAATGTCCCACAGACCACGGTTGAGACTGTCGCTGCAGGCTTTGCAGATGAGCCCTGGCGCCCCCATTGATGCACCGTAGTCTCGGCGATAGCGAAGTGTTCGGCCACTTCCTGGGTGGTGAGCAGACCACAATCCCGCAGGCGCTGGCGACGGCTGGGCAGGTTGTAAGCTCCACGGATGAAGGCGATCTTCTTGAGATTGAACGGCTTGCCTTCCCAGGTTCGCAGGCCACCTTCATTGAGGATATCGGCGATCTCGCGATCGCAATGTCGGTCGAGCAAGCGGTCGACCTCGGCGACGAGCTCAGGCTTGAACTTGCGGATCTGGGCGATCGGCAAAGGCCGCTCCAGCGTCAAGGTGCGGGTCGCCCGCCGGATAGTCGCACGTTTGCGGTAATCGTCTCGGCCTTGACCAGGGCGACGTCGGCGACCAGCAGCCGCAGGATACGCTTGCGCTCGCGAACATCGATGCGGGCATCGCTCCAGATCCGCGGGAACTGCTCGGCAAGATCGCGGACGCGTTGCTGCGTCGCGGCATCGAGGGCAGCGGCTTCCTCGGGCGCGCGTCGCTCATAGTCCTCGACGACGTCGGTGTGGAGCCGCAGCTTCTCGTTCCACTCGGCCTCGAGAGTGTCGGCAACGAGGCGATTGTCGCGATCGACCTTCATGTAGCGGCGCCGGGCGAGCTCGGCGTCATGACGCGTCCGCTCGATATGCTGTCGGCGCAACGTGTCCATCTCGGCGGCGCGTGCCTCAAGCTCGCGCTGCACCGCCAGGGTGACCTCAAGGGTCATCGGCGTCATCAGCTCGACAAGCAATGCACCCACCGCCGGATCGACGACTTTGCCGGGCACGGACTGGCAGACCTTGCCGCCACGGCGGGTGGCGGTCTCCTGGCAGATATAGGTCGGGACAGGCTGACCATGCTCCTGGCTGTAATGGACGCCCATGCGCCCGCCGCAAAGGCCGCAGAGAACTCTGCCCTGGAGCAAGGCGGATCCTTCGCGGACCGGCCCGGCGCGGCGCTGCATTCCATAGGCTTGTGCATTGGTGGCGAGACGCTCCTGGTTGGCCTTGAAGCGCTCCCAGTCGATATAACCCGGATGCAGGTCGGGCATGACGAACCGCCACTCGGCCATATCCACCCTGATCTGCGAGACGCCGCCGCCCGGCCGGGGCCGTCCACGCGTTCGACCGTAGACGAAGGCGCCGGCATATCTCGGATTATGCAGGACCTGGAGGATGCGGGCGTGCCGTGGCGGCGCCCACATGAGTTCGCCTTTGTACGGTCCCTTGCGCAGTCGTCGCGGGAACAGGATGCCTTCGTCGAGGAAGAACTTGACGGTTCTGGTTGCGCTGCCCAGGCGCTCGAAGGTCGTGAACATCATGCGGAGCGCGGCCTGCACCTCGGCGTCCGGGTCGAGTGCGAGCGTGCCATCGGGCAGGTAGACCAAGCCCACGGGCGGCCCTATCTTCAGCTCGCCACGGCTCGCCTTGTTGACTTGGCCACCGCGCATGCGCGCCTTGAGGAAGTGCAACTCCGCTTCCGACATCGTTCCTTTCAAACCCAAAAGAAGTCTGTCGTTGAAGCTTTCGGGGTCGTAGATGCCATCCTCATCGAGGATGAGGGTGCTGGTCAGGGCGCACAGCTCAAGCAGCCGGTGCCAGTCGGCGGAGTTGCGGGCCAGGCGCGAGACCTCCAGCCCCATGACGACGCCGGCCTTGGCGAGCGCAACTTCGCTGACCAGTTCCTGGAAGCCGCCGCGGGCAACGGCGCTGGATCCCGATTTGCCTAGGTCGCAGTCGATAACGTGGATGCGTTCGGCGGGCAACCGGCGGCAATGGCGCGATCACGCAGCCCATACTGTCGCTGCGTGCTCTCGCCGTTCTCGGCGACCTGTCGCAGCGTAGACTGACGGATGTAGAGGTAGGCGTCGCGCCGCAGGTGATCGGCGGTGACTTTGAGGTCAGGCATGTGCTGGCTCCGCGGTTAGCGTGACAACAAGGCTGGCAAGGATGAGGGTGAGCTCGCTGGTGGCGATCGCGCCTGCCGACGGGGGGCGATGTACCGGGCAAGGCGGCGTAAAGTTGGGTGTTGTCGTTGCGGCCTTGATCCAGGCGACCATGCCTTGACGGTGCAGGGTTACGAGTCCTGATCCGGTGATCAGCCGGGCGCTGAGCACCGCGGCGCGCAGTTGTTCGTATGTGCCGACGAGGCTGGTCGCGCGGACGGTTAAGGCAGATCGAGTCGTTTTTTTTTGGGCGCCATGGCCCGCTCCAGACTTCGCCGGTGCACCCTGACGCCAAAGCGTGTGGCGATCGCGTCGACAAATTGCGGCACGGTGAGGTCGGGCCGCGTCGTCCTGAGTTGGTCGATGTAGGCGAGGACCTCGGCAGAGATCTTGTGTCCGCCCTTTGGACCCCGCTGCCGGGGCACCAGCCCGGCGAGGCCCTGGTCGGCCAAGGCGCTCTGAGCTTTGTAGAAAGTCGGCCGTGAGACCCCGAAGGCGCTGGCGACGTCGCTGATCGGCACGCGATCGGCCTGATGGCGGCGCACCATCTCGTAGCGGACCTGCACAAGGTCCCTGGCATCGAAGAAGGGATTGGCGGCAAACAGCGTGTCGCGCACGGCCTCGGGGTGGGGGTTGAGCGCGCCGTCGCGGGCCAAGGCCTCGGCCTTTGGGTCGCGTCGTGCTGGCTTTGGCTTCGCCATGACCATCATCCAAATTGATTCGTAAATATAAATACGCCTTACATGATGAGACGTCAAACAAGGACGCACCACGATGCCCGACACAAATCATGCAATGATAGGCGTCACTACGGTATCTGAGCAGACGTTGCGGCGTAATTTGCCTTACACCAGCGGCGTATTTACCCTTACGCATCCTCCGCCTCCACCGGCGCAGAGACCCGATCCAGCAGCGTGAGCAAATCCAATAGGTCGGCCGTCCGGAACGCCGCGCGCCCGGCCGCGACGCGCCGGAATGCGTCAGGCTGCGCCATGTCCGTCATTGCGGCGGCAATGCTGGGCAAGGTCCCGTCCGCCGCCCGGTAGATCACCCGGTCGTCGCCCCAATGCGGGCTGCGGCTGATCATGTCGAAGGTCTGGCCTTTAAGCGGGTGGAATGGGTGAGTAATGCGGACCGTGAGGCCGATCGTCCCCATACGGGCTGCAGTTGACGGCTTTATCCAAAGGCAAGGTCGAGGGCGCGGTGCTGATCATCGAGCGCTGGATCCTGGCACGGCTGAGGATCCGGTCCTTCTTCTCGCTCGCCGAGCTCAACGCGGCGATCGCCGAACTGCTCGAGGAGCTGAACAACCGGCCGATGCGCCATGTCGGCCAAAGCCGCCGCGAACTGTTCGAGGAGATCGAGCGGGCTGCCTTGAAGCCGCTGCCGGCGGCACCCTTCGAATACGCCGAGTGGAAGTCAGCGAAGGTCCATCCTGACTACCATGTCGAGGTCGACAAGACCTTCTACTCGGTGCCGCACCGGCGGATCGGGCGCACCGTCGAAGTGCGGCTCACGCACCGAGTGGTCGAGATCTTCCACGACCACCAGCGTGTCGCCAGCCATGTGCGTCGCTCGCAGCGTTTCGGCCATGTCACCGTCAACGAACACATGCCCAAGGCGCACCAGCGCTACGCCAACACCACACCGGCCAGCCTGATCAGCCGGGCGGCAAGGATCGGCCCCAACGTCGCCATTCTGGTCGAGCGCATGATGCGCGACCGGCCACATCCGGAGCAGGGATACCGCTCGGCCATGGGCATTCTGTGGCTGGCGTCGCGCTATGGGCCGGAGCGTCTCGATGCCGCCTGCGAGCGGGCGCTGCTGATCAACGCGATCGCCTACTCCTCTGTCACCGCCTTCCTCAAAGCCGGCCTCGACCGAGCCAGCTCCGCTGAACCGGCAAGCCGACACCCCAGCACGCCAACATCCGCGGCTCCACCTATTACCAGTGAAGGAAAGGAAGAAAGAATGCTGACGAACCCCACCCTCGACCAGATGCAGGCCCTCGGTCTGGCCGGCATGGCTGCCGCTTGGCGCGAACTGGCCGAACGGAACAACGCCAACGAGCTTAGCCGTGATGAGTGGCTCGGCCTGATGTTCGACCGCGAGGTCGCCATACGGGCCGACAAGCGCGTCCGGAACCGGCTCGCCTCAGCCAGGTTGCGCTTTCCCGAAGCCTGCATCGAGGCCATTCGGCAGCGCAAGGCAGAAGAACACCTCGCCGCAAAGATACTGGAAGTAGGGGTTCTCCACCCAGCGCTCGCACAGCACCTCGTCCGACAGGTTGAAGGTGTGTTTGAGGATCGCCAGCCCCGCCATCAGCCGGGTCGGCAAGGGCGGCATACCAGGCCGTCCGAATAGACCACGCCGAAACGCTCCTCCAGCACCGGCCAATCGATCGCCTGCGCCAGCCGAACCAGCTCGTGCTTCATGTTGATGATCTGATCGAGCCGGGAGCGGAACAGATCCTGCTCTCCGTCTCGCGCTTCTCGCGTGGCCTGGACACCGCTATCCCCTCTCAATTCGCCCCGCCAAAACGAGTGAATCACGCTCTGCGGCACAAGGGAATCGCAAAACCGAACTGCAAGAAAATAGCTATTAAACACCGCAAATCCTGCAATTCCAAAGCCGCTCTCCGCCTCAATCAGGAGGCCAGATCAACGGCTTGCGGATAGTTCACGGCCGATTATTTGAGTGCGGCGACTATGCAGCGACTGGCTCTTTCGGTTCCGACCGTCATTTGCAGCGCCTTGGGACACGTCGCAGAATATAGCCGCGCGCCGTGACATAATCTTCGACCGCTTGCGGACATGCGGCTTGATCTTGTCAGGCTGACGATCCCGTCAAAAAACCCGCCCCTCTCCTGCTCTCGATTGCACAAATGTTGGCAACAATCACCTCTTACCTGGCGCCACCTGCGCTGGCGCAGGTGTAAGGGCCGCAGAACGTTCCTCCCTAGCGGTCGGAAATGGAGTGATCGACCAAGTGATAAGGTCGGCGGCACGCTGAGCTGTCGCCTCGGCCTGAGCAAGGCTGGGTGAAACGGCGATGACATGTGCGATGCGGTCTCGGCAATCGCCTTTCCTGACGATCGACGTTTTGGGTTCAACATAAAATTTGACCTCGGCGACACCAGGGATGGCAGCCGCCAGACTTTCGCCATCGATCCAATCGAGGATGCCATCGCGATCAGGAACGAGGATCCGCGCGGCCGCAATGTGCGAATGCTTTCTGCGCAAATCCCATTCGTCGCCGATAACAAGTTTGATGTGCTCGGTCACGAGATCGACATCGTAAGCCAGCTGAACCAGCCGATGAGTGGTCCCAGCTGGAAAACGTGGATTGACTTCAATGACGACTGGGCCACGCTTCGTCCACCGGAATTCAATGTTCGTTGGCCCCCAGCCAAGGCCGAGAGCTCGCAAACAGCTCAGCGAAACATCGGCGATACGTTTAACTTCGTCATCAGTCAGCGGGGCCGGAAAGATACACTCACGAAAGACGAAATGTGGTAGGCGGTCGAACTCAGCGGTACAAATCCCAATGACTGCGTTTCCCATTATCTCGGCTTCGTAGTATGGGCCTTGTGCGAATTCTTCGACCAGGATCCTCGGCGAAGACCGCCAAATGTGCTTCCCGCCCAACAGATAGGTCGTATGTTCGGCCAACTCATCGACGTTGCGGCACAATCGGACACCGTTGCTGCCATTGCCTACGGCTGGCTTAACAATCGCCGGCAGGCCGATCTCCGTTGCAGAGCTTTCCACCTCCGTTGCATTCGCTGCCAAGCGATAAGCAGGCATTGGAATGCCGGCCTCCGCGAGGACTTGACGTTGAGTGAATTTGTCGCAGCATCGTTCAATGGCTGCCGGGTTAGGTCCTGGTAGATCGAAATGCCGGCAGAGCTTGCCAACTGTTGCATAGACCGTCTCGTCCGGGTTGGGAAAGCCAGTAATGCCAGCAATGTCATAGGTTGCACGCAGCCGGCAACATTCGCGGATCAGCGCATCGAGATCGCCGGTATCCACACGGATAGCCTCAATTTCTTCCGCGGCAAGATAGTCGTACTGAACTGTATCGGCCGACAGGGTAATTGGATGAAGCCCAAGACGCTGGGCCGCTTGGACGTACAGCGGGCCATTACTCATTGAACCTTCAACCAGGATGAGCGCTCTTCTTGACATCGGCGTGACCCCGTTGCGTGTTGTGCGGTGGTCTGAGGGTAAACAGGGGCTTTTAGCCGCGCCCGACCTCAGACTTCGCGGTGAACGTACCATTGTCAGCGATCTGCGGTCGCAAATATTCTGTAAATTTGTTTGAAGAATTCGCTACAATATTTTGGTTACCCGCGGGTAAGCAGGCAGCGTCTCGACCAATTTCGGGCGGGCGCAATGTTCAAGGAACGCTAGATGCCGTAATGGGCCGGCGCTCCTCGCATGGCCAGGAAGGCGGCTGTTCCCTTAGAGTGATGCTGTTGAACGGGGTCCGGTTGTGTCGGCACCAAACATCAAGCGAGGGACAACCATGGGCTATTATGCAGGAATTGATGTGTGGCTGAAGCTGAGCAGTGTTTGCGTCGTGGATTCATCGGGCAAGATCGTGCGAGAGACGAAGGTGGCGAGCGAGCCAGAGGCACTGTTGCAACATTTTGCCGATCTGGGATTGCCGGTCATCCGCGTCGGCCTTGAGGCGGGCCCACTGTCGCAGTGGTTGCGCGAGGGTCTGGTCGACGCCGGCTTTGAGGTGGTGTTGCTGGAGACACGTCATGTGAAGGCGGCACTGTCGGCGATGCCGGTGGAGACGGATCGCAAGGATGACCGCGGGATCGCGCAGTTGCTGCGCCTGGGCTGGTACCGTCCTGTGCACGCCAAGTCTGCAGATGCCCAGGAGGTGCGGGCACTGCTGGTCGGCCGCAAGCTGTTGCAGGCCAAGCTGCTCGACGTCGAGCTCAGCATACGCGGAATCCTACGCGGTTACGGGCTCAAGGTTGGCGAGGTGAGCCGGGGGCGTTTCGAGGCGCGCATTCACGAACTCATCGAAGGCCATGACATGCTTGCGACGGTGATCGGCGCGATGCTGCAGGCCCGGGCCGTATTGTGGAACGAGTTTACCCGGCTGCACCGCGCGATGCTGAAGATCGCCCGTGCCGATCCTGTCTGCCAGCGGCTGATGAGCGCGCCCGGTGTCGGGGCTCTGGTTGCAGCCACCTATCGCTCGGCGGTCGATGACCCCCGGGCGGTTCGCTAAATCCCGGACCACTGGGGCATACTTCGGACTGACGCCCAACAAATATCAATCCGGCCGAGACCGACATCGACGGCGGCATCAGCAAGGTCGGCGACGGAATGGTGCGAACCGCGCTCCTCTATGAAGCGGCTATCATGTTGACGCGCGGCACGCGGTTCTCGGCCCTGAAGCGCTGGGCGACGGAGGTAGCAAAGCGGCGCGGCATGAAACGGGCGAAGGTGGCGCTGGCCCGCAAGCTCGCAACCGTCCTCCATCGCATGTGGGCTGATGCCAGTCAGTTCCGTTGGGGCAAGGACACCGTCACCGCATCAAGAAGGAACAAGGCAGCGAGGCAGGCCGCCATAGGCGCTGCTTCTTCGAGGTCCCGTCGCTGGGACGAGGGCTTGGCAAGGTCGGGAGTAGTGCTGTGAAAGCTTCGGTAAATCACGCGTCCTAGATTGACCTGCCGGCTTAAGGGTCTGATGGCATGATGTGGCAGTGTTGGTGCTGGCCAAGGGCAGAAGAATGATCCCAGCGGCGTGATGATCACTCGAACGGACTTGACGAGTAGGGGCCCCATTACAGAAGTACTACAGTTGCGGCTCATTTGATTTTCTGTTTCACCTCGACAGGTTGATGGAGGAACTTTGTCTATCGCTTCGTGGTCAGGGTCGTTGTTGGATTGGGAGCAGGAGCTCACAGCCAGGCGCGGGTTGGGCGGGTGCTTCCTCGTCGTGAGTTGCGGGAGACGGGCGCAGATTTTCTTGACGGTCTTCTTTCCGGCATTGAGCGCAAGACAGGCTGGCTGATGGCTGAGCAGTCCGGAGTGGAACGGCCCTATCGGATGCAGTCGCTGTTGGGGCGCAGCCACTGGGACGCTGACCGGCTGCGAGACGAGGTTCGCGATTATGTGGTGGGGGCGTTGGGCGATGAGGATGGCGTCCTGATCGTCGACGAGACGGGATTTGTGAAGAAGGGCCATGGTTCCGCCGGTGTCGCACGTCGGTACTCGGGAACGGCGGGTCGGATCGAGAACAGCCAGATCGGCGTGTTCTTGGCTTACGCGAGCCGCTACGGCCAAGCGCTGGTCGATCGTCGCCTTTATCTGCCGGAGAGCTGGGCAAAGGATCGGGCGCGATGTGCCAGGGCGTCGATCCCGGAGACGGTCGAGTTTGCAACCAAGCCAAAGATGGCGTGCGCCATGGTCGAGGCGGCGCTCGATGCCGGCGTCCCGTGCGCTTACGTTCTGGGCGACGCTGTCTACGGGGCGGATGCTGGAAGCTCGCGAGCAGCCCTATGTCTTGGCGGTTCGAGGCGCTCACTTCATGCGCCGTGGAGGGGGTAGTCTGTTTGAGGAAACCTCGCCCGAGGAACTGGCCAGCGAGTTCGAGCCCGACGATTGGGTCTGTCATGCGGCAGGTGAAGGCGCCAAAGGGCCTCGGCTCTACGAATGGGCACGCATCCGCCGCCCTTGGACGTCAAAAGGCGGCTTCGAGCATTGGCTTCTCGTCCGCCGCAAGCGATCGACATCCGGAGAAAAAGCCTACTACCTGGTCTTCGCCCCGCGACCACGGCACCATAAAAATCATCGACGGCCGTCCCTGTTACTGACGTTAGTAGCGGGAGGAGGCTCCTATACCGACGGCCTATCGTTGGGCGCCTTCCTGATGGCCAGTGTGCTGTCAAGTCTCCGCACGTCGCGGACGCCACTTTCTGTGTCAGCCGTATCCGGTGAAGACGTCGCTGTCCGGAACCCGACACAATGGGGCGCAGCACTCCGCTCTCGCGGCGCAAAACACGAGGTTTGCCCCTCTGCTCGCACAACCTCCTCGGTGGCACGCCGATTGCAAGGACACGGTGGAGGGCCCATTGCGCCATAGGGGTGTCGCATGCTCCGACCGAGGAGAGCTACATGAAACTTGCTCGAACAATCCAAACCAATGCGACAGACGCTGCACCGAGTGCGGTCCCGCCAATTAAAGCTTTGCCGCGTCCGTTACGGGTGCCACTGTCGCTTCCCCAGCAGCGGCTTTGGTTCCTGTCCCATCGGAAGGGCAGCAGTAAGGCCGATCTCATCTATGTGGGGCTTCGGCTTCGCGGCGAATTGGACGAGGCGGCCCTACAGTCGGCCTTGGACGGGTTGGTGGCGCGTCATGAGGTGCTGCGCACCACCTTCGGGGTGGAGGACGGCGAACCGTTCCAAAGGATTGGACCGGCGGACACCGGCCTGCCGCTGAAACGAGACGATGTGACGGCGGCAGCGGATGTGGAGACGGCCCTCGCGGAGCTGATGCGTTTTGAAGGGCAGGCGGTGTTCGACTTAGAAGCCGGGCCGCTGATCCGTATACGACTGGCGCGCTTGGCGGAGGACGATCATATGCTGCTGATCATCATGCACCGCATGGTCTCGGACGGCCGGTCGCGGCAGATTCTGATCTGCGAGCTTAGCGAACTCTACGCCGCGGCCCGGGAAGGCCGCGCGGATCGGCTGAGGCCATTGCCGGTGCAGTATGCGGACTACGCGATTTGGCAGCGAGGTCGGCTGGCAGGGGAACTCTTGCAGCGGCAGTCGGAATACTGGCTCCGAATGCTGGACTGCACGCCAGAAGTACTGGAGCTGCCGACAGATCGGCCGCGGCCGGCGCAGCGAGACTACAGTGGCAGTTACGTCGAGTTTGTGTTGCACGAGCGGCTGAGTGCACAGCTCAAGGAACTGAGCCAGCGTCATGGGACGACGCTGTTCGTGACTCTGCTGGCGGGCTGGGCGCTGGTACTGGCGCGGCTGTCGGGTCAGAACGAGCTGGTGATCGGCACACCTCGCGCCAACCGCACCCGCTCCGAGATCGAGGGGCTGATCGGCTGCTTCGTCAGGACCTTGGCGCTGCGGATTGATCTATCGGGAGATCCGACACTGGAGACATTGCTAGAGCGGGCGAATGCCGCCGCGCCTGGGGCGCAGGATGATCAGGACCTGCCATTTGAGCAGGCGGTGGAACTCATCGATCCGCCCCACAAACCGGAGGTAATACTTACATGGCAAAGCAATCCTGGGGAGTCGGTCGAACTGCCGGGGCTCGAGCTTGAATATGTAGGCGTTGCCGATCGCGTCGCGCAACATGATCTCGCGCTTAACCTTTCCGAGGTCGGCGAGGCGATCTGTGGAAGGCTGATCTATCCGACGTCTCTGTTTGAGCGGAGCACGGTGGAGCGGTTTGTGAGCTACTTGCAGCAGGCGCTGAGCCAGATGGCGGCCGGCCCCGGGCAGCGAGTCTGGTCGGTACCGCTCCTGTTGGCGGAGGAAGGTCGATTTGCGGTTGAATCGAACCCAGCGGAAGAGGCCTGTCACCAGGACCGCTGGGTTCACGAACTGCCTGGGGCGCAGACGGAGCGGGATCCGAAAACGATCGCGGTTGTGTACAAGGACCAGAGCCTTAGCGATGGAGATCTGAAGGCGCGGGTGACCGCCGCGGCGCCTCTCGTTTGCCCTCCTCAAGCACCACCCGCTAACTCGGCCCCGCGGCCCGACACAACGGTGATGAATTTCATCGAGGGGCCGCGCGTCGTTACCGAGGGAGAACTGCAAGCCAGTAGCATCATGCGTTATCATGTCACAAAGTCTTATCGTGAGCAGATCACCAACAGCGGTTATTACGAACAGCTCAAGTACATCGTGGAACCTTCATTCCAAGAGTTCGAAAGTCCCGGAAACCTGGACACGAGCGGCGAGCTAGATAACACGGTCTTTCCCGGGTTTCAGCACAAGTACGCCCAAACCGGGTTGTTGCTGGTCACGGACCGTTGCGCTTCGTATTGCCGCTATTGCCTTCGCAAACGCCTTGTCGGAAAGGATTCCGATGAAATAGCAGCTGATTTCGCGCAAATTGGGCAATATATTCGCGACCATCCCGAGATTACGAACGTGCTGATAACAGGGGGCGACCCGCTGGTACTAAGCACGGCCAAGCTCGACAAGATGCTTGATCGTCTGCTGCCAATCCCACATTTGGATTCGATTCGAGTCGGTACAAAAACACTAGCCTATCAGCCCAAACGGTTCGAGGATCCCGCTTTACCGGCTTTGTTCAAACGAATCGATGAAGCGGGTAAGGCCGCAGTGATCGTGACACACTTCGACCATATCGGCGAAATCTCCGTTAAGGCGGAACACAGGATTCGCTCCTTGCGCGCTCAGGGCGTGCAGTTCCTGAACCAAACCGTTCTTCTCGCGAAAGTCAACGATGATCCTGAGATCTTAGCTGCCACATTCGCCAAGTGTCACCAAATGGGTATCCGCCCGTATTATCTCTTTCAGGCCAGACCAGTGAAAGGCGCTTCCCATTTTCAGGTTTCACTGCGCCGAGGAATAGAGATTGCTCGCGGCATCAACCAACGCCTCAGCGGCATCCAAAAAACCTTCAAATACATCATGTCCCATCACACAGGAAAGATCGAAGTCCTCGACCTTGGAGCCGATGGCCGTATCTATATGCGGTATCATCAAAACAAGAGTCCCGAAAAGATCGGAAAGATCTTTTCTCGGCCGCACCTTGAGGGCGCCTGCTGGTTGGACGATCTGCCCGAAGGATGAGATCCAAAGGCGCGCATGAAATACGGCGTGCTCAAGACACCCACGGCCGCAACAGTGTCTCCAAGGCCGGTGTCCGCAAACTCAAACAGGTTCTATCGCTCTACCCGCCGGCACCTGGTCACCATGGAGAACACAATGTTTCCCAATAGTATAGATTTGCACCTCTCCCAGTTGAAAAAAATAAACCCGGTGGCCTTCAAGGCCATCGAGCCCCGAATCGCTAGAGAGTCATTCGACTGCCTTGCCAAACTGTCGCGCAACGAGTTCACCCCGGAAGGGCGTGGTTCGGATTACCTCGATAGCGTCCAACTGTCCCTGCTGGCGCGATCGGAGGGTGTGATGGATCTACTGGGAAAAATGCACCCCAATGGTCGCGACGGACTGTGTCCATCACTGATCTTCTGCGATCTTCTCGCCGGGGACGGCTACGTGAACAAGGTAGCGCACCAGCTCTTGGGGGCGGCGCGCTGCCCAAGTTTCATCAACTCTGACGTCTCCCAGTTCATGGTAGACCGTTGCATCCGGGATGGCCTGTTTGCGATCTGGCAGGGCGCCACCGATCCGTTCTGGATAAAAGATGGATCGGTGGATGGTGTGCTGATGGCTTACGGCACGCACCACATCCCGCGCGCTGAGCGCGCCACTGCTGTCCGGGCGGCTGCACGAGTGCTCCGGCCCGGTGGCATCTTCGTTCTTCATGACTTTGAAGAGGGCTCCCCCACTGCCCGCTGGTTCGCTGACGTGGTGTCAACTCATTCAGTGACCCCACATGACTATCCTCATTTTACCGCGGGCGAGGTGCTCGATCTGTTCGCTGCTGCGCAGTTCGATGAGGTAACTGTGCAGCGAATCTCAGACCCGTTCGTCTTCTACGGAGGAGACGAAGGGAGCGCTCTCCAACTGTTAGCGGAATACGTCGTGAAGATGTATGGGCTAGAGAAGCTCGGGAGCCACACGCAGCGCGTGCTCGCGCTTCTTGATGAGTATTTCGGGCTCGTCGTGACGCAAACCTCCCACCGTGAGTTCGAAGCGCGCATAACGCGCAATGCATTGGTCGGGAGCGGGCGACGCGTGTGAAACCCATTGTCGCTGGTCCCATCAAGAGCCAGAGCTTCTGCTTGCCTCACTCGCCACGGGCGGGGCATCCGATACGAGGAGAAAAGCGATCGTGCCTTGATGGGCCGTTAGAACTGCACCTCGCAAACCGTCAGCACAAAATCTTCACGGATCATTTGTCGGAGAGATGGGACCTAATGCAATGCGTCGCGCCTCGCGCGCGTCACGCGCGTCTACCGTCGCGAGGCGCATTCGATTCTGTGCACGCTTTGCGGAGAGAAGGGGCTCCCTGTTCCGAAACTGCTCCTCACACCGACGAGTCGGCGCAGCATCGCCGAATGGCGGACTTTCGACTGCCCCTGTGCACCGGTATCATAAACCGTTTGCCGTTACCGTCCCCCGGAGTCGCGCGATGCCCTACAGGCCGTATTATTGCCCATTCGCAATTAATCTATGCTCAAAAGATGTTAGACGCATAATAAATTTTGAGATTAGGGTTGGAATGCATCGGCCTAGAGGAGCAGGCGCGCCTTTTGCCGTAGCCATGGAGAGCCAAGTGAAGAGCGGTCCAAGCTGGCGTTCTAAGGGGACTGCCGATGAGTCGCGTTTCGAATCGAGTTCGGACCGGAAATCGTCGAGCCGGAGGCAAGCGTCAGTGAACGAAGCAATCATTGGAGCGAGAAACGTCTCTAAGTGGTACGGCAGCTTCAGGGCGCTGGCTGACATCAACCTAACTGTCAATAAGGGCGAGCGCGTTGTCATCTGCGGACCCTCCGGATCAGGAAAGTCGACGCTGATTCGCTGCTTCAATCGGCTCGAAGCACATCAAGAAGGCGAGATCACCGTTAACGGGATCACGTTGCACAGCAAGATGCGCAATGTGGCGGAGGTTCGCAAGAACGTCGGCATGGTGTTTCAGCAATTCAACCTCTTTCCACATCTGACAGTGCTCATGAACTGTATGGCCGCCCCGATGTGGACCAAGGGAGTGCCTGAGGCCGAGGCAAGGAAGCTGGCGCTCAAATTCCTCGAACGCGTGCGCATACCGGAGCAGGCGAACAAGTTCCCCGGTCAGCTCTCCGGAGGCCAGCAGCAGCGCGTCGCGATTGCCCGTTCCCTCTGCATGGAGCCCACCATCATGCTGTTCGATGAACCGACCTCGTCGCTCGACCCGGAGATGGTCGCCGAAGTGCTCGAGACGATGGCCAGTCTGGCGCGCGACGGCATGACCATGGTCTGCGTCACCCACGAGATGGGTTTCGCGCGCTCGGTCGCGGACCGGGTGATCTTCATGGATGCAGGCCGGATCGTCGAAGAGGGCAAGGCGAACGACTTCTTCACCGATCCACAACACGTAAGAACAAAGCTGTTCCTCAGCCAAATACTGTCGCACTGATTGTTGCGTCGTTTGGTGGAGAGTGTGTTGAGGCATGCTTCCTATGCTGGAGACAAGAAAAATGAACACTTTCGTAGGGTGCATCCGCCCAGAAGATGCCAGGAGAACGCCATGAATGTAGATCAATTAGTTCTGGATCTGCTCGGTCGGCAAGGCGAAATTGTGGATGACCTTTGCACCTTCTTGCGTATGCCTAGTGTAAGCCCGGACCCTGCTTTCGCAGAGGGGATGCGCGACGCCCAAACATTTCTCGTAAACCGGCTCAAGCGCATGGGCTTGAGCGATGTCCAGCTTCTCGATGGCGGCGGCCATCCTGCTGTTTACGGAGCCTGGAATGGTGCTCCTGGCCGGCCCACTATCCTCATCTATGGCCATTACGATGTTATGCCCCCGGATCCCTTGGACAAATGGGTTTCCCCGCCATTCGAGCCCACGATTCGTGATGGCAAGCTTTATGCGCGAGGAGCCTCGGACGTAAAGGGCTCCACAGTCATTGCGCTCCATGCCGTCGAAGCTTTTTTGCGCCTCTGTGGCAGCTGTCCGGTGAACATAAAGTTCTTTTTGGAAGGGGAAGAGGAGAGCGGAAGCGCAAGCCTCCGCGAGATCGCAAGGCGGTACGCTCCGTTGCTTGTTGCCGACGGGATGATTTCGGCGGATGGAGGACGCGCGAGTCCCGCATTTCCAACCATCAACATTGGCTGCCGCGGCTTGGTCGAGCTCGAATGCTCAATCCGTACGGCAGACCGAGATTTGCACTCCGGTCGGTACGGCGGCGCGGTACGGAACGCTGCACACGAGATGGCGAAGATCATCGCTTCACTTCATGACAAGGACGGCGCAATCGCGATCCCCGGATTGCTGATGGCCCTACCTAAGGTGTCCGCCAACGCAAGAGCTGAAACGGCCAGATTTCCCTTCGACGATGCCGCCTTCGTCAACGACGTCGAGGCGCGTGTGCATGGAGAACATGGCTTCTCTGTACGTGAGCAGGTGACACTTCGACCGGCCTTGGACGTAAACGGAATGTGGGCGGGCTACACCGGGGTTGGCACGAAAACAGTGATTCCAAGCACGGCCCATGCCAAGCTGTCCTTGAGAACAGTCCACGGACAGGATCCCGACCAGGTTTCAGACATTCTTAAGGCTCATCTACGAGCCGTTTGCCCTCCGGACGTGGAACTCTTGATCCACGGCCTGGGCACGTCGAGCCGTGCCTTCAACCTGCCCACCGGTCACCCCCTCGTGCTTGCCGCAAAAAAAGTCCTCTCCGACGCGACCGGTCAAGAGCCAGTTCTTGTTCGGCTGGGCGCGTCTGTACCTATAACCGTGATATTCCAAGAGTTGTTCGGAATTCAGACGCTGATGTTCGGCTTTGCCCTTCCGGATGAGGATATCCACGCGCCCAACGAGTTTTTCCGGTTAGCCTCGTTTACGGAAGGCCTTTCCGCATGGCCAAGGCTGCTAGCGCAGCTCGGCGAGCACAGCGTCGACGAGTTTCGATCGATGGCCGTAGCGGCCGAGAGGGTGCCTGTCTAAGCTTAGGTTTAACGTTCAGTGGCTTTCAATCAGACCCCATGCATCCGTAAAGCCGCAGTTTGATACTTGGAGCGCCACGACGATGTTGCAAGACCGCCCAGTTCTCGGAGTTCTTGAGCTTGACGAAGGCTTGTCCCCCGATAGCCAAAATCAAATCCCCCGGACAGGAGCCCTAACGAATCCAGCCACCTTCGAGTGCCTGGTCGTCACCGAAATGGTGGAGGGAGCGAGGCCTGATGTAGTCATCCGGGGTGAGCCGTTGCTGGAAATGGCATGCATTGCAGCTGCTCGGCGGCTCATACAACAAGGTGCCAGCGTGATTACTTCTGACTGCGGATTCTTCATTCGCCATCAAGAGGCGGTCGCCGCAGCTGTCAATGTGCCTGTTGTGCTATCGAGCCTCCTTCTAGTTCCGGCTTTGCTCCGTCAGCTTGCGCCTACCCGTAAGCTTGCGGTGGTCACAGCCGACTCGTCAAACCTCGATGACGATTTGCTCGGCGTCGACAGCCAAAAAAGTCGGGCGAGAATTGTGGTCGGCGGTGTTGAAGGCGGTGAGTACTTGCGTAATTCAACCGCCCGTCCGTTCCGTCGGACCGATGTCGCTCAAATTGCAAAGGAGGTCGCCGCATGCGTTACGCTATTGCGGGCCGACCATCCTGAAATCGACATGCTACTATTTGAATGCACGGGGTTTCCGTGTGTTACCGACGCTATTCGAATGCGCACTGGTCTTCCAGTGTATGACACTACGCACCTTTGCCGACTAACGTTGGCGTCCTTGGAACCTCGTTATTGTGCTGCGGGTGCGCAGGCTCCGTCGTCGGAACCGGAGAGCTTCGGGAGCGAAAATCATTAGGTGCTGCCAAAGCCCGTAGGCGCAAGCCAGATTCTGCGACCCCCTTCCTAGGCTTGTTCACAAGATCATGATCATGGAGCCAATTATGAGTGCAGATACGCTACGTTTTGAATTGTCTGAATACAGAGAGCGCCTTGATAAGGCTCGCCGTGCAATGGAGATGGCGGGCATTGACGTGCTGGTCGTGACCGATCCCGCCAACATGCATTGGCTGACGGGTTACGATGGCAATTCATTCTACGTTCCCCAATGCATAGTTGTAACCAAGGATAAAGACCCCATTTGGTTCGGTCGTAACATGGATGCTAACGGATGCAGACTGACCACGTATCTAGCTGAAGATCGGATCAGGTGGTACGAAGATCATTACGTCCAATCCGACACACTGCATCCTATGACTGTTCTTGGTCAAGTTATTACTGACGAAGGGCTCGGCTCATCGAATGTCGGTGTTGAGAAGGACAACTACTACATGTCTGCCTCAGCTTTTGAGGCTCTGTCAGCGGCGTTGCCTAATGCAAAATTCAAAAAAGCTGATCGAATGATCAATTGGCAGCGGATTGTAAAATCCCCACAAGAGATCGAATACATGCGCGGCGCTGGCAAGATCGTTGACGCAATGTTTCAGCGTATCTCCGAAGTGCTGCGGCCTGGCGTAAAGCAGTCAGATGTAGTTGCCGAGTTTACCCATGCTGGCACACGCGGCGTGGGGCCATATTGGGGTGATTATACGGCCTCCGTGCCAAACATCGGCGCCGGCGCTGACGCTGCGGCTCCCCACCTCACCTGGAGCGACCGCCCGGTCCGACCCGACGAGAGCATCTTCTTTGAGCTAGCGGGCGTTCATAAACGGTACCACTGTGCGCTGGCGCGGACCTATTACCTTGGAAAACCCCCTCAAAAGATACTGGACGCCGAGAAGGCAGTTCTTGAAGGAATGCAGGCTGGCCTCGAAAAGGCTGTGTCCGGCAATTGCTGCGAGGATATCTATCTGGCTTACGTTGCCGAATTGGCTCGTTACGGTTTGGTCAAGAATGGGCGTGCTGGCTATTCGATAGGCCTCGGTTACCCACCCGCATGGGGCGAGAATTCAGCCAGCTTCCGGGAGGGCGACAAAACGGAGTTCCGTCCCGGCATGACGTTCCACTTCATGACTGGTCTGTGGTATGGCGACTGGGGACTTGAAATTACAGAAAGTATCCTCATCAATGAAGGGCAAGTTGAATGCTTGTCCAGCTTTCCCCGTAAGCTGATTGTGATTGACTGACATCTGCGCGCCGCCGCTGCTCTGTTTGAGAACGCCATTGTTCCAAGCGGTAACGCGCGTGCGACCTTGGGCGGATCATGGACCAGTAAGGTGCCCGGAGATGTTGAAGATTGAGCTGTCCTCGCACTCATGGGACTGCATGTGGAGCGTGCCCCAACGATGTAACAGAACAAACCGTTGCGGAATCGAAGACGAACTCGCTCGCTAGCGCATAGCGCTGTGTCACATGCCCTGCAAAGGGCGCAATCTTGTTGTCGGAGCGGCGGGCCTGCTCCGTCGTTGGCGTCGATCGCAAGATGATCCGCTACCATTCCCGGGTCGTGTCCCGCGAGGTGGTGTAGCTCGGCGGTAGCGAAGCCGCTCGCGAGCGCGCCCTCAATAGCGCCGTAGCGAGCGAGCGAAGCAGCGAAGCAGCGGTGGTCATCGATGTTATTCCGTTAGGGTCGGGTTCCTGACACCAACCTGATTCGAAGGAACCACCGATGCCGACGACATGATGAACCTGCGCGCGCTCGTGAGAAGGCGCTGAGGGCCGTCATCCAGGAGGCCTACGTCCAAGGTATCTCGCGACCCGCTCGGTCGACGATATGCCGGATCGCCTCGCGCCCGAGAGCCACCGCCAGATGTGTCTTGCCCGTACCCGGAGGTCCAAGGAACAGGACCGTGTCGGCATGAGCAATCCAGCGGCAGGTCGCCAGCTCCCGGATTTGGCGCTGATCCAGCGACGGCTGCGCGTCGAAGTCGAAGCCGTCGAGTTCGCGCACAAACGGGAACTGCGCGATCTTGCCTGCCATGGAGATGCGCCGCTCGTCGCGCCTCGCGATCTCGCGCGTAACGAGGAAGGCCAAAGCCTCGCGCAAGGTCATTTGCGAACGCGCCGCTTCGTCCAGCAGCGTATCGAGCTGATCCCGGATCGCGGTCAACTTCAGCCGGTCGAGCATTGCGACCAACATCTCGTGATCGACCGCCGTCATCACAAGCTGCCTCCCACCAGTGCCTCATATTCGGCCAGTGGCCGCAACAGAGCGGAAGGCGCAACAATATCCGCCGATCGTACCGGCGCAGCAGCGCCGACCACGCCGGCAAGATGCGCGCGCTCGATAATCCGTTGGCGACGTCCCCCGCACAAGGCATGATCCGCTACCACCTCGCCCGCATGATGCACGATAACGCGGCCGCCCAACACCACGACTTGGACGCTCTCCCCGATCAGCCGCCAGGGAACCGAGTAACTGTTCGTGTCCAGGTCGATAGCGCAGTCCGCCTGGACCTTGCGCACGAGATCCCGCAGCTGCCCAAACGGCGCCCGTCCGCCCAGAGGGCGAAGCGCCCCGGCCTCTTCGGCAAAGCGCTCCGCAGGAGCCACGCCGGTCGTGCCATGCACACGCTGATCGGCAATCTCGCGCGTCCACCGGTCCAGATGCGCCTCGAACGCCGCCCAGTTCTCGAACCGGCGGCCGGCAATCGCATTGCGCTTGACGTAGCCGGCCCCGCGTTCGTCCTTCCCCTTCGTACGCGCTCGGTAGAGCGCACAAGCCCGCGGCGTAAATCCCCAGTAGCGGGCAAAGGCGTGCAGCCGCATGTTGAACCGCACCTCCCGCGTCGTCGCATCGTGATGTTCGACCAGCGCCTTCGGGTTGTCGAACAGTACTTCCGTTGGAACCCCGCCGAAGCGAAGGAAGGCTCCTTCCATCCCCTCGAACCAGTCCGCCTGGCGCTCCCGAAGCGAGGGACGGATATGCAGTCGACGCGAGTAACCCAGCGTTGCTACAAACGGGTGCACCCGAACACGCTCGCCGCCGATCCACGCCCGCGTGTCGCCAAAGTCGATCTGCATCTGATGTCCCGGCGCCGTCTCAAACCGCGCGCTTCTGCGCCCTCAACTCCCGACGCCAACCCTGCACCCGAAGCTCCACCGAACGAAGCCCTATGACGATCCCATGTTCGCTCTCCAGTTCCTGGCGCACCACATCGGCATTGCCGCCATGGCGGAAGAAGCGCTCCCGCAGCCAATCGTCCAGTCCGTCAAACGCGGTCGGCCGCACAGGCTTGCGAAACGGAACAGTCCCGCCCTCGCGTAGATACCGACGCACCGTGTTGCGCGCGCACTCGAATTCCTTGGCCAGTCGCTTCGCTCCCCAGCCAAGCTCATGCAGCCGCAGCATCGCTGCCACCTCTTCAGGCTGAAGCATCTCCTCTCCCTGCATCGTTCTCGACAATGCAGGAATCGCCGAAATCCCAATCATCATCCATGCCTCCTCTCATAACCGAGGGGGTCAGTTCTTCATTTCGTCAGCGGGTCAGTTTCTCAATTCGGCCGACACCTACTGTCGTGTTTGCCGAATCCGCGACACATTGTTTTCGGCCTGACAGTCTGCTGCACTCCGGGTTAAGTCATTGAACAAAACTCCGAAAATATTTCTAAGACTCCCCTCGGCGCAGTTGGCATGACTTTTGAGAGGTCCTCTTCGTACGCTCGGCGGCACTGTGTTCGCCTGGAGGAGTCGAATGGTCAACAATAGCCAGATATTCTCGGTGCCACGCAACGTCCAGTTGCCGCGAGTGACATTCCGAAGACCGACCGGGATTCATGCAGCCAATGTATGGGAACTCATCGCGAAGTGCCCGCAATTTCCCCGACACCTGCGTGCTCGCTGAGCATGCCGGGGCGGTGGTTCGCTGGTTGCGGCCTGCCGGCGCCGAGCGACCCACCCACGCGCTTGATAGCCATTGACCCCATCGAACGCTCCCTTAGCCCCGCAACTATTCCCGCCGACCTGCCTAGCCAAGGCCCAACAAGGAGGACAACGATGACTGACCAAAGTGCACCGGATCGCGAGGAGGAATTCGCGATCTTCAACCGTCTCGAGTCTGAAGTTCGCAGCTACGCCCGCAGCTTTCCCGTGGTTTTCGCGAGAGCGCTAGGGGCTCAGCTGTTTGCGCGCGATGGGAAAGCCTATCTCGACTTTCTCATGGGCTGCTCGAGCCTAAACTATGGACACAATCACCCTGAGCTGAAGTCCGCGCTCACAGACTACATTGCGAGTGACGGCATCACCCACGGCCTCGATCTGTATAATGAAGCCAAGGGGTCTTTTCTGCGGGAATTCCACGAGACGATCCTTAAGCCGCGACAACTAGACTACGTCGTACAGTTTCCCGGTCCGACCGGCGCTAACGCGGTCGAGGCTGCCCTCAAGTTAGCGCGCAAGATCACTGGTCGGCCCAATATCATAGCCTTCACCAACGGCTTTCATGGCGTGAGCCTTGGCGCTCTCTCCTGCACCGGCAACCGATACCACCGTGCGGCCGCCGGTCAGCTGCTTGGCGGCGTCACGCGGCTACCCTATGACGGCTATCTTGGATCCGCTGTAGACACCGCCGATTACCTTGATCGCCTGCTCTCGGATCCCTCCAGCGGCGTGGACGCCCCGGCGGCGGTGATTGTCGAGACAGTTCAGGGCGAAGGCGGCCTCAATGTCGCCGGGATGGCATGGCTGCGCAAGGTAGCAGCCATTTCGCGCAGACATGGAGCACTGCTGATCGTCGATGACATTCAGGCCGGCGTTGGCCGGACGGATGCATTCTTCAGCTTCGAGGCGGCCGGTCTCCGCCCGGACATCGTCACAATGGCCAAATCGATATCGGGCTATGGCCTACCTATGGCCCTCGTCCTAATTGATCGACAATTCGACAAGTGGGAGCCCGGAGAACACAACGGCACGTTCCGCGGGAATTGCCATGCTTTCGTCACCGCCCGGGTAGCCCTGGAGCACTTCTGGCGAACGGAGAGCTTTGCAGCGTCCGTCAGGGAGAAAGGCAATCTGCTGAAAAGTCGCATTGATCAGATCGCGCAGAAATACGACCCAAGCCGAGTGTCAGCCAAGGGTCGGGGCATGATGCGGGGCATCGATCTGAAGTCTGGCGAGGTTGCGGGGCAGGTCATCAGCAACGCTTTTCAGATGGGCCTCATTCTCGAGACCGCTGGTCCCAAAGACGAGGTCGTGAAATGCCTGCCACCCCTCATCATTGGGGAGGCTCAACTTAACCAAGGTCTCGACATCCTCGAGGACGCTATCAATAGCGTGATGGGCAGCGCAGTGAACACTGCAGCTTGAGAGGTGATGATGATTGTAAGGGATGATCTCATGAGGAGAAACTGACAGCCAGACGGGTCCAGAGTACGCCTCCGGCGAGGCTTTCAATTACCCACATCGTGGGCGGGGCCTATTGCCGCGTATGAATCTGCCGTGATTCTGTCTGTGACGCCGAATCACGGATGCGTCACGGATGCGAGACAAGACCAGCAGCGGCGAAGCCGCTTGGCAGGAGGAAGAGCTTTCTACGGCGGGCCCTTCCCGACAAGCGTTTGGCCCGTCGGTCGCGACGGTTGCTGGATCAGATGTCAGCTGCGCCGGGCAGCCGATCCCGGCGGCCTGCGGCGACTGGGCGGCGGCGAAGGCGGCCTACCGCTTCTTTGACAACCCGCGTGTGACCGAACATGGCGTTCTGGAGGCCATTTCGCCGCGACCGCGGCGCGGTCGCGGCGAGCGAAGGTCCGATCCTTATTCT
>NZ_JAMYRO010000046.1:0-31389 GCF_040321495.1 Mesorhizobium sp. M0408 | reverse complement strand
TTGGGACTCCGAGAAGCCAGAGCAAAATGCCACGTCCCATGGATGCCTCCTGCGGCGATTGTGATCAACTACAATGCCTTGAAAGACTTTCCGTTCCGGCGCTCCTCGGCCATCTTGTTGCGATATAGCAGCCGGCATGGTGCGCCAGGATGCACTTCATGCCTGCTCCTGCGTATTCTGGATCGCGGCTCAGATATCCAGATTGGCGACCGACAGCGCGTTTTCCTGGAGGAATTCGCGCCTTGGCTCGACCTCGTCGCCCATCAGCCGTGAAGACAGGCTTTCCGCGTCAGTCACGTCATTGACCTTGACCTGTAAGAACGAGCGCACGAAGCGCTTCTGCGATTTCACCGATGTTCATGGTCCGCCTCCATTTCTTGGCTGTTCTGTTCCTCACCACCGTGCGTACGGTTGATCGTCACCGTGCACGTAATCAGGTCTTCCAGTCCGGGCCGTCTTCGACGATGTGATGAAGCTCGGAAATCTCTTCAGAATAGTGCTCGATCGACAACCTCGACCCAAAGGCAGAGGAGCGAAAGGCGTTCCTGATTCAGCATCGGCACCATGCCGTCGGCACAAGAGCTTAGCGAGCTCGATGCGCCGCACGGACTGTTGCTTGCCATCGGCAACGAAAAGGAAGCCGCGCCCTGCTTGCCTGGGCTCGATCGACGGTCGGCAGCAAGTCATTCCCTGTCAGTCGCACCGGAGTCCGGTCGCTGATATCATTCTAACGGCGCTCACTGCCGTGGGCATAAGGCACCCCTTCAGGCTGGTTAGGCGGAGCTTACCAAAAAAGTGCTGTTCGAACGGAACACAGAAAGCGCAGGCAAGTTCGGTGCGCAGTGGAGGAGATTGCGCCATGAACAGTGTCATTTATCTCATCGGCCTTGTCGTCATCGTGCTTGCGATCCTCTCCTTTCTCGGATTCCACTAGGAGACACCATGCAGGACCAGGACGATCAGGGCCGTCAGACGGCCGATTTCGAGACAGCCAGAAGCGAGCTTTCGGAAAGACTACAACGGGAAAAGCAGACCGCGACGGAAGCGCTCCACGATGCGCGTGACGAGATCACCAGGAAAGCCGGTGATTACGCATCGGAAGCAAAGCAAGCATTGTTCAACAAGGCGGAGGGAACGCAGCGCGACGTGAGCGCCAATCTGAAGGCCTTCAGCGGCGCATTGCGCGCGGCAAGCGAGCATCTTGCCAATAATGATCAACGGACCGCTTCGAAATTCGCCCTTGACGCCGCAGGCGGGCTCGAGCGGCTTTCCTCGTCCCTGAAGGATAAACCGTTCGACGAGGTGCTTGGCGAAATCCAGTCGTTTGGCCGCGAAAACTCGGGGGCGCTGATCGCCGGTTCGGTATTGGCAGGCCTGGCGCTGGGGCGGTTCATCAAGAGCTCGCCACCCTCTGCCCAAGCCGGAGCGCCGGGCCGGTCGGGAACAGGCCGGGCGCCCGAGACGGGTCCTAGCTCGAATGAGTTCGGACGGCGATCGGCAGAGGCAGTGGAGCCGGCCCCGCTAGGATCCGATCAGTCCGGCGATGACTGGGCCGATGCAAGTCTGGAGCAAAACCCATGACCGACAATCAGGACACTCGCAGCCTGACAACCCTTGTTGGCGATCTGGCACAGCAGGTTACAACTCTGCTTCAAACCGAAAGCAGGCTGTTGCGGGCTGAAATGTCGGAAAAGGTGAGCAAGGCCGGCGCCGGCGCCGTGGAGGTGGTAGGAGGCGCCATTTGCCTGCTCGCCGCCCTGATGGTGCTTTTGCAGGCGCTGGTGATTGCCTTGGCGAGCGCCGGATTGGGAGCCGGATGGTCTTCGCTGCTGGTCGGCGTCGTGGTGGCGATGCTGGGCGTCATACTCTTGCGCTCCGGCAAAACAAGCATGGCTCCTTCCGAACTCACGCCCGACCGCACACAAGACCAGCTTAAGCGTGATGCACGCGTGATCAAGGAACAGATAAGATGACCGAAAAGTCCGCAGCCGAGTTGGAACGCGATGCTGATATCGCCCGCGCCAGAGTCGCAGATACCGCAGACTCGATCCGCAGCAAGATGACACCGGGTCAACTGATCGACGAATTCACCGGAATGTTCAGCGGTGAGGGATCCGCTATGCTCAGCAACCTCAAGGCTCAGGTCAGGGACAATCCCCTGCCCCTTACATTGGTGGGCGCCGGCCTGGCGTGGCTGATGCTCGGCAAAGGCACTTCGCTAGACAGTTCAGCGCCAGGCGCGTATCGGAGCGGCAGGCCATCTGGGGGCTCCCGCAATTTCTCCGACCGGCAGAGCTTCGGCGAGGGCTGGCAGGAGTCGAGCAGCGAGTACTATGGTGCCGAAAGCGAAGCTGCCGGAGGCGGCTCCATGCTCTCAGATGCCGCTGATTCGGTGGCTTCGGTAGCAGGCGGTGCTATCGAAGCTGTTGCAGACCTTGCGAGCGGGGCCAGAGAAAAGTTGAGAAGCACGGGCGGACAAGTCGCCTCGGGCGTTAGTGATGCGGCTGCACAGGCGCGCGAGTCTGCGCTGGACTTGTTCCAGCGCGAACCTCTGGCAATGGCTGCGGTCGGCCTCGCCGTGGGCACCGCCATCGGTGTGATGCTGCCCCACACCGCCACGGAAGACGAGCAACTTGGCCGCTACAGCGACCAGCTCCGTGAGAGTGCCGAGGTCGTCCTCGAGAATGGCATGGAGCAAGCCAAGCAGGTCGCCGCCGAAGCCTATAAGACCGTAAAGGAAGAGGCTGACCGCCAGGGCGCCAGCGGCGACGAGACGCTAGTCGACCGCATCGGCGAAGTGGCAAAGAAGACGGCAAGCAAAACCGAGGAAGCTATTCGCGATCGTTTGCCGGAGACGGACGAGCCTCCCAAGACTTCGTCATAGCGCTGCCGCCGGTTTTCGTGGTGCGCTGGCGAAGCTGTTCTTGAGGTCCACCGAACTAGCGTTTCAGGCTATTCCGTACCGTCCCCTGCTTCTTTGAAAATATTGGGCTTCTGGATTTATTTGTCTCGCACTGTCCGGCCCCGTCCCGTACTCATGTGGGCTCGTGACGGCAAGCGGCGTGAAATGGGCTTGGGCGCCTATCCCGTCGTCACACTTGCAAAGGCACGAGCGAAGGCCACCGAGTGCAGGTCTGCGGTTGAGGAAGGCCGCGATCCAATTGCAGAGAAAGCGAAGGAAGCAGAGCCGACTTTCGGGGACTGCGCTGACAAGTACATCGCCACCATCAAGTCCGAATGGCGGACAAGCACGAATATCAGTGGAATCAGACGCTCACCAGTTTCTGCGAGAGCATCCGGCCGAAGCGGGTTTCGACAATCACAACCGAAGACGTTCTAGAAGTTCTTGCGCCCATCTGGCAGGCCAAAGCCGAGACGGCATCGAGGCTTCGCGGGCGTGTCGAGCGCGTTCTAGAGTTCGCAAAGGTGAAGGGCTGGCGCTCGGGAGAGAACCCGGCGGCATGGCGCGGCAACTTGCGGAACCTCTTGCCGAAGCGCCAGCGGTTGCAGCGAGGCCATCAGCCGGCAATGCCGTATGCTGAAATCCCCGCGTTCACGGCTCGCTTGCGGAGGGCATAGGCGATGGCAGCTCGTGCGCTAGAGTTCACAATCCTGACTGTGGCCAGATCCGGCGAAACGTTTGGCGCGACGTGGAAAGAAATCGATTTTAAGGGAAAGCTCTGGAATGTGCCGAAAGAGCGCATGAAGGCCGGCGCCCCGCATACCGTTCCGCTATCGATCGAGGCCCTGGCGATTCTGGAAGCCCTGCACGAGCAACGGCAGGACGGACAGGAATTCATCTTCACCCCTGACGGTGAGAACCCTCTGTCAAATATGGCCATGATGATGCTGCTTCGGCGCATGAAGCAGACGGAAATCACAGTTCACGGTTTCCGCTCTGGTTTCCGGGATTTGGTGCGGCGACGCCACAAGCTTCCCGCGGGAAGTTGCGGAGGCCGCCCTGGCTCACAAGGTCGGGGATGAAACCGAACGAGCCTACCGCCGGTCTGACGCGCCCAAAGGTAAGGCTCATGGCCTCTGCCGCCACGGGCGATTCACTTGCGAGGCGATCGAGCAGCGCAAAGAGATTGCCGCGTTGGTCGCCGAGGCGCGGCGAACAGCGGCCGCTGTGGTATGAATGGAGTGGTTCGCCAATCACCCAGCAACGCCCCTGCCCCGTCGTCTGAAAACAGACGAGCGACAGGCCTCGTCACAGCCGTACGACTTGAAGCTGTTCCGCACGGTTGCCGGCTGGTCGCAAAACGCGCTCGCTTTCAGCATACGGCCTTCCTGACATCTGGCGTGTGCTGCGGAGCGGTGACCCAACGACGGTGTGCTCAATCCGGCGCCAGCAATGGCGTCTTAATGTCGGTCCGGTAGGTCCACTCCTGCTTCATCTCCACAATATCGGCAAGCCCAATGCTGGTGCAGATCATCTTTCGGCTCAGGTATTGCGGAACCTGTATCCAACCAATGCAGCGATACTGCTGTTTGCGATTGGGCATGGAAAAAGTTTTCGTATAGGCGATTACCACGGTGTTGACGCCATCAACGAATTCTTCGCGCAGCCTATGGCAGTTCGAATGATAGGGCGTACCGTCAGTATTGGGATTGATGTTTAAAGCGTAAGGTTCCGCGCGCCACGGCGCATATGGAGCTGTCCGATCATATTTGACGCGATTTTCGTACACGATTTCAGAATGCATTACCACGCGCGGGTTGCCATTGATGACGCCATCCCACGTAGCCTGAAAACTTAAGAGCGCCTCGTTGGCGGCAGCCATAGGATGGCACTCTGCCTCTTGAACCGGCTGACCGTCTCGTGAGCCAGCCCAGGATGGCAAAGGCGAATATGCCGACCCGACAATGACCGCGGCGAGTTGCAAAAAGACGGATTTCAGAAATTTCATAATCGCAATTCCGTCGAAAGAGCATGACTTCGACTTAGCTCAACGTCCTGGCGATGTCATCCAGGAGAGAAGCGGGAGCTAACCAGTTGCTCCAGGAAGAGGCCACTTCTGCCTGATAGACTGGACGAATGGTTTGATCTTCTCCGCATCAAGGGGCCTTGCCCTGTTTCGCGCCGACGTCCTATCTAGCCGACTACTTTCAGTTGTGGGGACGGATATGAAACAGTTGGTCATCGGGCTTTTGATATCGAGCATACCTCTGGCAGGGTGCACTACGGATCGATGGCTTACGAAGCTAAATTTTGTCGAGGTTACCGACGCAATGGCTGAGAAACGCATGATGCCCGTAGCGATCGACTGCCGGTTCGATAGCACAGGTCCGGGCGAGGCGGCCTATGGATCAAAAGTTACATGGAAACCTGCCCCCGCAAACTTTCACTGGCAAATGCATGTCGGCGCTCCCGATTACGTTGCGAGGAGTGAGTCTAAATCACGCACAATCGGCCTTCATCGCGTGTTTTCGAAAAGGGTTCGTGACCAGGCAACCGGTCAAGTAGTTCAGTGCACGATCTGGAGGAATTGATCCTCTCAGCGGTGCGGACCATCCGATAACCCAAAAACGCTGATGCGGCGATTCACCATTCCTTCACCTTACCTCGGTGCAGCCACTGCGGGGTCCGTCGCCCGTCGCTCCCAGGCGGCGGGCTCCCCTCGCAGAGCCCAATACCAGAGCCCCTAACCTTCAAGTCGCACGACCCAGAGCGGATGAAACTACAGCCGCTTCCGTTCCCGGCAGTTCGAACAGCATGGGCAGATGGCGACACTCGGCTTCGTCCACGATCAGCTCCTCGATAGTCGCGATGGAAAGATTGCTTTTGAGGCGCAGCCGGACAACCGCCGCGAGTTTGTGAACGGGGACCGGTACCGCCCCGGCGTGATGGGCTAGCAGACTATTGATCTCAGCAACTACCTTTGGATCGACGGCGTGAGGCAATGGCAGCATGAGAGCACTCCTTTCGGAAGTAACTCTAAGCCGATCAGGGCGATGAGTCTGGCCGCGTACGTTTTTGACCAAATGCGCGGACATCATTGGACGTCAGATCACGCTCGTTAGCGGTTGCGTGCATTAGAGCGGCAGACGCCGGCTGCATAGCCAATCGTGAAGCAAGATGAACCTTTCCCGCATTATTTGTGTTTGTAGGGATGCCTCGCTTTTTCTTCGACTTCACCGATACCGGGCAAGTCGTCCCCGACGTCGAAGGCACAGATCTGCCCGATCTCGAAGCTGCAAAACAAGAGGCGGTGAGAGCCTTGGTCGAGATCACCACAGATAAGCTGCCTGATGGCCCCTATCGAGAGTTTGTGAAAGGTACCCGACGAGAGTGACCAGACGTTCGCAGAGGCAGTGCTCAAGTTTGAGCTGCGGGAGCGCTAGGGGTCTTCAAATGGTTTCCGCCTGGGACAAGTTTGAAATAGTAACTGCTCGATTGAATGAGCGCCGCGCCCGCGCAGACATCGAAGACCTTCGGCAGACCATCGGCGAAACCCGCCGTGTAATCGCAGCGGCCCGTAAGCTGTTGGACCGGCTAGTCTAGCCGTAGGCCACGGGGCCATCTCGTCAGAAAGCAGCTCCTCCCGCCCTACCTAGGCGCTGCTGATGCCCGCTATGCGGGTCAGTTCGAATTTGACCACGATCTGCACTAGCTGGTTGCCTGCTTCATCGCGGACTTGAATGCTAGCCTCGCGGTAGGTGCCATCGGGCAGACGATTTGTGGCCGGCTACAATCGGCAATACGACACGTTCAAAACGCTGTCGCTGGACGCTCCCATGGGCGGGTCGGAGCTCAGACGAATCGACCTGCTGGAGGCACCGGCCGCTTACGAACCCGATGAAGACGAGGAAGATGATCCGGATATCCTGATGCTCAAGGGCAGACACTTCCGTCTGTGATGGACAACGAGACGGCCCAATCTTAGGTGTCAAACGAATCCAGGAATTGACCCCTTTGGCGAACTGAAGAACTGACCCCTTCATTGGTTTGCTGTTTCGTTTGTTTCGGGGACCGAGCCGACCTTCTGCAGAAGGCCGGACCGTCGCTTTTCGCGCAGCCTGTAGCTGTCCCCCCTGATGGTGATCACCGTTGAATGGTGAAGCAGGCGATCCAAGATTGCCGTGGCCACCACGGGATCTCCAAAAACGCTCCCCCATTCACCCACCGAACGGTTGGAGGTAATCAGGATCGATCCCTTCTCGTAGCGGCGGGACACCAGTTGGAAGAAGAGGTGGGCGGCATTGGCCTCGAAGGGAAGATATCCGAGCTCGTCGATGATCAGCAATTTCGGCCGTGACAGGATCGTCAACTGCTTGTCGAGCGAGCCATCGCTGTGGACCTTGGCCAACATCGCCACCAACGTGGCTGCCGTGACGAACTGCACGTTGTAATTCTGGCGGATTGCCTCGCGGCCAAGGCTCACTGCAAGATGGGTCTTGCCCGTGCCCGGAGGGCCAAGGAACAGGACTGTGTCGCCGTGGGCGATCCGGCGGCAGGTCGCAAGTTCCCTGATCTGTCCCTGATCCAGCGATGGCTGCGCGTCGAAGTCGAAGCCGTCGAGTTCGCGCACGAACGGGAACTGCGCCAGTTTCCAGGCGCGAGCGTTGTCGTGAGCTGACCCAAAGCAGTAATCGTCTCTTCAATTCATGAGGGAACGTGCCTGAGGCCGAAGTTCGTGTGGTGCTTCGAGCGGACACGTTGGGCTTCAATCCTCAAACTCACCCGGGGTTAAAGATCTAGCAAAACGTCGCCTTGCGGGCGGCTGCAGCACGCCAGGACGTAGCCTGCCGATTTGTCGTCCAAGGTCAGCCCGCCCAGGTCATCCATGACGACTTCGCCGGACAGCTTGGCGATCCGGCACGTACCGCAAACTCCCTGCTGGCAGGCGGTCGGGACGTAGACGCCACATTGGCGCGCCACTTCCAGCAAGGTTTCTCCGGAAGCGCAGTGATGCGCAATGCCGGAGCGGGCGAAGCGGACCGAAGACGAAACCTTTGAAGCCGATACCGAACGCGAAACGTTGCCGCCTCCGAAGCTCTCCTCATGATACTGTGAAGCGGCGAGCCCGATTGCCTCCAGCCAGCTGCGTGCCGCCTTCATGTAGGATTCCGGCCCACAGGCAAAAACGCTGCGGCTATGGAGATCGGGAACCAGGTTCAGGAGCATTTGACTGCCAATGCGTCCAGTTGGACCCGTCCATGCCGGGTCTTCCTGACTGCAAATGCACGTCACTTGAACATTGGGAAAGCGAGCGGCAAGTGCGTCCAGTTCTAGCCGAAAGATGATGTCGTCCGGCGTTCTCGCACTGTGAATGAAGCGGATATCCTGGTCGGCTGCGCGGTCGGTAAGTGCCCGCAGCATGGACATGACGGGAGTTATCCCGCTGCCACCTGAAAGGAAGAGGGACTTTGCATGCGGCAGATCGTCGAGATTGAACGAGCCGAGCGGCCCTTCGATCTCGATCCCATCGCCCGGCCTCAAATTGTCATGGAGCCAATTCGAAACGAGCCCGCCCGGCGTCCGTTTCACGGTAATCTGAAGGTCGAGCGGTCGCGTCGGTGGTGACGAAACAGAGTAGGAGCGCGTCACTGCGGCACCGTCGATCCTCAGGTGCACCAGAACATGCTGGCCAGCGCTGAAGCAGAACATCCGATCAGAAGCGGGTGTGAGAACGAATGTTTTCACATCGTGCGTTTCGTCGATCACGCGCCGGCAGAGCACAAGCTGCGGTGTGGTCTGTGCCCATTGCCGGTGACGCTTTGTTGGGGCGAAGCCGGAGGCTGCAAAGGCCGCGTATGCATTCATCATTCAACTCGGGTTTGAAGTCGAGCCAAGATGCCACTTCAAACCCCGCTGAACAGCCGCGCAATCCTGCCTTTATGATCGGTAATTTCGATTAGACTTCCAGTGACATTACAGCAACCTGGAGAGCTCGGATGCCTTTGCGAATGATGGGTTCGTGTTTGCGGCGCGCAAGTATCGCGGTGTGGACTGGCTGGTGCAGCGTCGGCGCTCCCTCGACGAGGAACGATGGGAGCTCGGCAGTGAACCTGCGCGCATCGTCGCTACGCATATAGCAGGTGCCGCCCGTTCGTCGGAGCATGATCTCCGCCAGAGTTTCCGATCCCGTCGAAAGCCGACAGATCGCCAGCTCGGCCATCAGCTCTGCGTGCGTCTTTTCCAGCACGGCGGTGTAGCCCGGGCGAATGTAGGTTTCAGGGTCGACGTCGGACAGCGTTCTGGCAGCCGTCGAAACCATCACATATTCCTCGACCATCAGGTGTTCGTAGGCGATCTCAGGCAGGTAGCGAGGCGCATAAAGCACGGCGATATCCAGATTTCCCATGCTTAGGTCGCTGACCATCTGGTTCGAATAATCCGACTCGACATGGATCGAGGATTTTGGAAGGGCCTGGCACAATGTCTCGACCCATCCCGGCAGGACCGACCGGGTCATGCCTACCTGTGCGGCGATGCGCAAGGTGCCCTCGAACCGGTTGAACGCTCGCACGTCGTGTCGAGCTTGCGACCAGGTCGACAGCAGGGATCTGGCGTAGGCTTCGAAACGCCGTCCTGCGGCTGTCGGCTCAGCACCGGCGCGCCCGCGCTGGAAGAGCTCAGACCCGATCGCGCTCTCCAGGTTCTTGATCCGGGTGCTGATCGTCGACTGGGTCAATCCCAGCCGATCGGCGGTACGATTGAAATTTCGCGATTCGATGATGTCGAGAAAGGTTTCGATGTGATCTAGCTGCACGTGACCTCCAATCGAAAAAGTCGATCATATTGCGCTGGATCATAAGCTTGATCAAACAATACTCAAGGCGGAAGCTGCATGGGAGAAATCGGCCGGCAGCATCGACCAGGCTGAAGCTACGGAGCTGAGCAACGTGTTCATAGTCGACTGCGATTGTCACAATTACTGGTCAAGCGCCACTGTACTGGAGCCCTACCTTTCCGGCCTGTGGAGGGACATGTTCGTCGAAGGCGAGAAGACAGGTCCCGTTGGCGCCTTCCCGCATGGCCATCGTCCCTGGTTTCATCCGCAGGACTTCTCCCGCAAGGACGTCCGTCCGAAAACGGAAGCCGACAACTATCTTATCATGAAGGAGAAGCACCTCGACAAGTACAAGGTCGACGTGGCGATCCTGACCGGCGACGAGCCGATCGAGGCGTCCACCCTCGCCAACCCCTACTATGCCAGCGCTCTGGTCAGCGCCTACAATGACTACCAGATCGACCACTGGCTGCCGAAGGACGATCGCTTCATGGGCTCGATCATCATTGCGCCACAGGATCCGAAGCTCGCGGCCACCGAGATACGCCGCCTGGGCAATCATCCGCGCATGGTCCAGGTTCTCGCTTCGCAAGGCTCCATCAAGCCGTATGGCGATCCGTTTTACCATCCAATCTATGAAGCATGCGCCGAAGTGGGGCTGCCCTTTGCCATTCATCTGGGCGGCCATGGCGGCGTGAATTCGACCGCGATTGCTCCTGCCCCAACGACGTTCTTCTGGGAGACGCACGCTATCCTGCACATGTCGGCGATTTCACATGTCGCAAGCATGATTGCGCATGGCGTCTTCGAAAAATGGCCGGACCTCTACTTCGTTGTCATCGAGTGCGGCGTCGCCTGGGTGCCGTCGGTATTATGGCGTCTGGACGCCGATTACAAAGCTCTACGCAAAGAGACGCCATGGCTGAAGATGCTGCCGTCGGAATATTGCCGGCGCAACATCCGCTTTTCCACGCAGCCGCTGGAGCAGCCCGCGAATATTCAGCATCTCTGGTCCACTCTCGAGGCGATGGACGGCGAAAACACGCTGATGTTTGCCTCCGACTATCCGCATTGGGATTACGACGACGCCAACACGCTGCAAATCCCTCCCGCCTGGAAGAGCAAGATTATGGGCCTGAATGCGCTGGAGGTCTACAAGCGCATCCCCCGCGCGCAAGCGGCGAATGCCGCCTGAGGAAGCAGACGATGCCCGAGAAGACATACATCTGCCGCGTCGACGAGATCGAAACCGGGTCTCCTTTCATCGCCAAGATCCGCAGCCTTTCGGTCGGGGTTTTCCGCATCGGAGATTCATTCCACGCGCTGCTGAATGTTTGTCCGCACCGCGGCGCTCCGCTTTGCGAGGGGCCGCAATGCGGAACAACTGCACCGGTCGAAGGGGCGCAATTCATCTATCACCGCCAAAACGAGATCGTGCGCTGCGCCTGGCATGGCTGGGAATTCGACATCAAATCAGGTGCGGCTTTGGTCGATACGTCCGTTCGCGCGCGCACATTTCCAGTCACCGTCGAGGCGGGCAGCATCTATGTGACGGCCTGATTGAGGTACGGATTTGAGCAGTAGAAAGGGTCACCGCGGCTAACGGGCAGATTTCTTCACAGGGTGCGTGACGAACAATAACGCGGAAAATCCGCAATGGGAGAGTCAAATGTCAGAATCTGAATACAAGCTTGGTATCGCTCAAAGCCTGATTGGTCGCGGCAGGATTTCCCGTCGCGACTTCATTCATCTTGGGCTGGCCGCTGGGCTGACGGTCACCGCTGCGGATAAGCTCTTCGTCAGCACGGCCCGGGCCGAACCGCTGCAGGGCGGCTTCGCCAAGCTCGGCATGGCACATGGCGCGACGACGGATTCGATCGATCCGGCCGGCTACCCGGACACCTTCACACAGACAGCGTTCTCGGGCTCGATGTCCAACAGCCTCACCGAGGTCGACGCCAAAGGCAACGTCCAACCGGACCTTGCCGAGAGCTTTGAATCGTCCGATGGCGCCAAAACCTGGGTCTTCAAGCTGCGCAAGGGCGCAACTTTCCACAATGGCAAGAATGTGACGGCGGACGATGTCGTGACTTCGCTTCGCTATCATATGGGCGACGAAACCAAGTCGGCGGCGAAGCCGCTGCTTGAACCCGTCGCCAGCATCAAGGCGGATGGCCCGGAAACGGTTGTCTTCACGCTGAAAAGCGGCAACGCCGACTTCCCCTACATCATGAGTGACTACCATCTGGTCATCATGCCGGCCAAGGACGGCAAGGCGGATTGGGGATCGGGCGTTCGCACCGGCGCTTTCGTGCTTGAGAATTTCCAGCCCGGCGTTTCGGCCAAACTCAAGCGCAATCCGAACTACTTCAAGAACGGCAAACCCTATCTCGACGAGGTGGAGTTCATCGCCATCACCGATCTCGCCGCTCGCATGGCCGCGCTGTCGACAGGGGAGGTGGACTATATTGGCCGCGCCGACCTCAAGACCCTCGGCATGTTGAAACGCAACCCCAAGGTGGAGATCGTCGAGGTCACCGGCTATGGCCACTATACCCTGCCGATGAACGTCACGATGGCGCCGTTCGATAATCCGGACGTCCGAATGGCCTTGAAATGGGCGATCAACCGTCAGGAGATCGTCGACAAGATTTTTCTCGGCCACGCCACTGTGGCCAATGACAACCCGATCGCGCCGGCGATTAAATTCGCCACGAATCCCCAGCCGCAGCACAGTTTCGATCCGGAAAAAGCCAAGCATTATCTGAAAAAGGCCGGAATGGAAAAACTGAAGGTGGATCTCTCGGTCGCCGATGCCGCTTTTGCAGGCGCTGTGGACGCGGCTGCGCTCATCCGCGAAACGGCAGCCCAGTGCGGCATCGACGTAAACGTCGTGCGTGAGGCCGAGGACGCCTATTGGGATAATGTCTGGCTCAAGAAACCTTGGTGCGCTTCCTATTGGAGCGGTCGCGCGACGGCCGACTGGATGTTCACACAAGCCTTCGCCGCAGACTCCAGCTGGAACGAGTCTTTCTGGAAAAATCCTCGCTTCAACGAGTTGCTTGTCCAGGCGCGCGCCGAGACGGACGAGGCCAAGCGGTCGGCAATGTATGCCGAGATGCAGCAACTGACCCATGATGATGGCGGCAGCATCGTGCTGGTCTTCAACAATTTCGTCAGCGCCAAATCCAGCAAGCTCGCACATGGCGAGGTGGCGCCGAACTGGGAGAACGATGGACTGAAGATGGCCGAACGCTGGTGGATCGCCACTGCGTGAGAGTGCGGGCCGGGCCCGCGATCGCTACTAGGCTCCGGCTTGCAACCGCGTGCCCTGACTGGTGTGGCAGGGCGGCGGCAGCAACGAGAAACGCGTACCCATGAACCCCGTCGCAAGAACGGTTCTGCAGCGCCTTGGCCTCGGCCTGGTCACGCTGTTCATCGTGTCCATCATTATCTTTTCTGCGATTGCAATGCTTCCGGGCGACTTCGCCAAGGCGATGCTCGGGCAATCCGCCACACCCGAAACGGTCGCCGCCTTCCAGCGAGAAATTGGTGTCGACCGTCCGCCTGTCGAGCGCTACTTCGTCTGGGTCGGGCAGATGCTCCACGGTGATTTCGGCTCTTCGTTCGCGAGCCGCACCGGGTACCGGCGAACCGTGGCTGAGATTATCGCGCCACGCCTCTACAATACGATGTTCCTTGCATCGATGACCGCGCTGATAGCAGTTCCGCTGGCCCTGGGACTGGGCATCCTCGCTGCGCTCTACCGCAATGGCTGGTTCGACCGGCTGGTGAACGCAGTGACGCTGACAACCATTTCATTCCCGGAGTTTTTCGTCGCCTATATGCTTGCCTACCTGGTCATCTCGCGCGACACGTTCATCGGATCCGAGTTCGCACAATCGCTGCCGCACTGGCTCGCAGTGTCACTGAACTGGATGCTCAACGTATTTCCCAAGTTCCCGACATTGTCGAATGTGAACGACCAGACGCCATTCTGGGAGCATGTCTGGAGAGTAGCCTTGCCGGCAATCACACTTACGCTCGTCATCGTCGCCCACATGATGCGAATGACACGAGCGGCGATCATCAACATGCTGGCAAGCCCCTATATCGACATGGCGCGTCTGAAGGGAATGTCGCCCATGGCCATTGTACTCAGGCATGCGTTGCCCAACGCCTGGGCTCCGATCGTCACGGTGGTGGCGTTCAATCTCGCTTATCTGGTTGTCGGAGTGGTCGTGGTCGAAGTGGTGTTCGTCTATCCCGGCATTGGTCAGCTGATGGTTGATGCGGTCAAATCCAGGGATGTTCCGGTTGTCCAGGCCTGCGCCCTGATTTTCGCGGCGACCTACATCCTGCTCAATCTGACCGCCGACATCATTTCGATCGCCACCAATCCAAGGCTCTTGCATCCACGATGACCAGCTACGAACCCATCGCTCAGGTTCACAGGCTGAGGCGCTCGCGCGCCACCCGGGCCAAGACGGCGCTGAAGAAGGCACCATTCAGCGCATGGTTCGGCATCCTCGTGATCCTCGGCTATGTCTTTGTAGCGGTGTTCGCGCACTGGATAGCCCCATACGGCGAAACGCAGGTCTTCAGCGAAGCCTTCGCTCCGTGGAGCCAGCAGTTCAAACTGGGAACCGACCAACTCGGCCGCGATATGCTCACACGCTTGATCTACGGAGCGCGCAACACCATCGGCATCGCGATCGCCACCACATTGCTGTCCTTCGCCGTCGGCGTCTCGCTCGGCCTTCTTGCCGCATTGTACAGGGGATGGCTCGACCAGATACTGTCGCGTGCGGTGGACGTGTTGATGTCGATCCCAAGCCTGATCTTCGCCCTGGTGCTGCTCTCGATCTTCGGGTCGTCGATCACCAGCCTGATAATCATCATTGCGCTGCTCGATTCCACCCGCGTCTTTCGGCTCGCACGCGCCGTCGGACTTAACGTGGCAGTGATGGAATATGTCGAGGTGGCGCGATTGCGCGGCGAAGGCCCGAAATGGATCATCGCCAAGGAAATCCTTCCCAATGTCATGCCGCCGCTGGTCGCGGAGTTCGGCTTGCGATTTTGCTTCGTATTCCTCACGATCGCGGCACTGTCCTTCCTGGGCGTCGGTATTCAGCCGCCGACCGCCGATTGGGGGTCGATGGTGCGCGAGAATGCGACCCTGATCACCTACGGCGATGTCACGCCGCTGCTGCCGGCCGGCGCGATTGCCCTCCTTACAGTCTCCGTGAATTTCGTCGTGGACTGGTTCCTGCATGCAACCAGCGGGTTGCGCGATGAAAAGTAGCGGTCCGGGGTCGCGCGAAAAAGGCAAGGATCTGCTGCAGATCCGCAATCTGCATGTCGAGGGTTTCTCGGACGAGCGGTGGCATCCCATTGTCCGCGGGGTCGATCTGGCGCTGAAGCGGGGGGAGGTTCTTGGCCTGATCGGCGAGTCTGGCGCGGGCAAATCCACCATTGGCCTTGCGGCGATGGGTTACGCCAAGCCGGGCTGCCGTATCACACAGGGCTCGCTCCTGTTCGACGGGATCGATCTTCTGGCACTCAGCGAGACAGGGCGGCGCCGCCTCAGAGGCTCCCGTGTCGCCTATGTCGCGCAAAGCGCAGCAGCCTCTTTCAATCCGGCCCACCGACTCCTCGACCAGACTGTTGAAACTGTAGTGGCGCATGGGATTGCCAGCCGAGAGAAAGCGAACCGGAGTGCGGTCGATCTTTATCGGCGTCTTCAGCTTCCAGATCCGGAGAGCATCGGCTTCCGCTATCCTCATCAGGTTTCCGGCGGACAATTGCAACGGGCAATGACCGCGATGGCGATGGCTTGTCGTCCGGACCTCATCGTCTTCGACGAGCCAACGACAGCGCTCGATGTGACGACGCAGGTCGAAGTTCTCGCCTCCATTCGCAACATCGTGGAGGAATTCAACACGGCTGCAATCTATGTGACGCATGATCTGGCGGTGGTGGCGCAAATGGCGGACCGCATCATGGTTTTGCGTCATGGACTTACCGTGGAGGAGGCTGGAACACGCCAGATGCTCGCCTCGCCCAGCCAGGAATATACCAAAACGCTCTGGGCCGTGCGCAAGCTCGCCAAGCCCGAAGTTCCGGCCGATGAATATCTGCTTACGATAGACAACGTCACCGCGGCCTACGCGCGGACGGTCAAGGTGCTCCAGGATGTCTCCATCAAAGTTCCACGTGGACGAACAGTGGCTGTGGTCGGCGAGTCCGGTTCCGGGAAATCGACGCTCGCTCGCGTCGTTACCGGCCTGTTGCCGCCGCTTTCGGGGTCGATTTCCTTTGCCGGCCAGGCCCTTTCCAAGACCCTTAACACGCGCCCAAAAGAGATTCTGCGCCGCATACAGATGATTTATCAAATGCCCGACAACGCCCTAAACCCGCGCCAGACAGTCGAAGAGGTCATAGCTCGGCCGCTTGACTTCTACCTTGGCCTCAAGGGTGCGCAGCGGGATCGGCGGATCGGCGAACTCATGCACATGGTCGAGATGAGCGAAACTTACCTGGACCGTCTGCCGGCCGAACTGTCGGGGGGCCAAAAGCAGCGCGTTTGCATCGCCCGAGCGTTGGCCGCCGATCCGGAACTGATCATCTGCGACGAAATCACGTCTGCGCTCGACCAGATTGTGCAGGAGGAAATCCTGAAGCTCTTAATGCGGCTCCAGCGCGAGCTCGGCATGAGCTACATTTTCATCACCCATGACATTGCCACCGTGCGGGCGATCGCCGACGAGATTGTGGTCATGCACCACGGGAAAGTCGTTGAGCAGGGGTTAAAGAGCGAAATTCTCACGCCGCCGCATGCCCCCTATACTGAACGGCTTTTATCCTCCGTGCCGGAAATGGATCCGGATTGGCTGACAAGGCTGCTGGCCAGCCGGAAGATCTGATGGAGCGCAGCAGGTGTTTTCGATAAGACGAGAACTGGGTACACTTGTCGCCTGATCTTTGTCTCCCGCTAAGCAATAGTCCTTACTCGTTGCACGCTTCGCATGAAGCGACGCTAATCCGAGCCCTGGAGCCCGCCAATTCTCCGCGCGTGGCGCTTTAAATATGCTGACGACAAGAAGGTCTGCTACCTTCCGTGTTCAGCTCCGGATGGATCGCAGCTTCGGTCAACAAAGAGAAGTGACTCGAACGTCCGCGGGCGGCGGCGCGGTGACCCTTCATCTTGCCGTCGGTCAGCCGTAGTGAAGTTTCGGTTTGGGCTCGGTGCCGGTGAATTTAATGCCGATACGGTCGTTGCGGCGCCAGCAAACCTCCGATCGATAGGCAAGTCCATCAACCGAGACGTAGAGCAAGAAGCGGTCGGGAACCCGGGCTTCGGGGGTGACCTTCAGCTCGGCACCCCCCTCGTGTTGATTGCGCAAGGTGCAGCTGATTTCGGAATTCTGGATCCCGGTGATGATCGTGCCGCCCTTTAGCACACGGTGGCGGCGCTCGCGCCGATGCTCGCCGGAATTTTCATAAGGTGGGTTCGCAGTGTTTGCCATCGATACAGTGTCAAATCAGCTGAATTCATTCCCTTGGGTATAAAATACCTAAGACAGGCGCACGGCAATGGGTGCCTCATGTTGCGTGTTACATGACATCACAGCGCATGCTCAGTGAATCTATCGGGGCGCGCAGAAACACGTAGCGAGTTAGCAAGCCCGCGGCGGCGAAGAGACGTCCGCACGTCGTGATGTGGACTTCTCCGGGCGCGGGCCCTCTGAATGGCCGAATATCTGCTGCCGAAGATCTGGAAGGCGCCGCCGATCGCGTCACTTTCTTCTCCGTAAGACCAACGAACGCTTGTACATGAGATAATCGAAACCACGCGCCCCGCTGCCAGCGACCAAGAGGCCCGTTCGCGTTCGCCCGCCTCAGGTGCAGCGATGGACAGGATCTCTGAGTTGCCGCCCGCCCAGGAGGGTGCAAGTGGAGGGACTTCTTATTCCTTCATTCATGTATTTGCGCCTACAAATCTCAATGGAATGGGCCGCACATATCTTCGGCTGGTTCGGCCACAGTCTACGACGAGGCCTCGGGAATAACGGCAACGTAGCCGTTGTTTTTGCCCTGTCCTTGCCAATCATTGTTGGCGGTGCGGGCCTCGGTGTCGAAACGTCCTATTGGTATTTTAGCAGCCTGAAATTACAGGCGGTGGCGGATCAAGACCGGGGTACCCTCAGCGCTGATCTATGCCATCCAGGCGATCCTCCTTTTGTTCTACCTAGCCGGCTGGGCGGCGTGCAATTTCCGCCTGCGGAGGGTTGGCCGTGCTTGACGCTCTCTTCCAAGTGTCAATCCTGATCAGTGTGGCGGCGGCCACCATCCGCATCGCCACCCCGCTCCTGCTCGCCGCAATTGGCGAACTCATCGCCGAGCGCAGCGGCGTTTACAATATGGGTCTCGAAGGCATGATGCTTATGGGCGCTTTCACCGGCTATCTCGCCGCATATGAAAGCGGCTCGCTGTGGCTGGGCGTCCTTGCAGCCGGGTTCACCGGCGCGCTGATGGCGCTCGTGTTCGCCGTGCTGGTGATCACGTTGAAAGTGGAGCAGATCGTCACCGGGCTTGCCGTCAACCTGCTCGGCGCCGGGCTTTCCACCTATTGGCTGCGTTCCGCTTTCGCTGGCCACGGCGAGACGCCGACCATCCCATTCTTCGCCGACGTGCCGATACCGGGCCTGAGCGATGTCCCGGTGCTCGGCCCTATCCTCTTCGACCAGCGCGTGCTGACCTACATCGCCTTCCTGACGGTGCCGGCGGTGTGGCTATTCCTGTTCCGGACGCGCTATGGGCTGATCGTGCGTTGCGCTGGCGACAATCCTAAAGCCCTCGATGTAAAGGGGGTGAAGGTGGCCCCGGTCCAGTATGCTGCCGTGGTCTTCGGCGGCGTGATGGCAGGCCTCGCCGGCGCGTTCCTGTCTGTCGGTCAGGCGGCGCGTTTCGTGCCGGAGATGACCAACGGACGCGGCTGGCTTGCGATCATCATCGTCATCGCCGGCCTGTGGCGGCCCTACCCGATTTTGGTAGCGGCACTGGTGTTTTCTTTCCTCGACGCCCTGCAATTGCAAATCCAAGGCATCGGCATCGCCATTCCTTACCAATATATGTTGATGATGCCCTATGTTGCGGCGATCGTTGCGCTGATGATCCGTCGCTCGCGGGCCAGCGCCCCGGCCATGCTCGGCGTGCCGTACGCACGGGAATAGGGCAGCGCTGTCCGAAGTCGCTGCTCGCTTTCAGTATTCCCGACCAGCACGGCTGTCGACATCGAGCGCGTCCAAGCTTGTCTGGAGGCGATGAAAGCGAAGCTTGCCGGCTTGATATTTGCGGGGAATAGGGTTTGTTGCGGAATAACGAATTATTTGCCTGATTGGCAATAAACAGCTCATCCATTTCAATGCGCGCCATTAGACGCGCCATTAGACAAGAGGAAAACTCGAATTACCGCCGACATCGTTTCCGCCGATGTTTCGAACAATCCTCTGCCGGTCGGCGAGTTGTCGAAGCTGATCGGGGACACCCATGCCGCTTTGCAAGGGGTCGGCAAGCCCGTGGCTCCGGCCACAGTCAAACTGGAGCCCGCGGTGTCGATTAAGAAATCGGTGACACCGGATTTCATCATCTGCCTGGAAGACGGGAAGAAGTTCAAATCCTTGAAGCGTCATATTGGGAACGCATTACAATCTGAGCCCTGATCAATACCGCCAGAAATGGAACCTGCCCTCGGATTATCCGATGGTGGCGCCGAACTACGCGGCTACCCGCTCGGCCCTGGCGAAATCGATAGGTCTGGGGCGCAAGGCAGCAGTGCCAGCAATAGCTGCGGCAGAAAAACCAAAACGAGCTGTTCGCACGGCGGCAGCGACAACCGCAATCAAGTCGCCGGTGAGGAAGGCGCGCAAGGCACCCGTTAAAGCTTAGAGTGCTGCACCCGACATTGATCCACGGGCGCTGTTTGCCCGCCGTTGCTTTGAACGCTGCCTCCGCAGCAGCGTTGTTGGCGGATATTGTAGCTTGCTGGAGAATATGTATTACGGCAGAACGCCACCTGCCGGCTTTTTTTAAGGCCGGTCACGCTAAACTAGCCTAACGAGCGAAACGCCCGCATACTTCATCCTGCTTCCCCCGCGGACGTACCTGCCGGCTCTTCGATGGAAGATTTCGATCGTAGAAGGAGGCCGTTTCAGGCTCGTCCGGGCCAGCACCTGCCCAAGGCCGCGGCATGAAGCCAGCTGTCAGCCTGGTATGTTCGACGGCAATTTTTCAGCTTGCTGCCGCCGATCGTTTGAAGATGATGGTTACCTTCGTCCCTTTGCTGGCGCTAGAGTCTACCGCGAACTGCGCCTTGGCGTTCTCGGTCAGCGAGCGCGCGATCAGCGCTCCGAGCTTGCCTGGCTTGGGCCACGTCTCGCCTTCCGGCAGGCCGATTCCGTCGTCCGCCACTATAACCCGGCAGCCGTCGCCATTGACGATGCTGTGCAGCGTTATCGTGCCGCCGTCGCGTTCCCGGAACGCATGCTTTAGTGAATTGGTCAGCAATTCGTTCACGACCAGTCCCGCCGGCATGGCGACGTTTATTGACACGGGATATGTATCCACCTTCATATCCAGGCGGATCCCCTCGACTGCATGCGAACTCATCACCGCGGACGCGATCTGGCTGAGATAGACGCCAAGATCGACCTCCTCCTTCGGCTCGTCGGCCGTTAGCGTCTGGTAGAGGATCGCGAGAGCGTCGACGCGACCGGCGAGCCGCTCAAACCGTCTCCGGTCGGCCTCGGGCGCGTTGCGGCTTTCCAGCCGGATCAGTGCGGTGATCATCTGCAGGTTGTTCTTTACCCGGTGCTGCAGTTCGCGTAGCAGCGTGTCTTTCTCGCTGACACGCTCCTCCACCGAGCGCTCATCTCCCGCCTCGCCATGGGCCGATACGTCGACCAGCGCCACCAGCCGGAAGCATATCTTGCCGTTGTCGTCCTCGATCACGTTGGAATAAACATCGACGATCGTCGGCTTATCATCGTTGCGTTCCAGCCTGTAGGTGCCGACTAAATCGGTTTCCTCGACCACGGCCTCGGCAAGCGGCCGGTCCTTCTGCTCGTGGAGGCCTTTGCCCAAAAGGGCTGCCCAGTTTTCTCGTGTGAGCCTGGCGGCCATCAGGCCTGAGAGCTTCTCGAATTCGGGATTGGCGTAGACCACACGCTCCTCAGCGGCAAGGTCCGAAACGGCTATGGCGATCGGCACCTGGTCAAGGAATTTTTTGAACTGTTCGCTTTCCAGTGCGGTTGCAAGTTCAGGTGTATCGAGCAACTGCTCGACCGCCGCGGCCTTCTCTGAATCAGATGTCATTTGCGCGCCTGTTCCGTGCGTACAATATCAACAATGCAGCGCCCCCGCCATCGCCAAGGCTGCATTTCGCACCGCGTCATGCACCTGACAACAGGCCTTGCGTCGTGTGCAACGGCCATACGTCTAATATTGCGACCGGCCGAAGAGAGTGCCAAGCGCCGGGGTGCCACGCCTTGTGCCCTGAAGGAGTGAGGCGCCCCCGGGCAAGTGGCTCCGCTGCGTATTAAGCTTTTGGTAACTCTCCAAACTCGAAAGCTAAATGGTACTGGCTCCTTTTGCTCTCAATAGGTGTTAGGCCCGATATCGAGGCGAGAAAGAGGAGAAAGGACCAGAATGGCCAACGTACTGAACGGCAAAGGTGTTCCACTCCCCTATAGCGGATCCTCCGTAAAGTGGTATTCGGCGACGAATTCCGGCCCGACACTTTATGGCAGCATCTACAACGACTCAATGTACGCCGACGGTAGCGTCACCGTTACGATGTACGGCGGCAAGGGCGATGACATCTATTATCTGTATTCCTCCAAGAACAAGGCGGTCGAGCTGCCCAACGAGGGTGTCGACACCATCTCGACCTGGATGAGTTACAAGCTCCCAGCGAATTTCGAGAACCTGACGGTCACCGGCGACAAACACTATGCTTTCGGAAACGAGCTAAACAACATCATTACCGGCGGCTCCGGCCAACAGACGCTCGACGGTTTGCAGGGCGATGACGTTCTCAAGGGCGGATCCGGTGCGGACATTTTCGTCGTGACCCCCGGCAACGGCAGTGACCTGATCCTCGACTTTGGCGCCGATGATACCGCGCGCGTCGGAAGCTTCGGCTTCACCTCCTTCGAGGATGTGCACGCCAACATGGTCCAGTCGGGGGCGAACGTCAGACTTAACCTGTCCGATGACGAGTTTCTCGTTTTCGCCAATAAGACCATCGACCAGTTCAACCTAGGCCAGTTCGATCTGGCCCTAGATAGGTCGCATCTGGAACTCACCTTCTCGGACGAGTTCAACACGCTCGACCTGTGGAATGGCTCGAGCGGCACCTGGGACTCGAACTTCTGGTGGGGCGCCGCGAACGGCAGCTCGCTCACGAGCAACAAGGAGCTTCAATGGTATATCGATACCAACTATGCCCCGACGCGTTCCGTCAACCCGTTCAGCGTTGAGGACGGTGTTCTCACCATTACCGCCGCCCGGGCTCCCGCGGCAATTCAGCCCTACATAAACGATTACAAATACACGTCAGGTTTGCTGACGACCTATGAGTCCTTCGCACAAACCTACGGCTATTTCGAAATTCGGGCTGACATGCCCGAAAAGCAAGGTGTATGGCCGGCCTTCTGGCTTCTCCCGGCTGACGGCTCCTGGCCACCGGAACTGGACGTCGTAGAAATGCTCGGTCAGGATCCAAACAAGCTCATTCTGACAAGCCACTCCAACGAGACGGGAACTCATACGACAGTGTCCTCGACGGCCTATGCCGCCGATACCGAAGGGTTCCACACTTACGGAGTGCTGTGGACAGAAGACGAACTCGTCTGGTATTTCGACGACGTTGAAGTTGCTCGTGCCGCAACGCCTTCCGATATGCACGACCCTATATATATGCTGGTCGATCTGGCGGTTGGTGGCCTGGCGGGAGCGCCCGCCGACGGGCTTGCGACACCTGCGGAAATGCAGATCGACTACATCCACGCGTACGCGCTGAACGATTGGCATATCTAGGCGCAACACCTGACGGTGGCTGCGGTATGGAGACACCGAGCCTGATTGCGGGCACGATCCTTGCGCCGGGGACCGAACTGGAACCGATGTGAAGGCGATGTCGCATTCCCATTCGTCCGAGCCGCCACGAACAACCCTCGCTGCGGTTTTGGCTTCTTTCCGCCGCGTGTTCGCTGGAATTGCCCTGATGAGCGGCGTCGTCAATGTTCTGGCGCTGACCGGCTCGTTCTTCATGTTGCAGGTCTATGATCGGGTCGTACCCGGCCGCAGTGTGCCGACGCTTGTTGGGCTTGCCGTATTTGCCGGCATGCTGTTCATTTTCCAAGGCGTTCTTGAGCTTATCCGGTCGCGGTTGCTTGTGCGCATCGGGATGGCTTTGGATGCGCGATTGAGCGGGCAAGTCTATACCGCTCTTATGCGTTTGCCCTTGCGCACCAAGCTCCCAGGCGACGGCCTTCAGTCGTTGCGGGATCTTGACCAGGTGCGTTCGTTTCTGTCGAGCACTGGTCCGACGGCGCTCTTCGACCTGCCCTGGATGCCGCTGTATCTGGCAATATGCTTCCTGTTCCATCTCTGGATCGGCATGACGGCGCTGGCAGGCGCCATCATTCTCTCTAGCCTGACTGTGCTTGCCGAAGTTCGCACCAGGGAGCCTGCGAAGAGGGCAAACAGCCAGGCGGCAGCGCGCAATACGCTTGCGGAGGCGACGCGTCGCAATGCAGAGGCTCTGCAGGCGATGGGCTTTGGCGCGCGCATGGCCGAGCGCTGGTCAAGCGTCAACGCCGACTTTCTCAACACGAACGCAAGAGCCAGCGACCTGGCTGGGACGCTCGGCACGATCTCGAAGATCCTGCGCATGATGCTGCAGTCGGGTATACTGGCGATCGGCGCCTATCTGGTCATTCATCAAGAAGCGACAGCCGGTATTATGATCGCCAGTTCGATTATGATGAGCCGGGCGCTCGCACCGGTCGAACTGGCTATCGCCCACTGGAAGGGTTTCGTCAGTGCTCGCCAGGCATGGACCCGGCTGAGCCAGCTTTTGGCCCTGCTTCCCGAAATTGCCGCGAGTGTCTCGCTGTCGGCACCTGTATCTGCTCTTGCGGTAGAAAGCATCTGTGTCACGCCACCCGGCGAGCGTCGTGTGGTTGTGCAGGATGTCGGGTTCGCGCTAGAAAGGGGTGCCGGCCTTGGCATTGTCGGACCGAGTGCGTCCGGAAAATCATCGCTTGTCCGAGCAATAGCCGGGATATGGCTTCCAGCCCGCGGGACCGTCAGGCTGGACGGAGCAACGCTCGACCAGTGGTCGCCGCAAGAGCTGGGCAACCATGTCGGCTATCTGCCGCAGGATGTGCAACTGTTCGATGGCACCATTGCCGAGAACATCGCACGCTTCGAACCTCAAGCCTCTTCGGACAAGATACTGGCGGCTGCGCACGCGGCCGGCGTTCATGACCTTGTCGTCCATCTGCCGGAAGGCTACGAAACGCGGATCGGCGAGGCCGGGTCGGCGCTTTCGGCGGGCCAGCGACAGCGGGTCGCGCTCGCACGGGCCCTTTATGGCGATCCGTTCCTGGTTATCTTGGACGAGCCCAATTCCAACCTCGATTCCGAAGGGGAGGCCGCGCTGGCGGCGGCAATTGAGGGCGTGCGGGCGCGAGGCGGCATTGCTGTCGTGGTCGCCCATCGGCCGAGCGCGCTCGCAAGCCTGGATCAGGTACTCGTCATGGCTAACGGCCGTGTCCAGGCGTTTGGCCCCAAGAATGAGGTCTTGAGCAAGGTAACCCGTTCGGGCGGCGTTCCCCTGAAGGTCGTCTCCGGCCCTGAGGAGGCGACACACTGATGACGCAACACGCGGCATCGGCGATCGACCGGACCATTCGACGCTATCTGTTCGGCGGTCTCGCGGTCTGCATGCTCCTGGTTGGCGGGGCCGGAAGCCTGGCCGCGGTCACGGAGCTTTCTGGAGCCGTCATTGCTTCGGGAAGGCTGGTCGTCGATTCCAGCGTTAAAAAGGTGCAGCATCCAACGGGTGGCGTGGTCGGTCAGATCCTCGTGCGAGAAGGCGACGCCGTGAAGGCGGGCCAGGTTTTGATCCGTCTCGATGAAACCGTGACCCGGGCCGATTTAGCCATCGTCACGAAGGGCCTGGACGAATTCGAGGCCCGTCTGGCCCGCCTCGAAGCCGAGCGCGATGGCACTGACACCATCGCCTTCCCATCTTCGCTGACGTCGCGGCAGGACGATCCTGAGATCCGGCGTGCGATGGCCGGCGAGCAGTCCCTGTTCGAATTTCGTCGCCAGGCACGCGCTGGCCAGAAGGCTCAGTTGAGAGAGCGCATTGCTCAGCTCGCCGAAGAAGTCGCCGGCTTGACCGAGCAAAGGGATGCTAAAAGCCAGGAAATCAAATTGATCGGGCTTGAGCTCGACGGAATGCGCAAGCTCTGGGAACGCAAGCTGGTTTCAATCGATCGCATAACGACGCTTGAGCGTGATGCAGTCCGGCTTGAAGGCGAGCATGGGAAGCTGACTGCGTCCATGGCGCAATCGAAGGGTCATACATCCGAAATCCGCTTGCAGATCATTCAGATCGACCAGGATTTGCGCAGCGAGGTGGCAACGGAGCTTCGTGACGTCCAGGCAAAGCTCTCGGAGTTGGTCGAGCAAAAGGTCTCGGCCGAGGATCAGCTCAAGCGTATCGATATACGCAGCCCACAGACTGGCGTCGTCCATCAGCTCGGCGTTCACACGGTCGGTGGTGTCATATCTGCGGGAGAGCTCATCATGCAGATTGTCCCTGTGACAGACGAGCTGACCGTCGAAGCACGTGTGGCTCCGCAGGACATCGATCAGCTGATGCCAAGACAGAGCGCAGCCTTGCGACTTTCGGCCTTCAACCAGCGGACAACGCCAGAGCTAAATGGTGTAGTCAGTGAAATCTCCCCCGATCTCAGCATCGATGAGCGAAGCGGCACCAGCTTCTATACTGTGCGTGTCAGCCTGCCACGTGCAGAGCTTACGAGGCTGAAGGGCCTGACCTTGTCGCCCGGTATGCCTGTCGAGGTGTTCTTCTCGACGGGCAGCCGCACAATGCTGTCTTACCTCGTAAAACCTTTGGACGATCAAATCCGTCGGGCATTCAGGGAGGACTGAGTTCGCGTGCTTGACTCGGCCTTCACCCATACTCGGCCTCGGTGAAATAGTTGGCGCATTCCTTTGATCTGAGAGCATCGTGGATTTCGCCAATGGCGCTGCAGACGGCGTCGGTGGTGGATCTGGCGGCCTTTCTCAGCAGGTGCTTGAGCCTGGCAAGGAGCATCTCGATCGGATTCAGGTCTGGCGAGTATTTCCGGCAGGAAGAAGAGCTTGGCGCCGGCTTTGCCGAGGGCGTGCCGGACGGCCTTGCCCCTCATGTCCTCGTGTGAAGAATTGTCGTTGAGGACGAGTCGCCCGGCTTGAGGGTGGGCAAGAGCACCTTCTCGACATACAGCCGGAAACCATTGATCGGCCCGTCGAAGAGCATAGGGCGGCGACCCGGTCCACTGCGCCCGCCGACGCGCCACGTCGGGCCGATCTTGCGCGCGCCCGCCGGATGATGACGAACGCTATCCACATCTTCTCGCCGGCAGCGCTCCGAATTGAGCTGGGTGGCTTACCATAGCTGCAGTCATAAGAAACGCGACGGCCTCTCCGGTCGTTGATTTGCTTTTCGATCGAGCCGCCGTCATGCCCTCCACCTCGATAGGCAAAACAGAATACGATCCCGACAGTAAAATCCTCTCGGTGTGATTCGTAGTCAGCGGCAAACTGCACGAGTTTGAGGCCGTACCGCCGAAAACCTTTGCCGAATTCAAAGCCGCTTTCGCCAAGGGGCGCTACTTTAACGACCATATCCGAAACCATCCGGTACCGTCTGGTGGCGAGCGATAGCACCCAGGATGACCCGACCTGCCGGTGACCGAATTTGTCCTTGTCGCTCCAACCGTCGGTTGGTGGACGCATTGTCGGTGATACGCCTAAGGTTCCTAACGGTCCGTGCGCACCGGGCAAGCCCAACCCGCATCCCCCCGCCTGGTGCAAAGGCGCTCGATTGGTCCCGCCGTCCTGGCTGTGCGGCGGGACTTTTTGTGATCGACCTTGGAACACCGCCTCGCGGTGAAGGTCCAACTTCCCCTCACACGATTGCTGCCAGGTCGGTTCCCGAAGCCGGCGTCCCCTGAGGGATACGGGCTTTTATTTTCAGCCTGCTTTGTCGCAGTGGCGCTAAGTACGACCAGCTCCTGGTACCTCGTCCAAGAGATTTGGACCGTTGCCCGCGGGCATCTGGCCGTCGGGCGTAAGCTTGTCTACCGCGTCGGGCAGTTCCCTCGTGAGCCGGTCGAGAAGTTCTTCATTAGACAATCCGGTTTGCTCAGCCAAATCGCTCAACGTTTGCGGGTCAATTGCTTTCTCAACCTGGTCGCGCTGAACGGGCCGGTTGGATCCTTTTCCTACCCAAGAATCTACCTGATCGCCCGCACCCGCATTTCTGAGACGGTCCAGGATGTCGCCGAGGCCGCCAGGGGAGCCAGCGCTAGTGTTGGGATCTGTCGATTTTTTACCAGCGATCAACTCGCCAATCTTGTCTCTATTCTTGTAGGCAAGCAGGCCCAGCAACGCTATGGCGACCTTTCCTATATCAAGGCTCATTTCGCATCTCCTTCTATGAGGAAGGGAGAAGGCATGCGGCTTTGAAAGGTTCCACGGTTGAGCTGCTGGGCCGATATTCGGTTCGGTTTTAACCGGGCGATTGCGGCTTCTCGGCTCGCTTCTGGCTAGACTTCAGCATCCGTGCCTCCGCAGAGTCAGATCGCAGCTCGCGTCCTCGCTCCGGAGGCGCGGGCTTTCCACATTCCGCCACGGATTGTGGGCGACACCCTTATCAAAATCTTGCATTAGAAACTTGGAACATAAGTGAAGCAGAAAACACTGTTGGCGCCATGGACAAGAACGATGGCGACACAATCGTCCTGGTTGGCTTCCGAGCCGCCTGCCCGGGGATCCGGTGATCCGAGCAGATAGGCGACAAGGATTTCGAGAGAGACCGACGGCAAAATGGGCTGGACGATAATGGTCACGAAGCCAGGTGAGATCGTAAGCGATGTTCCGACGGCACCTTTCGGGGATCGGCGTGAAGGACGATGTTCGGAGCCTTTGAGGGCTTCGACATATGACGATTTCAGAGCTTACGCTTAAGTCGAACGATTTGGAGCCGGTGCGCCGGTTCGAGGTGTTCACGGGCTCCGGCCGGCGACGCGAGTGGCCTCCAGAGGAGAAGGCGCGGATCGTTGCGGAGAGCTACAAGGCTGGTGAAACGGTTTCTGCTGTAGCTCGCCGATATGCACTTTCCCCGCAGCAACTGTTTGCCTTGGCGCCGAGCTACGCGTCAGCCCTCGTCGGAGGCGACGGCATTAGAATCCCTGTTCGTTCCTGCGGTGGTCGCAGCGTCCTTGCCGGAACCGGTGGCGCAGCGCCCAGCACGACCACGGAAGCAGAAGACGGTCCGCGACGCCGGCGTGATCGAGCTTGAGATCGACGGTGTCGCCATGCGCGTCGGCCGGGGCGCCGATACCAAGACGGTGGCTGCGGTAATCCGCGCACTTAAGGCAACGACGTGATCGGGCCGACGGGTGCGGTCAAGGTCATGGTGGCGACGAAGCCAGTCGACTTCCGCAAGGGCGCGGAGGGGCTGGCGGCGCTGGTGCGAGAGACGATGGGCGCCGATCCGTTCAGCGGGGCCGTCTACGTCTTCCGGGCGAAGCGGACGGACCGGATCAAGCTGATCTTCTGGGACGGCACCGGCGTCTGCCTCTATGCCAAGCGTCTGGAGGACGGCGAGTTCCGCTGGCCGAAAGTGCATGACGGCATGATGCGGCTGACGGCCGCGCAACTATCGGCGCTATTGGAGGGGCTGGACTGGCGGCGAGTCCACGAGGCGCGCCGGACCCGCGTTCCGGTTCAGGCGGGCTGACCCGCGACGAAGTGAATCAGTCTGGATTCCGCTGTCGCGGGCTGTCGGCGAATATGGTCTGATCCGCTCATGGCGATGACGGCTGACCAGCTTCCCGACGCGCTGAAGGCGATGGTCCTGGCGCGCGATGTCGAGAACGCCCGTCTCATCCAGATCATCAAGGAATTGCAGCGTCATCGCTTCGGCCGAAGAGCCGAGACGCTCCCCCAGGATCAGTTGCTGCTGGGGCTCGAAGAGGCCGAACAGATCGAGGCCGCCGGTGATGAAGAGCAGGCACAGACTGCTCCTGGCGAACGTCAGGCGCGTGTCGCCAAGCGCCGGGCGAACCGCGGCGCGTGGCCACTCCATCTGCCGCGCACGGAGATGGTCGTCGACATCGAGGACCATGCCTGCCCGTGCTGCCGCAATGGCCTGCATCGGATCGGCGAAGATGTGAGCGAGCGGCTCGACATCGTTCCGGCGCAGCTGCGTGTGATCGTCGTGCGCCGGCCCAAATATGCCTGCCGCGCCTGCGAGGACGTGGTGGTTCAGGCGTCGGCGCCGGCCCGGCTGATCGAGGGTGGTCTTCCGACCGAGGCAACGGTCGCCCAGGTGCTGGTCTCAAAATATGCCGATCATCTGCCGCTCTATCGTCAGGCGCAGATCTATGCTCGGCAAGGCATCAATCTCGATCGCTCCACGCTCGCCGACTGGGTCGGCCGCGCCGCCTGGCACCTGCGTCCGGTGCATGAGCGGCTGCTTGGCAAGCTGAAGACTTCACCGAAGCTCTTTGCTGACGAAACCACGGCGCCGGTGCTCGATCCCGGCCGCGGCAAGACGAAGACTGGGCAGCTCTGGGCCTATGCGCGTGACGATCGGCCATGGCAGGGAGCCGACCCACCGGGCGTCGCCTATGTCTACGCACCCGACCGAAAGGCCGAGCGTCCGATCGCTCATCTCGCAGGCTTCACTGGAATCCTGCAGGTCGACGGCTATGGCGGCTATCGTGCGCTGGCCGACAAGAGCGGCGTCACGCTCGCATTCTGCTGGGCGCATGTCCGTCGGCGCTTCTATGAACTGGCAGCAGCCGGGCCCGCGCCGATCGCCAGCGAAGCGCTGAGACGGATCGCCGACCTCTACAGAATAGAGGACGATATCCGCGGCCGATCGGCCGATGAACGCCATGCGATGCGTCAGGAAAATAGCCGCGCTATTGTCGCCGATCTTGAACCCTGGCTGCGTGAAAAGCTCGGCCTGATCAGCCAGAAGACCAAGCTCGCCGAGGCGATCCGCTACACGCTCTCGCGCTGGCAAGGCCTGACACGCTTCCTTGACGACGGCCGCATCGAGATCGACAGCAACACCGTCGAACGCTCAATCCGCCCGATCGCGCTCAACCGCAAGAACGCGCTCTTCGCTGGCTCGGACGGCGGCGCCGAACACTGGGCAGTCATTGCGTCGCTGATCGAGACCTGCAAACTCAATGGCGTCGAGCCACTCGGCTACCTCGCCGACGTACTCACCAGGATCGTCAACAGCCATCCGAACAGCCAGATCGACGACCTGCTGCCTTGGGCCTACATCCGCGCGCCCGAGCTAAAGGCCGTGGCCTGAGAACAGCGCTTACGTGAGATCACAATCTTGGCGAGGAACAGGAGGACGCCGCCCTCGACAGCCAACCATCCGTGGTTCCGTTGCTCCTGGTCTATGTGCTCTCGATGTTGGGACTGATCGGTACGCGCTCGCTCCTTCGTAATTTCTACGACGCCCGCTCACTTCCGGCTCGCGCGGCTCTTCAGTATTCACGCCTCGCGCAATGATGCATGGTCGGTGCCGATCATCGATCTGCTCGCGCGCCTGCGCCTGCGTAATGCCGGTTTCATCGGCTAAGGCTTGGGCCTGCCCTCCTTCAGTCGCTCGCGGGCGGACATGTCTTTTCCCATGTTGAAAGCCTGCCAAGTTTATGTTCGGCCCCTTGGAACTCAATGATTGGCAAAGCGACTTGTTCGTTGAGCCGCCCGCGCCGCACAAAGTCTAACTCGGCTCATCGGGCTGGCAGTTGTTCAACAAACGTGCACTGCTGCTGAATATGAAAAAGCCGCTGGTCCTTGTCGCTGAGGATGAGCATGTTCGCGCCCGATCTGGAAGTGAAACTTCGCGAGGCCGGTTTTACGGTCGCTCTGGCACCATCCTATCAGGAGGCTCAAAGGTGGTTGGCAGAGGAACGTCCGGGGTGGTGGGCCGCGGCGTCCGACTAGAACGAGCCTTATGTTCCAATCAACGGAACCGTGACGGTTGTCGCATAATTAATCGGATACCGGTCGAAATACGGGAACTCGATCACGAACGCATATTTGGCGGTCAGATGTGCCATGCGAAAGCCGCCGCTGGGGGCGTCGATTGCTATTGTTACGTCGACGTCTTTCAATCCCAAATCCAGTAATTTTTCCGTGGCAATGGCTTGGATCTGGGCCTGAGTCAGCGAGTTCTTCATTTGCAGCGCACGTGACGACGTTTCCAGCGTGTACCGAACACTCGACATAGCATTCAGAGCCCAGCCGA
>NZ_JAMYRO010000045.1:0-31891 GCF_040321495.1 Mesorhizobium sp. M0408 | reverse complement strand
ACCAACGATGGAGGGAACCGTGCGTATTATCGGCATGGACATACACCGCGTAGCCGCCGAGGTCGTGTCGTTGCTTGATGGCAAGATCGTCAAGCTCGGCCGCGTTCAAATGCTGCGCAATAAGCTCGAGGAGTTCGCCAGGAAGGAACTCACCCACGATGATCATGTGGTGATCGAGGCCACGGGCAATGCTGCTGCCGTCGCTGAAGTGCTGTCGCCCTACGTCGATCGGATCGTGATCGCCAATCCCAAGCAGGTGCACATGATCGCGCACGCGAAGGTGAAGACTGACACGATCGACGCCACTGTCCTTGCGAAGCTCTACGCCTCGGGCTTTCTGCCGGAGGTCTGGGTTCCGGATCCGGGGACCCTTGCCCTCCGAAGACAGGTCACCAGGCGGACACAGCTGGTTCGCCAGCGTTCGCGGCTGAAGAACCTGATCCAGTCAATCCTCCACGCCCACCTGATCCCGCCGTGTCCGCATGGGAACCTCGTCGGGATCAGCGGGCGCAAATGGCTGACGAGGCAAATATTGCCTGCGGATGAGCGCGCCGCCATCGAGCGCCACCTCGGCTTGATTAACCAGATCAACGAGGCGTTGACGGTGGTCGAGGCGGATATCGCCGTACATGCCCTCCAGGATCCGACAATCCGCCGCCTGATGACGTTGCCCGGCCTCGACGTCACCGTGGCTGCGAGCGTTGCCGCGGCAATCGGCGACATACGGCGCTTCAGCGATCCACAGAAGCTCGTTGCCTATCTTGGCCTCAATCCGAGCGTGCGGCAGTCCGGTGAGGGGCCAGCCTATCACGGGCGCATCACGAAGCAGGGCCGCGGCCATGCGCGGGGGATGCTGGTCGAGGCGGCATGGGCGGCTGTGCGATCGCCAGGACCTCTTCGCGCCTTCTATAAGCGGATCGCCTCGCGCCGCGGGAAGCACATCGCGGCCGTCGCCACTGCGCGCAAGCTTGCAATGATCATCTGGCACATGCTGAGCAAGGATACCGACTACATCTGGGCCCGGCCGGCCTTGCTCGCCCGCAAGTTCAGATCGGTCGAGCTGCGTGCCGGCCTTCCGACCAGCCATGCCAGACGCGGCACCGCCTTCGACTACAACATCCCGGCCAAGCGCGCCGAAGAACGATCCCGCGTCGAGAAGGCGGAAGCTGCCTATTCAGCAGCGACTTCCCGATGGCGAACGAGGCCGGAAAGGCAGAAGGCTGTGGAAAAAGCCGCCGAATGAGAAGAACGGGCTATTCTACAACATCCGTCTGCATCGGCTTGCCGGGCGCAATGTAATGCCATTCGACGCGGTTCTGATCCGCCCAGGAGAGGATGGCGTTCGAGGTGAACTCGCTGCCATTGTCGCTGACGATCATTCTCGGCCGGCCGCGCTCGGTGATGAGCCGGTCCAATTCGCGGGCAACCCGCATGCCCGAGAGAGACGTATCAACGATGAGTGCCAGGCACTCTCTCGTGCAGTCGTCGACGACGGCCAGGATGCGGAAGCGGCGCCCGTCTGTGAGCTGGTCCGATACGAAGTCGAGCGACCAGCGCTCGTCGGGCCTCAGCGGCACCACCATCGGCGCCCTGGTCCCGATCGCCCGTTTGCGGCCGCCACGGCGGCGAACCGCGAGCTTCTCCTCCCGATAGAGCCGGAACAGCTTCTTGTGGTTCACGACCAGGCCCTCCCGCCTCAGCATCACGAAAAGACGCCGGTAGCCGAACCGGCGACGCTCCTGCGCGATCGCCTTCATCCGCTCGCGAAGCTCGCGGTCGTCCGGCCTGCTGGTCTCGTAGCGAACCGTCATGCGGCAACAGCCGATGGCTTTACCCGCCCGCCGTTCGCTCATCCCGAAGCCTTCCTTCAGGCGAGCGACAGCTTTCCGCTTGGCCGCGGGCGTCACCATTTCTTTCCCACAAGATCCTTCAACGCGGCATTGTCGAGCATGGCGTCGGCCAGAAGCCGCTTCAGCCGCGTGTTCTCGTCCTCCAGAGCCTTCAGTCGCCGAGCCTCGGAGACATCCATCCCGCCGAAGCGGGCCTTCCAGTTGTAAATCGAGGGGTCGCTGACCCCGTGCTTGCGGCACAGATCGGCAACCGATACCCCGGCCTCATGTTCCTTCAAAATTCCGATGATCTACTCTTCAGAGAAGCGGCTACGTTTCATGTCCTGGTCCTCTCGATGGGCCAGAACGAACTTCAAACCGGATTAGATCAGAGGGGCAAGGTCAGACATGCTTGCGTGTCCACCCTCGACAGTAGTGTAGCGCGGCGGTAGCATAGTCAGTGCGAACTGGGAGAATCCCAATGATTAGCCGCAGACACCTGATGGCTAGCCTTTTGCGAAGCTTGGGGTGCATAGGCATTGTCCTGCATCATTTTGGGCCGGAGTCAGCGGCCGCGTTCCCGGGCATCAGTCCCGATTCCCCGCTCAGGAAAGGCACAACTCCCGAACGGTTCTCGTGGGGCGAAGACTGTTCATTTGTTGCGAATGTGCGGTCGACCCTGCAATGCTCGATAGACAACGGGTTGCTGCCTCAAAATGGCGGCCAAGCCGCGCTGTGCCCCCTATGCCAACAGCAGGTCCACGTCACGTTGTCATCCAGTGAGAAGATATCGCGAAATGCTTAGGGCTTCTTGGCGATCGGATCCTGCTTGCCTGTCTCATAGTCAGCCTGAACCTCACTGCCAGGGGATTTTCCTGGAATTAGGGCCGATGGATCCCACAGCGCTCGTTTGTCGGTCGATGGCATTCCATACACAAGCAGTCCCGAAACATGCGCAGCAGAAAATGACGTTCCTGAACAGACATTGGTTTGGCCGTTTGGATTAGCGGTACTGCCCGGCCACAGGGACCTAATTCGGACGCCTGGCGCCGCGAAATCAGGCGGTCCCAACTGTAGACCGTTAGCAGAATTTATATCACCGTTCCCATATGCGGAAAACTTCCAGAAGGTGTCTTTCCAGTTCGCCTGGTTTCTGCTGCGCACAGCCGACACTGTGAGCACCGCTCCGGTGGGAGTGCCGGTCGGTGGATCGCGATATCCGCCAGCCCGCGCCGGCGAGATCGTCTGCACATATCCCGATCCGCCTACAACATCCGTGTTGCCGGCAGCGAGTGAAATAAACAGCATGCGATTTTTAGCAAGCTCCCGCAGTAGCCCCTCAGTTTTCGATTCGTTGCTGAGATCGAATGTCCCAGCGGTTGCCCCAGGCACCTTGAGCGGATTATAATATGATCCGAAACTTACATTTACTACGTCACCTGCCGTTGCTACGGTGTTGATATACTGTAGCGCCGCCAACGCGTTGCTCAGCAGGTCGACTGGATACGAGGTCGTGAAAATTCTGAGGGCAACAATTCTAACTCCGGGCGCAACTCCGATCATTTCCTTGTTGTTGCCAATCCTTGCACCGATAATCCCTGCGATCATAGTGCCATGCCCAACCAAGTCCGTGACGCCTTCCGGCATGCAACTCACGGTGCAAAGCCGCTGCTCAACGATGTTTAGTTCGCTTGCTATGTCCGAGCCCGGAGCTACACCGCTGTCGACAATCCAGACTATTTTCTGTAGCGTACCTACGCTTGTAGGACTGGGATTAACTCTCCGAATATTCAATGGAAGGGATTCTGAATTAGAGATTGAATTCTGGTCTTCTTCTTCCCCGCACTCGGATCCCATTCCGTACACAAGTGAATTAGAATGAATCGCAGCTATCTCTGAAGATAGATTTCCCTCTGCTATACGAGCTTTCGCTATCGCGGCAGATACGGGCAGGGAAAACGCTCGAAGTAGGGTGAAATTGCCGACATTTTTAGTAAGGAATTCCTCACCTCCCTGCTCGGCGATATAAGTATCCCCTAGAATTTTTCGCGCAAGTGCTTCAATGTCTGTTGTCGAATAATCTTTGTCGCTTCGAAGCCAAACGATGGAACTGTTGTCAGCCTTTTGCTGGAACTCCGCTATGACGCCGCCTGGGATGGCGTCCTGAGCGCTCGCGGATGGGACATTTACCCACGCCATTGATGCAAGAAGTACCGCTGGAATGCACCGCATTTGACCATCTCCCGTGGGGGGCCGTATAGGTGTTTCGAGTTTGTCAGAAGCCTGCTAGTTTGGACTGGTTCCTATGAACGGAGAATTCTATGGCGCGAGCAAAGGCCAAACGCAATAGACAGCAAACCGAAATTGCGCAGGCGATCATCGCAGAATGGTTCCGCGTCTTGCCTGACAGTACAGGAAACATAGGAACCATGGACGCATTTTCCCTGACTGCAGCGTTTAATGACATTCTTGATCGACCAACTAAGGCAATCATCGATGAAGCGGCTGTGGTGAACATCGTGGTGCCCCTACCTCCCGCTGGGGTAGCAAATCGCGATCAGCTAAGAGAGTACCTCGCCTTAAACCAAGACTTCGTCGTTGGAATGAGCGTGGCGGCGCTTTTCGGCTGTGGCCGGTAAATTTTGCCGGGATCGGTGCTATGGTTCTTTGAAACGGTCATGCCTGATTAGCAAATCGGCCGGGCTATCGTCGTCAACACCGATCGCTTCATTCGTCTCACTGCTTCCCGCGAAAGCACGTCGGCCATGTGGTACGGGCCGACGTGCGATTGGAGTCTGGATGTTCCCTTCGCCAGTCCCAACGCGCTGTTCAATCTCAGCAAGCTGTCGGTCTGGTGGCTGCGCCTGGGCATCGATATCGAGCGCATCAAGCCAGGCTGCCCGCAGCAGAACGGACGCCATGAGCGTATGCACCTCACCCTGAAGAAGGAGACCACCAAACCGGCCGGCGCCAATTTCCTCCAACAGCAGGCCAGGTTCGACGACTTCATCAACGAGTTCAACTCAGAACGCCCGCACCAGGCGCTCGACATGGACTGCCCGGCCGAGCGCTACACGCCCTCAACGCGCCCCTACACTGGCTTGCCCCATCTCGACTATGGGGGCGTACCGGACATTCCCGAATAGGATATGAATGGATCGCCCGACAGCAAACTTGCCTGAAGAGCAGGTTGCGACTTCGCAGGAGGGTGCCCTTTCCGGAGCTTGTGGCGATGACGCAACATAGCCCTGACAATCTCGACTCTGGTCGGAGGGCGATACCCGTGTTGTAGAGTCAACATGCGGCAATTGCGATCATGAGTGCGGAAGAAAAACCAGCCAGAGGCTCACGTCCGGCATTGAGCGCATGAGCACCGACGGATTGTCCAGCGCGGGAATCAAGCCCCAGCTCTGCCAGTAGCGCTCGGCCTCGGCGTCGATCGCCCGCACCACCACCGCGCGGCCGCCGACGATGTCGGCGCCGGCGACGCAGCGATGCAGCGCGTCCTTGACCAGGCCGCTGCCGATGTCTTGTCCGGCATAGCGATGGTCGACGGCGAGTTGTCCAATCAGCAGGCAGGGGATCGGATCGGGCGGCCGTCCGGTGCGGATGGCGCGCGGTGCGCTGTTTGGCTGGATCACGCCCGGCGCGAGGCCGTAATAGCCGACGACTGTTCGCTCGTCGTGAATGACCAGGACGCGGGTAAACCCGCGGGCCTGGTTCGTTCGCGCGAAGCCGGCCAGCCAAGCGTTGAGCGCCGGCTTGCCGCAATCGAAGCTGTCGAGGCGGTGTGCGTCATCGAGGAGTTCGATGCCTGAAAGCGCCACCTAGCGGTTCCAGGGCGGGGGCCGACGCAGCCGCTCGGTCGCCTTCGGCGGGGGCGCAGCGGCCGGGGCTGAGATCGCCTGCATGAAGGCGTCACAGGCTTCGGGGGACACGCGGATGATGGTTTCGTTGAGGATGGTCGCCTGCGCCTCATGGAGTGCTGCGCGGCGCATGAACTCGGTGCGCGACAGGCCAAGCAGTTCCGCGCCGCGGTCGATGATGGTGAGATCATCGCTACGAAACCGCATCGAAACGGATATCTTCCTATTTGCGGCGGCGGCCATGGTGCGTTCCTGTGCTGGAATGGACATATGTCGGTGCAATCCAGCATGACACCGGATTTGCGTGACGAAGCCATTCCTGTTCCTGCGACCGGCGTACAGGCATGCGGAAACGGCGGACTGATCCGATCCGAGGTATGCTCCCTGCCGCGAAAAGAGAACGTCAATCCAGCCGGCTGACGCGGCGGCCCTCGCTGCGCGCTTCGATAAAGGCGCCTGCGATCTTCATCATGAATGCCTTGCTGAAACGACCGAGGGGCTTACCGTCGGATTCGATGTACCACGAGCGTTCGGCAATATCGGAGTTGTATTCGTCAACCACGATCCAGCAGCGTTTGAGATCGGTCAGACCGGCGCGGCGGCACTCGATAGCGGAGACTTCCAAACCGACCCGATCGCCGGGCGGTGGCTGGGTGGTTATCGCCAGGAGCGCGAGATGGGTCAGGCCGTCTCTTGCGCCGCGCACAGCAATGACCACGCAGGTCGGCCGGCTCTTGCGGCCTTCTGTTTCGCCGCGCTCGTGTTGCCATGCCCAAAGATACGGGTAGGAGATCACCTGACCGGGCAGAAATCTACCGCTCATCATCGTATCCATCCCCGCGCGCCAGTCGATCGATCTCGGCGGCGAAGAGTTCCGTGTGTTCCTCCGGCATCTCGGAGACATGGTATGCGCGGCGGGGATCGCCGCCGATGCGCATCCGTTCGTAGTGCTCGTAACTCATCAACACGAACCGGGGTTTGCGGTGCTTGGTGAGAATAACGGGTTCGCGGCTGGCAACGTCGGTGACGTCGCCAACCTGCTTGTTGAGATCCCCCGTCGTGAACTGACGCATGGCTGGACTCCTTATCGATCTCCATATAATCCAGATTTTCTTGATTTGCAAGAAAACGGCGCTCACGCGCCGCCCTCCGCGAACCGCCAGAGGGGGATGCCGAGCCGACGGGCCTTGTCGGCAAGGTTCTCGGTGATGCCGGAGCCGGGAAAGACGATCAGGCCGTAGGGCACCACCGAGAGAAGCTGGTCGTTGCGGCGGAACGGAGCCGCCTTAGCGTGCCGGCTCCAATCCGGCTTGAAGGCGATCTGGGTGACCTTCCGGTTCTCGGCCCAGCAGGCGGCGATGCGTTCTGCGCCGCGCGGGCTGCCCCCGTGGAGCAGGACCATGTCGGGATGCTTCTCGCGGGCCTTGTCGAGCGCGTCCCAGATCCGGTCGTGATCGTTGCAGTCGAGGCCGCCGGCGAAGGCGATCTTGGTGCCGGCCGGAACGAGCACCTCGGTTTCGGCGTGGCGGCGGGCGGCGAGGAAGTCGCGGCTGTCGATCACCGACGCGGTCATCGCCTGGTGGCTGACCTTGGAGCCGGTGCGCGGCCGCCATGCCGATCCGGTTTGTGCCTCGTAGAGGTCGGCAGTCTCGTCGCGCATGATTTCGAGCACGTTGCGGCGCTCGATATAGGTGATGCCTTCCGCAGTCAGCCGCTCCAGCTCGACGGACTTCACCTCCGAGCCGTCCTGCTCCTGCTGGCTCGAGCGCTGGGCCTGCTCGTTGCGGTCGAGGCTGCGGGCGACGCGCTCGGCGGCGCGGTGGAAGACGTTTGCGAACGACCAGAGCAGGTCGTCGAGATCGGGTTCGAGCCTGGTGTCGCCAAGCATACCGGCGAAGCTCTCGACGATGCCGGCGAGGCCGGTCCGGATCACTTCGTCGTCGGGAAGCGGCCGAGGATCAGGTTCGTCCTGATGCGGGCGATGGCCGTACATCTGCAGTTCGAGGATGACGCGATCGGTCGGCGAGGAGGCGTGGTAGGGCTCGTAGGCGTCGTCGAAAGGAAGATCGTAGGTCATGGCGTGTCTCCATCGGTTGTGGCCGCGCCCTTCGCGGCCTGACAGCGCATCCCGGCCGCGCCCCGGGCGCGGCCGCACCGAAGGCCGGAGCGCGAGCGGAGGACGGCGCAGCCGTTGCGGCCGTGACCGGGGGGTGGCAGGGGTCGCCTCTCGGGCAGGCCGCGGGCGCGGCCTCTCCCGGCGGACCGCCGCCATGCCTGCAGGCTATCCAGCGACGCCACCCCTGCCCGCCTGCCGGCTCTGGCCGTTCATCCGGGCGGCAGGAAGAGACGGACATCCTCCGGAACGAGCTGATCGCTGAGCCATGCCGCGAGATGGGCCGGGCCGAAATGGCGCAGATCGTCGTTAAAATCGCCGAGCTGCGGCCGCAACACCAAGGCGAGGATCCCGGCCTCGCCTGCGCGTTGGCTGAGACGTTCGATGCCGTGCCGGCCGGCGGCGTCGGCGTCGGCTGCGATGTAGAGGCGACGGCAGCCGGGCGGGAGCGTCAGGCCGGCGAGGTGATTGGCCGAGGTGGCGGCCGCCACCGGCAGCACCGGCATCACCACCTTAAGCGAAGCCATCGTCTCGAAGCCCTCGCCGGCGGCCATGACCGGGACGGGCGCACCGGGCTGGTGGCCTAGCCAGATGCCGTTGCCAAGGAGATCCCCCAGCGAGCGGCGTGGATCCGCGAGTTGCGCCTTGCCCTGACCCAAAGGATCAAGCCAGGTGCGTTGTAGGCCGGTGATCTGCCCGTTGAGGTTGGTCAAAGCGGCAATCAGGGCAGGCAGGGTCTGCGTCTCGCCCGTCACGAGATCCCTGTAGTAGCAGCCGGGATGGAAACGCAGGGCACGCTCACGCGTGGAGAGCAGAATACCGCGACCGGCAAGATAGCGTTCCGCCAGCGTGCCGACGATCGGCTGGGACATGCCGAACAGGCGCCGCGCGGCCTCAGGGGAGCCGCGTTTCGCGGCTGGCTGGCGCTGCGCGCCAGGGAGCTGGGGCGGTGGCAGCGGCATGGAGAGGAAGCGACGTGCTTCATCCGCGACTTCGCGGAAGTCGACCAGACCACAGCTTTCGCGGATGACATCGAGCAGATCGCCAAATTCGGAGGTCGCCTCATCGACCCACTTACCCGCAGGGCCCTTGGTACTGGTCTTGAGCCGAACATGCATGGAGCGGCCGCGCGTGTTGCGGACATCGCCGACCATCCAGTAGTTGCCGGAGCGATGGCCGTTGGGGAGATATTCGCGGCACACCGCCTCGGCATGATCGCCAAGGCGGCGTGCCAGCTCGGAGGCCGAGCCGGTCATGATCGCCTCCCCTCATGCCGCCGAGGTACGGTCGGTGACGCCAACCAGCGAATGGCGGTCGAGGAGCGCGGTGAAGATGGCGGACCCTTGCGCGGTCGTCGGGATGAACAGCCGCAGCTTCCAGGAGATGATCTCGGAGATCAGCCCCAGCGCCTTCAGCCGGGGGACCATCGCGTCGGTGCAGCCGATCAATTCGACACGGTAGTCGTTCATGACGCGGCTGCGGCGCAGGATCAGGCCATCGGCGAGTTGCAGTCCGATCCGTCCGTCGACAAGCCCGGTCCATGCGTCGTCCGGTGCGAGCGTCGGCACGTTGCCGAGCCCCAGATTGCGGAACATGGTCGCGACAAGCGTCGGCGCGATGTGGCGGCCGATGATGCGCTCCCCGGCATCGGTCTGGATTCGATAGACTCGACAGTCGTCGTCCGGCAGCCGACGCCAGATCGGCAACAGCAGACCCGTCACGATGTGAAAGGTGCTGGTGGTGAACTCCGGGATAGCGGCGACTTCTGCCTGCCACAGCTCGCAGAACAGTTTGCGGTCGCCCGGCTGCCAGAAGGTTTCGGCAAGGGCGTCGAGACCGAAGCGCACCTCGTCCGTCGGACGAAGCAGCCGCACGCGATGCTCAATACTTCCATCGTCAAGCATAAGGCTCGCGGTCGGAAGCTGGATCGCCGTGCGGTTTGACCGCGCGTTGACGAGCAGGACCGATTGTGGCTCCACGCGGGCAATGGCCAGCGCATCAATGAGCCCGAGGGGCCGAACACGGTCCTTGCGCGCGACGGTCAGCACATGCGACTGCGCGCCCGAGACCGGATGCGTGTAGACGGTGCGGCGATCGGTGACGACGATGCTCTCCGCCGTGATGGTCTCCAGGCCCTTGTCATAATTGCCGGCGGCGATGGCGCCTTCTATTCTTCCCGCCATCAGCTGCTCGAATACCTCGAACAAAAGGTTCTGGGTCTCGATGCGCAAGGCCAACAAGCGGTTCAGCCAGGTCGTGATCGGCGGCAGCTCGTCACGCAGACCGCCTTCATCAGTCGTCAGCGACAGCCCAGTCACGATCTCGAAAGTCGTGAGCGAGCAGCCCTCGATCTTGCCCTGGTGCAGCAGACGATAGAACTGCCGCAGCGCTGCGCGGGCATAGGGGCTCTCGAGATTGTCCTGGGCACGGAACAGCCCTGCCCCGCCGGTCTGGCGCTGGCCGCGCGTGATCGCGCCCAGCGTGTCGAGCCGTCGTGCGATCGTCGACAGGAAGCGCTTGCCGGCCTTCACATTCGCGGCCATGGGCCGGAACAGCGGCGGTTGTCTCTGATTGGTGCGGTGGGTTCGTCCGAGACCCTGGATGGCGTTGTCTGCGCGCCAGCCGGCCTCGAGCAGATAGTGTTTGCGCAGCCTCTGGTTCTTCACCCCAAGATCGGCATGATAGGAGCGGCCGGTGCCGCCGGCGTCCGAAAAGATCAGCACGCTCTTGTCGTCGTCCATAAAGCTCTGGGTCTCGGCGAGATTGGCCGAGCCAGGGCGGTTTTCCACGGCCAGCCGGTCGATGCCGTCGCGGCCGGTCTTCTTCACGATGCGCCGCGAGCGGCCGGTCACCTCGGCGACGGTGTCGGTCCCAAAGTGATGGATGATCTGGTCGAGCGCGCTGCCGACCGGCGGAAGCGACGCGAGCCTCTCGATCATCTCGTCGCGCATGCGAACGGCCTCGCGGCATTGAACCGGGTTGCCATCTTCGTCGTGGACAGGCCGCGAAAGGACGTTGCCCTCCGCGTCCGAATATTCCTCGAACAACTGGGTGGGGAAGGAATGCATCAAGTATCCGCCTACATACTCGCGCGGCGTCACATCGACATGCAAGTCCGACCATTCCTCGGTCGGGATCTCGGCAAGCCGCCGTTCCATCAGCGCTTCGCCGGTCGAGACGATCTGCACGACCGCCGAATGACCGTCGGCGAGGTCCTGCTCGATCGCGCGGATCAGGGTCGGCGTCATCATCGAGGTGATGAGATGACTAAAGAAGCGCTGCTTGGTGCTCTCGAAGGCCGAGCGCGCCGCCGACTTGGCGTTGCGATTCAGCGTACTGGTTTCGCTAGTAATGTTGGCTGCCTCAAGGGCGGCAGTCAGGTTGTTGTGGATGACCTGGAACGCATCCGCATAGGCATTGTAGATGCGGGTCTGTTCGTCGCTCAGCTCATGCTCGAGCAAGTCGTATTCGACCCCTTCATAGGAGAGCGAACGGCCCACATAGAGACCGAGCGACTTGAGATCGCGGGCGAGCACTTCCATCGCCGCGACACCGCCGTCCTCGATCGCGGCGACGAACTCGGCGCGGTTGGCGAATGGAAAATCCTCGCTGCCCCAGATGCCGAGGCGCTGCGCATAGGCGAGGTTCTCGACGGCGGTCGCGCCGGTGGCCGAGACATAGACGACGCGGGCATCGGGCAGCGCGTGCTGCAGCCGCAGTCCCGCCCTGCCCTGCTGCGACGGGGCGACGTCGCCACGCTCGCTTTTGCCGCCAGCGGCATTGGCCATGGCGTGGGCCTCGTCGAAGACGATGACGCCATCGAAAGATCTTTTTTGCCCCCGACGGGTTTTCTCCAATCCCCGTCTGGCTATCGGCCCTTCCCGCCTCTTGTCCGACCCAGTCGAGGATCTGGGCGATCCGGGATTTCTTGCCCTCCCGTTCCTGCGAGCGCAGGGTTGCGTAGGTCGTGAACAGGATGCCCTCGGCAAGGCGGATCGGTGTGCCCTGCCGATAACGCGAGAGTGGCTGCACGAGGAGTTTTTCCTGGCCAAGTGCAGCCCAATCGCGCTGGGCGTCTTCAAGCAATTTGTCCGACTTGGAAATCCAGATCGCGCGTCGGCGACCCTGTAGCCAGTTATCCAGGATGACACCGGCGACCTGCCGCCCCTTGCCGCAACCGGTCCCGTCACCCAGAAACCATCCACGGCGGAAACGGACAGCATTCTCAGCGTTCTGCGGCGCGGCCGAGACGACATCGCAGGTCTCGTCGACTGTCCAGGCGCCGGCGAGATGGCCGGAATGGGCCTCGCCCGCATAGATGACGCTTTCGAGCTGGGCGTCAGACAGCGCGCCCTCGTCGATGATGGCATCAGGAAGAAGCGGCCGATAGGAAGGCTTCGGCGGCGCGACGGCGGCCATTGCGGCCGACTGCACGAGCGGCGTCGGATGCGGCTTTGCGCGGGGAATGTCAATCGACTGGAGCGCATAGGGTTCGTAGATTGAATCGGTGAGCCGGCCACCCTCCTCCGGCATCCAGTCGTGCAGCTCATAGGCGAGGGGGACAGCAGGCGTGCTGTTTGCCGTGACTTGGCGGGCGGGCTTCGCCCGCACAATCGGGCGGACCGATTGGATGGCCTTCGGAGCAGCCGTTGCGACACCAAGGGGTGCGGCTCTCGCTCCCGATCGGGGACCCATGTGCATGGCGGCATTGCGCACGATGCCGCTGGACAATGCACCGATCGAGTCCGGAAAGCCGCCCGGTGTCCGGGGCGGCAGATCCGTGATCCAGGAGAGCAGCGTTTCGACATCCGTGGCCTTGCCGGAGGATGGGATGAAGCCGATTTGGTCGGTGGCCGGTACCTTGTCGATAATTGTCAGGCGGGTCTCGGCCGTCGTCCCGTGGCGCGCGTAAACACGGCCGTCGATCGCTGCGGTGAAAATGACGGTGCCCTGCTGCTGCAGGCGTTCGAAGGCCGGCCGCCATTTGGGGTTTTCCGGAGACAGCCCGGTGCCGGTGATGGCGACCAGGCGCCCGCCCGAACGCAGGCGTGCGAACGCCGAAGAGAGGTGCCGCCATGCCGCATCGGCGACATGTCCGTCGACATAGGCGCCGACGCTGAAAGGCGGATTCATCAGCACGACGGATGGCTCCATGGCCGCGTCGAGATGATCGTCGATATGGGCGCCGTCGTGCCGCGAGATGGGGCACCTTGGAAACAGCAGGCCGACGAGATCGGCCCGCGTCGCGGCAAGCTCGTTGAGCGCTAGTCGGGCCCGGGCGATGTCGGCGTGGATGGCAAGCAGGCCGGTTCCGGCCGACGGTTCGAGAACGAGGTCGCAAGATGCGATCGCCGCGGCGTGCGCCGTGACGAAGGCCAGCGGCAAGGGCGTCGAGAGCTGCTGCATGGCCTGGCTCTCGTCGGAGCGTCGCGTATGGGTGGGAAGAAGTTCGGCGATGCGCTTCATCATCGCCAGCGTTGCCTGCGGCGTGGTGGACCGGGACAGGATTGCGGGGCCGAACTGGCGCAGAAACAGCACCTGGGCGACTTCGAGCGCCTCATAGGCGTCCTTCCAGACCCAGAACCCTTGCGCATCGCTGCCGCCACAACTTGTCGTCATGGCGGTGCTCAGCGCGGCGGTGGTGACAGGCTTGCCCTGCTCGAGGAAAGGCAGAAGCAGCATTCCCGCCTGATGGATCGCCTGGGCGGTGTCGATGGCGTTTTGTGCCGGCGCGGCGAGGGGCGCGGCCGTCCGGGCAACGGCGGATGTGGTCGAAACAATGTTCATGGAGATGTCCTTCGCGAGACGGGAGTGGCGCCCGCGCCGGCACTCTCTCCGCGCCAGCCGGGCCGCACTTCTCCCGGCTCCCCTCTTCCTCTGGCGCCGTTGCACCAAAGGGGTTGCGCTCTGCGCAAAGCCATGACTTGAATGCCCGGACAGGGATGCGGCGGCGACCTGGAGCTGTGGAGGTGCGACGGTTCAGAATTGGCAGTGAGGTCTACGAGGAAGGGGCGTCCGACCTGCAGGCGGCACTGGCGAACGCCTATGCGCGCGCCGAACGTCCGCTATGCCTGTGCCGCGAGCCGGGCTGCCCGATGTACATCGCCCGCATCGGCGACCTTCATCTGATCAAGCGAATGCCGCTCAGCGGCAGCGGGCATGATCCATCCTGTGATTCATATGAATCGCCTTACGAACTGTCCGGCCTGGGCGCCTTGATGGGCAGCGCGATAAAGCTCGATCCGCAAAGCGGCATGGCGGCTTTGAAACTCAATTTCAGCCTGTCGAAGACGGGGAGCCGGGCAGCATCCGTGCCTGCTGGCCAAAGTTCCGCCAGCGTAACCGCCGATCCTAGGAGGATGTCCCTGCGTGGCCTCCTTCATTATCTGTGGCACGAGGCTGAATTGACGGTCTGGACATCCCGATGGGCTGGCAAGCGGCATTGGTGGAATGTCCGCTGGCATCTGCTCGAGGCTGCCGGGCAAATGACGGTGAGGGGCGGACCGCTCGCGGATATCCTGTTCGTGCCCGAGCCGTTTCGCGCCGAGAACAAGGAAGCGATCGAACATCGTCGCAACGCGGTTCTCGGCATGGAGCTCCCGCCGAAATCCGGCCCACGAAAGCTGCTGGTTCTGGTCGGCGAGGTGAAAGAGATCGTGCCCGCCCGATCCAGTCAGAAACTCGTCATCAGGCATTTGCCCGGTTTTCCCTTCATGATCGACGATGCATTGCATCGCCGCTTGCAGGCGCGTTTTGAGAAAGAATTGTCCCTGTGGGCAGCGGATTCCAGCTCGCATCTCATGACGATCGCGACGTTCGGACTGAACCCGGCCGGCCTCGCCATTGTCGAGGAGGTCGCCTTGATGGTGGTGTCCGAGAACTGGATTCCCTATGAGACGGTCCCGGAGAAAAGGCTCGTCGATGGGCTCGCCCGCCTTCGCGAGAAGAGCGTGAAGGGATTGCGCTTTGACCTGCAACCCGAGCAGCCGATCGCCAATGCGTTGCTCCAGACCAGGGACGAGCCGATAGCACTCTTTGTCGTCCCTACCGGTGCGGACGAGAACTACGAAGCGTCGCTCAACGAAATGATCGCCGCGCGACCTGAGATCGGCTCCTGGGTGTGGCGGGTGGGCGAAGGCGATATGCCGCCGCTACCGCCTTGAGTGTCGGCGGAATTTCCGACGAGGCTCAGTATGTCTTACCCCAGGCCCAGCTTCTTCTTGAGCTCGGCATTTTCCTTGCGCAGACGGTCAGCAAGCAGGTTCTTAAGGCGCTTGTTTTCTTCCTCGAGCGCGAGCAGGTCCTTCAGATCGCCGCTATCTGCGGCTGGCGCTGCAACCTTCTTCCACTGATAATAGGTCTGCTCCGAAATGCCGGCTTGGCTGACCGCACTCTTGCTGGTCGCACCCCCAGCGATCGACTTCTCGATCTGGGCAAGCTTCTGGGCGCGTTCCTTCTCAGAATAGGTCTTCCGGGCGGTCCGCACCGCCACCGCAGGTTCGGCCGCCTGGGGCCCTGGTCTCGCCCCGTTTTTGCGGGTCGGCTTGGCGAGCTCTGCCTTCGCTTTCTTTGCTCGCGGAACTTTCTTCTTCGCTTCAGGGGCTTCCACTTTGGCTGGTGCTACTGTTGTCTGAACAGTTTGAGCTTCCTGAGAATCGGCCATGATATGCTCCGCTTGTGGATTGTCACCGTCTTCAGCATCGATGGGTCTTATACTGGAGTCAATGAGCTCAGAACCTGGCAGCTGAGCACCATCAGACAGCTGCGTCATCTCGGTGACAATTTTGGGCAGGTCGAGACCACCCCAGATCGACTGGCTTGGCTTTTGCTTGCCGCGCTTCTGTTTGACTTCCACGATAAATGGCCGGATCTGGCGCTTCATAGTCCCTTCCTTGATGTGAGGACGACTTGCAAGCCAAGTCGCTGTTTCGCGTCGGCGAGTATCCTACGCCAAGGCATCTTATCGCTCTTGCCGAGCTTTATCGGAGAAGGCCCGCGACGAGCAAGCGAGGTTTCACTGATCTCGGGGACTGGCTCGATCACCGGGACGCAAACAGTCTATTGCGAGCCGAGGTCTCATTTGACGCGACCTTCAGAGCGTATCCATGCCCGCCATCCACAGGCGCCACTTCGCTCGATCCACCGGCAGCTGACAAATTTCGACATGCTGACGAGGCTCGCATGCTCCAGCTTCGGTAAAGAACCCCTCCCTGCATCGAGCGCCGCCTACGCCGTCATTCGTTGCCGCCGGGCAAACGGACAAGGACTAACAGCCGTCCGCATCCGATGACTGTGCACAACCGACTGCATCGATTGCAATCCTGATTTTCTTGGGAGCAAATCTTCTCATGGCGGCGGATGAGCTGGACGCGATTGTTTTCGGGATGGCGGTCGAAAGCGTTCGTGCGCTTTCTCTTGGTTTCACGGAAAAAGTCGCAGAAATTGCCAACAGAAGCCACGGTGTCCTGCTTTTTGATTTGCGCATCGATGGCGACTTGGAAATGCAGCGGATCGCCGCCATCCGATATCCAAGCAACCAGGCAGGCATTCTGGCACTGGACAAGCAGGGCTTGGCGATCAGCCATTGCATGGTCAATGGCACTTTCTCCAGCTTTATCGCTCCTTTGGAGGACTGGAACGCTCTGCCGCTACCGATGCAGGCCAGGACGAGTATCGCCGGCCCGGCCATCCTCTTCATCGGCGCCTTACGCAATGCCGGATGCATCCCGCGCGGCAGGTCCTGATCCGAAATTTTGTTCGGCGACTGGTCGATCATATAGTCGAACCGTCGGCCACACGGTCTCGCTATGGGCGATTGCCCACGGTGATCAGGTGACCAGGACCATCCGAGTTGAAGTCTGACCCTGATACGTGGCTCGCTTGACTACGAGCACCTCGTCAGTTCTGGCCTCAAATACCGTGAAATGCGCAGGTTCGCGGCCCCGGATCCGGATCGCGAAGAATACGCTGGTCACGTTGCCGGCCTTGAACTCCGACATGCTGAACATGCCGGTGCGCATGAAGAGCGGCGGCAGCAAATCGAGCATGAAGTGATATTCTGACGCGGTGATCCGGAACCACTCGCCTGAATAGGGAGTGCCGGAAAGCGGATCGATGTCGGGAGTTCTTTGTGTCGGCTGAACAGTTGGAACATCTGCTCGCGGGTGGCGACGCCGTCGAGCACCTTCCTGAAGGGTGGATGTGCGGTCATGGGGTTCTCCTAAACGCGGGTCGGCCAGGCGCGGCATGAACCGCGTCGTCGCAACTGTTTGGTGGTGTTGTGGCTGTCGACTGGCCGACCCTGCGGCCGGTGCGTGCACCGGCGGTGATGGTTTTTGCAGGGTTCAGGCGGCGCGCCGTTCGGAGGAACGCGAACCGTCTCGACCAACCCCAGTGATGGCGCGGACGGCGGCGGCGAGCGGCGGAATGTCGTCGAGCATGTCGAGCGCGACGAAGTGATTGGCTCCGCCGGTATAGTCTATGCGCCCCTTGCAGGTCCGGATCAGGATACCGTGGCCTGAGGACAGCCCGAACGGGCCGACCTGGATGTAGGCACGGTCATGGTGCAGGGTAATTTCACCGGAAACGGCTATGCCCGCCTTGTTCGAGCGCAGGTCAAAGCTTCCCCGCGGCAGGGCAAGTTCGGCGGCGAGTTTCTTCAGCCGTGAGCGGGCTGTCGGGTGAAAACGTCTCTTCTGCTGCTCGTCATAGGAGCAGCTTCTGTTCCAGTCGAACATGTCGATCTCCATGAAATGGAACAGGCCCGCGATCGCTCGCGCGATCCCGGGCCCGTGGTCGGGTGGGTTAAATGGAGAAACAGTCAGGCGGCCGCGCGGCCCTCGATGACGTCGGCGCCGACCTGATCGGCGGAGACCTCCTCGAGATAGGCTCGGCTATACGAATTGCTGGCGAGCCAGCGTTCGGCCGCCTCGCGATCTTTGGCGAGATAGAGCAGCTCCGGGCTGTCGCCGAGTTGCTGCAGGACGCGGATCATGCCGATCGTGGGACGCTCGACGATCTCGAAACGCAGGGCGCTTTCGACGGACCATGTGCGCCTGACCGAGACGACAATGATGCCGCCCTGCCCGAAATCGCCCTCATGCAGGGTGAAGTAGGCCGGCGAGCTATAGGTCGCGCGCTCGCGCGGCGGTTCCTTCCTGACCAGGCGACCAACGCCGCTGCGGCTCTCCCAGGCGGCGAGTTTCTTGGTAAAGCGAGCCGGCGGTTTCGCGGTGCCGTCGCTGTACCGGATAACGCTCCCCAGAGGAGCGGATTCGTACACGATATGTGCGGACATGCGGATTTCTCCAAGTCGGAAAACGAAAATAGGCCCGGCGGGAGTGCCGGGCCTGGTGCGAGCGACGCCGATTATTCAGCGGCCTGGAGGTGGTCCGCCTCGTCGCCGTCGCTGGTTACCGGCTCATCGGAGGACGAATCCGCATCGTCGGCGAGGAAGGCCGGCAGCTCGGCGACATCGCCGTCGAGAGCTGCCTCGTCCGACATGTCGCCGGCGACCGCGTCACCAGCATCGGTAGCCACTTCATCGACCTCAAGGCGCAGCGGCTCGGGCAGCCAGTTCGATCCTTCGAGAAGACGGGCGGCTTCACGGGCCATGATGTCCTTCTTCATGTGGTCGATCAGCTGCGCGGAGTCTGCGCCACGAGCTTCACGGACAGCCTGTAGAATCCGCGCCTTGGTGAGCCGCCCGAGGAACTCGACTGTAGGCGTCCAGCCGGCGTCGACCATGTCGAACTGGAGCGAGCGGCCAAGCACGTCTGCATGCTCGAGCGCCTTCGGTCGCCTGTTCCAGGGTTCGACCACCGCATTGAGGGTCAGCGAGACGCAGTGCGCGAACAGCGCCTTGCGGCTTGCTTCGTCGAGGCCGAGAACGAAGTCCCACAGGCCTTCCGCCTCATCGGGAAGATCGCGATCCCAGGCTTCGTGCCGCTCGGAGATCTCCTTGGCCCAGGATGTCTCGGCAAGACCGTCGACCTGGCTGAAGCTGCCGCTCTTCAGGCTGATCTCCAGGCACGTGTCCGGCGCGAAGCGATAAAAGACCTGCAGGACGAAGGCATGGAGTGCGGCGACGAAGGCGACGTCGACGTCTCCGGCGAGCGCGTTGCGCAGTGCCAGCGTCCGCTGCGCGGTCAGGTCGACGACGAGCCGATCGGGTAGTGGCTTGATGCCATCGTCTTCGCCGTCGTCGCCAGAGGTGTCGTTCACCGGCTTGCCGTTGACGACAACACCATCGCCATCGTCTTCGCCATTGGATCGGGTTCCGGCGTCGGCGCCCTCTTCCTCACCCTCATCGACGTCGCCGGTTTCGGTCCGCGGCTCGTCCTCGGACCGCACGAAACCGGCGTCGGCCTGGAGCTTGCCATCCGCGGCAAGCGTAACGAACACACCGGCGATGGCCTTCTGAGCGGGATCGTAGCTTTGAGGACGATCATCAATCGCATCGAGCTCAGCACCCAGCTGGTCGAGCTTCGCCTCGATTGCTTCGTCGGCGTCCTCCGCCTTGGCATAGTCCGCATCCAGCATGTCATATTCGGCCTTGAGCGCGTCGTAGCGTTCGATCTCCTCGGCGCTCAGTTCCTGCGCTTCGGCGTAGATGCGCCGCATGCCGGAGGTGTGGCCATAGGGAAAGCTGATCGCCGCCTCGACCCAGTTCCAGCCTTCGGCGCGGATCGCCTCGGCGTCAACCTTCAGTCTGTCAAAGACAAGCTGCTCAAGAAGTGCGGCGTCCTGGAACCAGCCGCCGGCATCCTGCTCGAACAGGTCGCGAAGGATGACGCCGCCAGCCGCCTCATAAGCCTCGGCGCCGACGTAAACGGCACGGCGATCGTCGGCCCGGACCGTGGTCTCCGTCAGCAAGCGCCTGATGCAGTAGGGCTCCTGCATGTGCGAGCCGGATATCCGTTCCCAGACCTGCTCCTGACGTGCATGATCGTCCGAGATCGAAAATGCCATGATCTGATCGAGCCGGATTTCGTCCTTCTCGTAGAGACCGAGAAGTTTCGGAGACACCGATGCCAGCCGCAGGCGCTGCCTCACCGTCGCAGGCGATACGAAGAAGCGGGCACCAATCTCCTCCGGATCGAGGCCCTGATCGCTCAGCGTCTTGAAGGCCCGAAACTGGTCGAGCGGGTGCAGGTCGGCGCGCCGCAGGTTTTCAGCAAGCGAGTCCTCTTCGGCCGAGGTCTCCTGCCTGCGGTTGACGATGCAGGGGATCGGCTCGTTCTTCGCCAGGCGCTTCTGCTTGATGAGGATGGCGAGCGCGAGATAGCGACGGCCCCCGGCGGGTACCTCAAACGTGCCTGTCTCGTCGCCCTCGCCGTCGAGCATGGGACGGACGTTCAGGCTCTGGATGAGCTTTCGCCGCCCGATGTCTTCGGCCAGCTGCTCGATCGACAGGCCGTCCTTGATGCGGCGGACATTCTTCTGCGACAGCCTTAGCTTGTCATAGGGAATGTTCTCCGCGGCGTTCATCGCGATCTTCTGAATGGCGTTCTTTGCCATGGTCAGGTTCTCCATGACGGGCGGCCCGGGGCCTCTCCCCGAACCTCCAAGCCCGTCAGGAACCCTCCCCTCCCCCCTCTGCCTCCAGGCCTCACACCGACCCCGCCCCCGGCTCGCGGATCTCGGCGCGCGACCGAGCGGCCCGAGGCCGCCAGCATGCTGGCGTCATCGGGTTCTCTCACGAAAAAAGCACCGTCCTCTCGCTTCGGAGGACGGCGCTCGGATTGATGGAGACTATCCGCACGCGAGGGCGGCAACAAAAGGTTTCGCTGCCGACCTCAGCAGGATCAGGCAGCGAAATCGAGAAGCTTCTTGGCTTTGCCCTCCATTTCCAGGCGGACATCCTGATGCGGCTTGTCGCGCGCGACCCGCGTGATGCCCTGCACGAAATCAAAGATCGATTCCGGCGGTCTGCCTTCCTCCATGAGAACAGTATCGATGATCTTCGTGGTCTCGGACTTGGAGAAGCCGCGCTTGCGCAGGAAGCCTTGGCGATCTTCGTCGTCCCGGGCAACGATCCGTTGCCGCGCCGTCTTGATGCCATTGACGAATGGCATGGGCGAGGAATCGGCGAACTGGATCAGCGCCGGCTCGGCTTCCAGGGCGAAACGGGAGGCCGCGTATTTTGAATGGCGGATGGTGATTTCCTCGAAATGTTCCACGCCCCACAGATTGCGATTCTGACACACCGCGCGCAGATAGAAGCTGGCGATCCCGAGCGTGCGGGCTCCAACTTCGGAGTTCCAGCAGTAGAAGCCGCGGAAATAAAGATCCGGTTCCCCATTTGGCAGCCGCCCGGCCTCGATCGGGTTCAGGTCGTCGACAAGAAACACAAACACATCGCGGTCGGACGCATAAAGTGTCGTTGTGTCGTTGGAGATGTCAACGTTCGGATTGTAGATTCTCGTCGACCAGTCGAGCACGCCGGGCACCTTCCAACGCGTGTCGCCGGTGCCGTCGCCAGCGATCTTCTGCACGGCCGCGATCAAATCTTCATCGAAAATCCTGCCGTAGTCCGGACCTGTTACCGCCCGTAGCTCGAGGCCTCCGTTCTCGATTTCCAGCGTCTTCACCTGCTCGGTGCGATGATTGATGAGACCGTGCTGGAGATTAATCGCCGCGAGCGGAGCTGGAAGCTGACGAAGATAGGTGGCCGGCGCGCCTACCAGGCTGGCGAGTTGGCCAAAACTCCAATGCGTGGGGGCAACAGGCGCACGCGCATCGGGCAGCATTAGCCTCAGGCGCTCCGGATCGTCACGGCTGGCTTCGACGCGGATCCGCTCACTTTCGACGATGCGGGTCTTGCTGCGCTCCGACCGACTCGTGACCGAATTCCGAAGGTCGGTGAGCGACAGATATCGCTCGTCCGCCGGCCGGTTGAACCATTCTGACGACACGCGGCCGATGCTGACGTCGACCTTGTAACCGGCACGCCCGTTGCGCTTGGGCGTGTGAATTTCCATCTGGGTCATGGGTGTCGCTCCTCGGCGGGCGCCGGGAGACTCTCTCCCGGGCCTTCACCCGCCACCGCGGCCCGCCCGCCCTCGTCCTCTCCCGGCATCCGCGCGCCACTGGAAGCGTCGGCATGGCGGCAGCGGCCGCGTCAAGGCTGACACCCAGGAGAGAAGGCTCGGGCTTCAGGAAAGCCCGAAGACCAAGCGCCGCTTTACCTTCCGGACGCGACAGAAATCCGTTGTGCTTTCTTGCGCAAACAAGACGGGACCCATTCGCCCGTCGATCTCGTGCGCGGCGAAAAAATCGAATATGCTGGCTTGGACGGTGCGTTCTTGTCGCATTTTCCCCTCGGGCGGTTGCAGATTGTACTTTGGAATCAGTGGCATGAGACCGAAGTGTACCTGAACCGCCGGGCCTTGCCTTCGCAAAGTCACGATTTAAGAAATAAAATCAACGTTTGACGTTTGTGGACGGAAACTAGCTACTTGCCATTGGGGGGAGTAATGTCCCCTCCTCTTTGGCAGCAGCCAGGAATCCTCGCAGCGGGCACGCCCCAACCGATGGCAGCGCGCTCCATCGGCCTCACCCTACTGCACAGCAATGACAAAACCCGCCTCCGCAGGGCTGGATATGGCCGCGAACAAGACCGATGCGAACGACGCCGATGGCCTGGCACATCTGGCCGAGGTCGGCTTCTACCGAGAGGTTCGGGTCAAAGGTTTTGACAGCATGTTGATTCGCATTCTGATCACCGCGCGGCGCCAGCTTCTCAAGATGCGTTTGCAGATATCCAACCAGATCCGCGGATTGATGAAGACGTTCGGCCTTGTTGTGCCCAAAGGCGCCGGCAGCGTGTTCGAGCGCAACGTTCGCAACCTTCTGCAGGGCGAGGAAAAGCTGGCGCGGATCGTCGTGCCAATGCTTCGGGCCTGGAGTGATATCCGACACCAGACAGCAGAGCTGACCAAGCAGTTGGCCGCGATAGCGCGTAACGACCAGCACTGCCGACTGCTCATGTCAGTGCCCGGTGTAGGCACTGTCACAGCCACCGCCTTTGCAGCAGCCGTGGAGGATCCGGCGAACTTCAGGAACTCTCGCTCCGTGGGCGCATGGGTGGGCCTGACGCCAAGGCGCTACCAGTCCGGCGAGGTCGATCATGACGGCCATATCTCGCGCCGAGGCGATAATCAGCTGCGCGGACTTCTATACGAGGCGGCCGCAGTCATCCTGAACCGGTCGTCGGATACCAGCGCCCTGCGCGCCTGGGCGTTGGAGCTTAAAGAACGGCTTGGCTTCAAGCGAGCGGCCGTAGCGTTGGCGCGCAAGCTGGCGGTGATCATGCATGCGATGCTTCGGACGGGCGAGCTGTTTGATCCGCACGGAGGAACGCAAGCCGCTGTCTGGTACCCCGGTCGCTAGCCTGCGACGATTCCGCCATACCATTCCACCAACAGCGTTCTTACAGACGCCTCAAGCTGTCCCTGCCGGGACGTGGCTGAGATCATTCCGCGAAGCGGGAAGCAACCGCCTCGGTAAGCAGATTGCGCAACGAACATAGGAAGATCTCACCTGCGAAACTCATCCTGCGGCGATCATCGCGTCGACCGCGTAGGCGACCCTGTACCCGGCATGCGGACGAACGAGAATCGACAGAAAGGACGGCCGCCTTGCACTCACCCCCTTGACGGTCGAGCGATTAGACGACCCGCTGCGCGGGATGGGCGCATGGGGTGAGGTAGAGATCACGAACCGGACGTCGCGCTCGCATTGACGATGGTTCGGCAGCGGCAGAGCATCACGGGCTTCTTCAACAAGGAGCCTGACTATGCCCTATCCTGTTCTTGATGCACCTATCAGTCCACTTCGTCAGCGGCTGATCGACGAGATGAACATGCGGCGTTTCTCACGGGAGACGCAGCGCAACTATCCTCGCGACATCGGACGCCTGGCGACGTTCCTTGGGCGTTCACCGGACACAGCGACCACCGACGACCTGCGCCGGTTCCAGATCGAGCAGCAGGACGACGGTGTTCCCGTGCCGACCATGAACAGCATCGTGTCGGCGCTGCGCTTCTTCTTCACCCATACGGTCGATCGTCCCGATCTGGCGCGCAAGCTCGTTCGTCTGGCGCATCCGCGCAAGCTGCCGGTGGTCCTGAGCCGCGACGAGGTCGCCCGGCTGCTCAACGCCACAACCTGCTTCAAGCACCAGGCCGCGCTGTCGGTCGCTTATGGCGCGGGCCTGCGCGTGGCGGAGGTGTCGACGCTGAAGGTCGCCGACGTCGATAGCGAGCGCATGCTGCTACGTGTCGAGCGCGGCAAGGGCGGGCGATACCGGAACGCTATGCTGTCGCAAGACCTGCTCTTGTTGCTGCGCCAGTGGTGGAAGGTCGGACGCCAGCAAGGAGATTAGACCTGGCTCCGAGATGGAGGTATCGATCCAACTTGCTTGACAAAAGGTCACCTCGATGCTTCCCAGCTGAAGATGAACATCGCCACGGCCGCGCCGGCCACGATGGCAGTGGCGGCCCATCCGAGTACGCGCTGACCAAACGTCGCGACGAAAGGGCCCATCTCGTGCCTGCGCGATGCCACCACCATCATCGCAGCCATGATGGGCACGGAAATCACCCCATTGATCACCGCGGTCCAGAACAGGGCCTTAATTGGATCGATCGGCGAATAGTCCACAGCGATGCCGAGCATCGTCGCCAAGCCGATTACGGTGTAGAAACCCACTGCCTGCCACGGCTTGTTTTCGAGACCAATCTTCCAGCCTCGGGACTCGCCGACCGCGTAAGCGGCCGAGCCCGCCAAAACTGGAATTGCGAGAAGGCCCGTGCCGATAATGCCGAGACTGAAGAGCATGAATGCGAATTCGCCGGCTACGGGCCGCAAAGCGTTAGCGGCGTCGGCGGCAGTCTGGATCTCCGTCTTGCCGCTGGTGTGCAGCGTAACAGCCGTCGTCAGAATGATGAAAAAGGCGATCAGGTTGGAGAAACCCATGCCGATATAGGTATCCCAGCGGATTCGGTCCAGTTCGTAACGGGCTTGGGAAGGCTTCTTCAGCAGTGGCTTGCTCGCGGCGTCGGCCTCTTCGTCTTCCACCTCCTCTGAGGCCTGCCAAAAGAAAAGATAGGGGCTAATGGTAGTGCCGATGATCGCCACCACCATCGTGATCATGTCCCCGGTGAAACCGAGTTTCGGCACAAACGTACGCAGGGCAACGTCACCCCAATCGATGTGGACGGCAAAAATAACGCCGACATAGGCGAACAGCACCAAAGTCAGCCATTTCAGATAGCGGACATACCGGTGATAGGGAATGAACAGCTGCAGGATCAGCGAAACGACCGCAAATCCAAGGGTGAAAGTATGCTGACCCCAACCCAACACGAGCTTTGCAGCCGCACCCATCGCTGCCAGATCGGCTCCGATGTTGATGGTGTTAGCTATAAACAACAGCGCCACCAACATCACAACGACCCAAGCTGGAAAGACGCGGCCGATATTGGCCGCAAGCCCCTGTCCGGTAACGCGGCCGATCCGGGCGCTGATCATTTGAATGGCGCTCATAAGCGGATAGGTGAAGACCATGGTCCAAAGCATGTTCATGCCAAACTGGGCGCCGGCCTGCGAATAGGTGGCGATACCGCTGGGATCGTCGTCGGCGGCTCCAGTGATGAGCCCAGGCCCCAGCCGCTCTATCAGGGCGGCCCGGCGTAGCCGATGCCCCAACGCGCGGAGAAAGTCTCGCATGACGCGACGGCTTCGCTTTGTTTGTCACGACCCAAGCCCTTTATCCATTCAGAAGTCGCCGGGAAGTCTTAGGTGATCATGTAAGCTTCCAAGAGATGAGAAGGGACAGGAAAAGAGTGGCGATCGCTTCATCCTAATAGGTGAGCGTCGGCGCGTGACTTGGCATTTTCCGAACTGCCGCAATCCCAACATCCAGCAGGGCGGCAAGAAACAGCAAGTTTCCGGAATTCCAGGTGCAGCTCGCGAAAGCGCTTGAGTGAGCTCTGGATCTGTTTTTTCTTGCCCTTCCGATCCAAAAGTTGTCAACGGAAGTTTGGAATGACCCGACAACAATGCGCTTTTCCCCACTTTTGACGCCCAAGAAATCTCCGTTCCGTGCCGGATCATTCCGACCTATGCCACGTTGAAGCAAAAAACCCCTTACGGAGGAACGAGCATGGGCGACGATCGGCACGACAAAATCCAGCAACGCGCGTATGAAATCTAGCGACGCGAAGGCGGCATACACGGCGATCCTGAGCGACACTGGCATCAAGCTGAAGCCGAAATCGATCGAGAGTCCGCATTGCCCCTTACGGCAGACGATGCTCTTCCGGGACCCGGCGAAATCGCCAGCTCAGATGTACTGACTGTTGAGGTCCTGGCGATGCGCACGGGCATAACCGCCGAACAGGCCCAAGACCGCCGCCGCCGTACACCATCATGAGATCGGCCGAACGGCAGTAGCGGACATTGCCGCAACTGCATTTTGCCTTCACAAGCAAGCGCGGAAGGTTCCGCATGGTGGATTGTATCGGGGAGGGGCCTGAAGCCGCTCCACGGTTGACCTAAATGCGATCCGAGCGGCGCCATGGGAAACAAAGGGGGCACGGGGGTCTTCGCGCGAGCCAGTTATCCGATCACCCGGACGAATTTTTCCACCAAACATTCCTGACTGTTGCGGCCCAGCACCGTACCAATTTGTACAATTCGTACATGGCCTTGATGCCGCTCAGGTAGGGAGTAGAGTACCGTTCGGCGTGTCCCTGGGGAGGGCTGGATGAGCGTCGCGCGAACGGTCGGTCCGCTTCTAGAGCAAGCAATTACTGTACTCCTCAACAGGGCGGACCGTCGCGACACGGTCTCGATCAAAGCGGCACTACGCGAAGCTCGCGAGACTGCGCCTTATTTGGTGGCCTCCGACGAAGAACTAACCGAGGCGATCGTCGAGGCAGCAACTGCCTTGGGCCTCTGCGTGGCTTTCGACTGTCGCGAGTAGCTGTCAGCCAACTTCAGCCGCTGTGGCATCGCAACGGAAGCGCGCCGTCCTGCCGCATTTTCAATAGTCAGAGGTAATCCGCAATTACCTTCGCAGGATGCTAAATCTGCCTATAGAACGAGAGCTGCCGGCTGAGCAAAAGTATTTGCTGGAGGAACTTGATCGGGCCGACAAAGAGTGACCGCATGGCTCTCCACTGGTTCAACCCTCCGGTCCCCGTCAAGACCGAGCGTCCCGGGATCATCCGCAACGTCAACAACGCCGAGACAGCCGGCGAGGAGCTGATGAAGTGGACCAAGCGTGGCCCTTGCTGGGACCTCGCGGTGCGCGTTTGCATGGCCGTGATTTTCGACGAGATGGAACCTGAGGAGGCCCGCAAGGCGGTTGGCGCTGGTCGACACAGCTTCCGTGATCGTACTACCAACCGCCTTGATCTCAGTCAGCGTATTCCTGCGGTGGACCCCAACGCCGCCCGGCCGGCGCCCTACCAGGCAATCTACCCCAACGCTCCAATGAGACGCCGGCCACCCCTCCTTCCCCGCAAGCGACGGTGAGCCGCTCACCAAATCATCCGCGGAATCGCTCGGCAAACCACTTGATCCGCCGTCCACCTTCACCGGCTCGGGGATCATCAATCGCTTCGGCAGGTGCTCTGGATGCACCTGGAGCAAGGTGATCTTCACCGTCGGATTGCAGCGGCTGCAGTCGAATTTGAGTTTCAGCGGGTCGACGGGTTTTGTTACTGAAATTCTGTTGCCCCGTCGCCAAGCTCCGCGCCGCCTCCTCAAGTGCGGCCCAGTAATTGCCAAGCCTGTCGATGAGGCGGCCTTGGCATGCCGCGCGTCGATGCAGATCGCGGGCAGGCCCTCTGCTGTCAGCGCATGGTAGAACCACACCGACAGCGGCCCCGTCTCGAATACCACCCGCCGGACATCGGGTGCGCGCTTGCGGATCAGCGCCGCGAGCAGTTGCGGGTCGGACGCGCACTTGCCCCGCCACATCCCTTACGGATCGAAATCGCCGTCTCTTTCGTGGACACGTTGAGACCGATATATTGTTCCATGGCTGTCCTCCGTTCGATGCCTGGGCCCGGTGTCAATCGTGAGCCCGTTCTTCATCCTATCGGGGGACAGCCAGCCGGCTAGAGGTTCGAACATCGCCGCCACGTCTCAGGTGGCCACCGCTCCCGCGATTACGTCATGTTCGTTCATCGGCCCTATGCTGCCGAGTAGCAATGCGCCTCTAAGCCGACATTCGCAGTAAATGCGGCATGCTAGCAGTCAAGAATCCCGGTATCAGTCGGGGAGCTTTGTCATTTCGACTTGTTATAGCCAACCGCCCGAAAAACCGGCTCGGTGCAGTCCCGCGATGATGGCCGGCACGCGGCGCATCAGGCGCCACAGGAAGCCCGAGCGGTAGTTCTCTATCATCAGAGTGATCGGCCCCTGATTGATGCCGACATGGTCCGGCGATACCCAACCGCATGGCCGGCCGTCGGCGGCTGCTATTGTCGGATTGAAGCTTGCGGTGAAGCCGTAAGGGTTGCCCTCTTGCAGGTCGATCTCGTGGAAATAGCGCAGTGCCGGCAGAACGATCTCTGGCGCAAAGGGCAATGAGGTAATCGCTGCCCACGGCGACAACGTCCCATCATCAGGGCCGAATGGCGCACCGCGCGCCAGGTAGCCGAAGAAGCGGCGGCCGCCGACCGTCATTTGGCGTTTTGTCGGGCTTGGGCCGTCGCTGGCGGTGATGCCCCAGCAATTCTCGCCATAACCGCTGAAGCCTTTCGGATTGCGAATGGCGTACTCGCGTTGCAGGTAGGTTGCCTCGCGGCTGTTCTCGAAATAGTCGCAGTCGTGGTTGCGCATGGAAGCATCGCGGATGCCGCGAAAATCGATCCAGATATGCGAGAGCTGGTGGACGAAAAGTGGACCGGCGTAAACCAATTCCCGGCCATAGATCTTTTTCCACACATAGGTGGATAGCCAGGCCGCATAGCTCTCGGGCGGCAGCGAATGGGTTGGCGAGCCGAGGCCCAACACATAAAGGATCACCGCTTCGTCGTAGCCTTGCCAGCGATAGCGCAGGAAGCCTTTTCCAGGCCGCCAGCCATGGGTGACGGTGGCGCCGCCGTTCTGCGCCCATCGCCAGTCGGCGCGCCGGTAGAGCGCATCGGCAAGCCGCCGGATTTCCAGTTCGGATTCATCGTCCTCGCCAAAATAGGCGCCGGTGGCCAGCGCACCGGCAAGCAGAAGCGCCGTATCGACCGTGGACAGCTCACACTTCCAGACGCGGCGGCCGGTCTGCATGTCGAGGAAATGGTAGTAGAAGCCCTTGTGGCCCGTTGCGTCGGCTTCGGGCCCTTGCGGCGCGTTCCAGAAGAAGCGAAGCGTGGCGAGCGTCCGTTCAGCGGCGGCGGCGCGCGTCATGAAACCGCGCTCGACACCGACGGGATAGGCCGACAGGGCGAGCCCGACGGCGGCGATGCTGGCCGGTGACCCCGGGGTGTTGCGGTCGGCGATCAGGCCATTCGCCGGGTTGGCCTCTTTGAGAAAATAGTCGAAGGACAGGCGCTGGATGTCCGAGAGAAGCTCGTCGTTTTGCGGGTGGTCGCTCGATGCATCCATGGCTATCGATATAGAGGGGTTCGCTGCGCTTCCCACCTTTTTGGTCGACTTGTCGCCTTTGCGCCAGCCGCGAAACGCGTGCCCTCCCGTGCGAGCGGGTTCGTTCTGCGACCCCTTTCCGGACGTTGATGGACACAGATAGATGACCGAGCATTCGTCAAAATCATGTTCGAACTGGCGTCGGACGGCCGAACTGCGTTTGATATTCCTTTGGGCTGATACCCGTGCGTTTGCGGAAGTGATGTCGCAGCGTATCCGCTGAACTCATGCCCACGGCGGCGGCGATCTCTTCGATGCTGTGGTGGCGACCAATCAGGAGCTGCTTCGCCTCCTCAAGGCGCTCGGATACCAGCCATTCGCCTGGAGGCGATCCCGTCGCTTGGGTGAAGCCTCGTATAAAGGCCCGCAAGCTCATGTTGCATTCCGATGCCATTCGCTCCAGCGTCCAGACGCCGCCGAGTTCAGCCCTCATCTTGTCCAGCAGTGGCGCAACTTCTGACCCACGCCGTGTCGGACAGGTCGTTCAAGGAATTGCGCCTGCCCACCGGTACGGTGCGCCGGCATTATAAGCCTTCGAGCCACGGAGTTGGCCGCATCAGCTCCAAAGTCCTGGCGAACGATCTCGATCAGAAGGTCAATGCCGGCGGCACTCCCGGCGGACGTAAACACGCGGCCATGTAAGCGGTAGAGCGAGGCATGGTCCACGGCCAACTTTGGATACTGGCTGCGCAGTGCATCAGCGTAGCGCCAATGCGTCGTCGCCGTTCCGCCATCGAGAAGGCCCGTAGCCGCCAGCACGAATGCACCCGAGCAGATCGACGCCAATCTTGCCCCTCTGTCATGGGCGTGACGCAACCGCTGGACGAGAGTTTGAGGTACAGGTTCGTCGACCCCTTTCCATCCTGGAACGACGATAATATCGCCCTCATCGATTAATCCGACGCCATGATCCGGCGTCAGCAACAAGCCACCATTCGGACGAAGGGGGCCTTCCTCGATGGCGCAGCTTGCGAACCGGTATCAGCTTTCACCCATTTCAGGTCGCGCCAAACCGAAGACTTCGGCGACTATGCCGAACTCAAAGGTGCAAAGACCGTCGTAGAGAAGTGCGACAACGAGGGGCCGTTCGTGTTTGGCATGATATACCCGTAGTATGTCATTCATGCCAATTGCAAGGTGATATCCTAGTCAGCCACATGGAGAGCGAACAAGAACAAAAAGGAGATCACCCTGTCCTCCGCCGTCACAACCGTTCCCGCTGCTCCGAGCGAAATCGCACGCGAACACTTCTCAGCCGAATTTACCTTTGAAACGGACTGTTGGGATGTTCATGATGCGCTGTCGCGCGAACCCGATTTCGTCCTCCTCGATGTCCGCAGCCCTTCGATGTTCGCCCAAGGTCATGTCCCCGGGGCCATCAACTTGCCCCATGGTAAGATTGTCCGCTCAAAGCTCGAGCGCTGGTCCCACCAAACCGTATTCGTCACCTACTGCGCCGGCCCTCACTGCAACGGTGCCGCCCGTGGGGCGCTTCGCCTTGCGGAGCTCGGTCGCCCGTGAAGATCATGGCTGGCGGCGTTACGGGTTGGCTCGATGAAGGCTTCGAGCTGGCGAAAGGTTCAGACACGTGACCATTGCGATCCGAGTTGCACCGCCAGGCGTTGCCGCTCAGCTTCATGAGCTGATTGTGGAGCATGCGATATTCGAACGGAGCGCCGCATCTGTTACGCTGCCGAACTGGAGAACCTTCTTCGAGACCCAGCCCAGCCGGTCAATCTCCTCGTTGCCGAGCGCGATAAACAATATTGGGCTATTCCGCCATTAGCCATCGATCAAAAGGCTCTAACTTCGGCGAGCCCCTTGATTGCGTAATCGTTTTCCAACAGACAGCGGCTTCCCAAGCGGCTGACGCCTGAGCGGCAATGTCATGAGCGGCTTCTTCGAGACCAGCCGCATTGTTGGGGTCGCCATGAACAACACATGTCCTGCGCCCGACGAGCCGCGACCACGCTGCCCGACTTCGGGCTCGCGGTCGGGCGGCGTCGCGGCAAGGTCGATCCTGGTTCCGGCTTGCAGGAGGTCTATTGACGAACGCCAGCCTGGTCGTACGCGGAGTTCGTGAGAAAGCCAACGTCAGCGACATCGACATCGACATCGACATCGACATCGACATCGACATCGACATCGACATCGAAAATGCGATCACAGAGCGAAAGGTGCAAATGTCGCTCCGCTGACGCTTCAAAGCCAAGCCCGCGCACGTCACCGATAAGACGCTTTAGCGATCGCGTTGGCGGCATTGTCGCGGCGCCTTCCGAACGTCGAATGGGCCCGCCCGCGGCGTCGCACTCGATCTCGGCGCGGGTTTCCCTTGTCTCACCGCCCTGTCAGCGCCTTGCAAATGAGCGAAACCAAGCTGTCGCGCGCTCGCTCGTGGAGTGCGCCTTTCGGCCGCCATGCAAGGA
>NZ_JAMYRO010000044.1:0-40070 GCF_040321495.1 Mesorhizobium sp. M0408 | reverse complement strand
CATGCGGCGCCTGCGCTTCTTCAACCTCGCCGCCAACCGCACGCAATGCATACTAGCCGCCTGCGCCTACAATCTGCGGACCATGGTCGGCGCCCTCTATCCACCTGGCGGAAAGCCGGCATGAGGAGGAGTCTGTCTAAAATCGGCCTAAAATCGCGGATCGGCCGGTCATGCCGTTCGATGCCATGCCAAGCCGTCGAAAACTGCTTTCCCGGCTTTCAAAAAAGCCCCATTAACTCACCAACCAGGATTTCGCTTCCCCGTGCAAAGGTCTCACAGGGGGAGAAGGGGACGCGCTCCTATCGCCGGGTCTGAAAATCCGCGGTGCGGCGCATGGCCGGCGCCCGGACGTGCACATCCGTCTTGACGCAAGCCCAAACTGCGCCGCACAATCGCTCGCAGCAGGCGAAGGGAGGCCAGTCGCCTGCGGGAGGATTACCCATGACGGAAGCGATCAGGCTCTACTGGGGCCGGTTCGGACATGTTTCTGTCCTGAACGTCGCCAGCGACTTCGTCACCCATGCCCATGTCGAGGCGCATATCATCATCTGGCTGGAAGGCACGGCCGGCGAGATGACCATCGGCCGCGAGACGGTACGGCTTGGACCGGGCACCGCCGCCGGCATCAATTCCTTCCAGCCGCACAGCCACGCTCTGTCCCGCGACGGCACGCCCGGCCTGTTCCTCGCCTTTTACATCGATCCGGACTGGGCTCGAAGGCGCCGCGAGCTGCCTGCCGCCGCGCCGCTGTTCTCCGCCCCGGCAATCACGCTCGAGCCTTGGCTGCACAAGGCAGCGGCCAACCTCCTCGATCATCTCAGCGACAATGAGAGCATCGACGACATCGCCAATTACGAGATCGAGCGCTTCATCGACAGCGTGCTCGACGCCGCCGACGCGTCCGCACCGCAGACCGTGCGCGCCCGCGTCAACACCATGCAGGACTTCCGCGTCCGCAAGGCGATCCAGCTGATGAAAGCCAATGTCTGCGAGCGTATCTGCTTCGACGACGTGGCGCGCAGCGTCGGCCTGTCGCGGCCGCATTTCTTCGCCCTGTTCAAGGAACAGACCAATCTGACGCCCAACGTCTATTGGAACACGCTGCGCATGGAGGAAGCGGTGCGGCAGTTACAGTGGTCGCAGGAGCCGCTGATCTCGGTCGCCTGCAATCTCGGCTTCACCACGCAAGGCAATTTCTCGCGCTTCTTCCGCGACCATGTCGGCGTCCCGCCGACGCTTTACCGCGAAGCGGCGCGGGCGATCAGCTGAGCGCCCGTTTTTTCAGACTATTTGATAGGCGTTCAAGACGCATTGATAAGCGCTGCCGAGCCTGCCGCCCTACCCTCCCAGGCAGCTGATTTGCAAGGGAACGATCATATGGCGAAAGTCACCATCTCCAGCGTCATCGACGCGCCGGTCGAAAAGGTCTGGGCGCGCATACGCGACTTCAACGGCCTGCCGAGCTGGCACCCGCGCATGGTCGAAAGCCATATCGAAGACGGCAAGGATGCCGGCACGATCGGCTGCGTGCGCAATTTCCAGCTCGCCAGCGGCGCGCGCCTGCGCGAAAAGCTGCTCGACTTCTCCGACGAGAACTTCCTCGTCAGCTACGCCATCCTGGAGACGCCGCAGCCGCTCACCAACCACAAGGCGACGCTGCAGTTGCGGCGGGTGACCGACGGCGACCGCACCTATGCCGAATGGACCGCCAGCTTCGACGCCGCTCCTGAGGAAGCCGATAAATTGGCCGAAGGCATGGGCGCCAATGTTTTCCAGGGCGGGTTCAACGCCCTGAAGAACCACTTTGCCGGCCAGAGTTGAATGACGGACTAAGCCCGAAAAAGGGAGCGTTCCATGACGCTTGCATTGCAGACTTTCGCGACGGTGAAGGACGCCAGCGCGGCGCTGAAAGCCGCCGGCGCCCGCTATCTCGGTGGCGGCACGCTGGTCGTGCGCGCCGTCAATGAAGGCGACGTGTCGATCTCCGGTTTCGTCAGGTCGACCGACCCGGCGTTGTCGGCCATCAGCGTCTCCGGCGGCACGGTCCGCATCGGCGCCTCGGTGACCATGGCGGCGATCGCCCGTCACCCGGATCTGGCCACTCTTGCCCACGCCGCGCGCGCCGTCGGCGGCCCGGCGATCCGCAACATGGCGAGCGTCGGCGGCAATCTCTTCGCGCCAACGCCTTACGGCGATTTCACCGTTGCGCTGCTGGCTTTGGATGCAACTGTCAGCGCCGATGACGGCGAGCTGCCGATTGAGACATTCCTCGCAAAGCGCGAAAGCAACCACGCCATCGTCACTGCGGTCGGCTTCACGATTCCGAAGGAAGGCGGCTTCTTCCTGAAAGTGTCGAGGGTCAAGCCAAAGGGCATTTCGGTGCTGAGCATCGCGACCGTGCTGGAGCACGCACCGGACGGCACCGTGTCGTCAGCGCGGATCGCGTTCGGCTGCATGGCCGACCGGCCGATCCGTGCCAGGGCGGCGGAGAAGGCCCTGATTGGCCGGGAACTCACGAGCGAGGGCATCGCACCGGCACTGGCTGTTGCCCGCGACGGCACTTCGCAGCGAACCGATCCGATCGCCAGTGCCTGGTATCGCAACGAAGTCCTGCCGGTCCATCTCGGCCGGCTGCTGCTCGCCTGAAAGACCGTGGCGCGTATGTCCGCCTGGCTGCGGCGCAAGGAGTAAAAAGATGGCAAAGGTCCCGGTTCAGTTCACGCTCAATGGTGCGGAAAAGGCCGAATTCATCGACAGCGGCACAACGCTGCTTCATGCGCTGCGCGACAAGATCGGCGACACCTCGCCAAAAGGCGGCTGCCACCAGGGCACTTGCGGCGCCTGCTCGGTCATCATCGACGGCGAGCTCAGGCTGTCCTGCCTGACGCTGGCCGAGACCTGCAATGGCGCGACTATCGCCACGACCACGGGGCTGGCGGAAGGCGGCGTGCTGCATCCGCTGCAACGCGCTTTCCTCGACGCCTTCGCGACCCAATGCGGTTTCTGCACGCCGGGCATGATCATGGCCGCCAAGGTGCTGCTCGACCAAACCCCGAACCCCAGCCGCGAGGATGTGGTCGAGGCACTGTCCGGCAATATCTGCCGCTGCACCGGCTACGAACCGATCATCCAGGCGGTGCTGAGCGCTGCGCGCTCCAATTCGCAGAACGCGGCTTGAGGGGAGTCAAAAAGATGGAACTCCGCAAGAGCTATTTCGCCGACCAGCGCAAGGACGATCTGCACGAGATCGGCCAGCCGCGGCCGCGTTCGGATTCGCCCGGCCATGTCACCGGCAAGACCGCCTATTTCGCCGACCGCAATTTTCCCGGCATGCTGCACCTGAAGATGGTGCGCAGCCCGCATCATCACGCCCGCATCCGCAGCATCGATACGTCAGAGGCGGAAAAGCACCCCGGCGTCGTCAAGGTGCTGACCGCCAAGGACGTGCCGCACAATGTCTACACCATCCTGATCCTGATCCAGATCGGGCCGGAGGACGAGACGGTGCTGGCCGACGGCAAGGTGCGCTGGAAGGGCGAGGCCGTGGTGGCGGTGCTGGCCGAGACCGAGCGCGCCGCCCAGGAAGCCGCCGCCAAGGTCAAGGTCGACTACGAAGTGCTGCCGGCCGTCTTCGACATGGAGGAAGCGCTGAAGCCCGGCGCGCCGATCGTCAATGAGTACCATGGCCGGAACTACTATCTCTACGATAGCGGCGAATGCCGCAAGGTGCGCTTCGGCGATGTCGAGGCAGGCTTTACAGGAGCCGACCACGTGCTCGAACAGACCTACCAGTCTTCACCGATCGAGCATGCGCCGACCGAAACGACCGGCTGCATCGTCGCGCCCGAGGGCAACGACCGCTTCACCTGCTACACCAACACACAGGCGATGTTCTTCACCCTCGATAACGCCTCGATCATCCTGCAGGTGCCCGGCAACAAGCTGCATTTCGTCGGCGGCACTGTCGGCGGCGGCTTTGGCGGCAAGGTCGACGTCATCGTCGAGCCGATCGCCATCCTTGGCGCCAAAATAACAGGACGACCGGTCTGTTTTATCTACAGCCGCGAGGAAGAGATGCAGATTTCCTCGCCGCGCGCCGCCGAGAAAGTCGTCATCAAGGACGGCGTCATGAACGACGGCCGCATCGTCGCGCGTAAAGTCACGGGCTACACCGATGCCGGCGCCTATTCGCGCCATTCGCCCTACGGCGCGCAGAAGGGCGCCGGCCATTATCCCGGCCCCTATACGATCCCGAACGTCTGGATCGACACCTACTGCGTCTACACCAACCGCACCCCGTCCTCGGCGATGCGCGGCTTCGGCGTCACCATCGGCGATTTCGCGCTGGAGGTACAGATGGACAAGCTCGCCCGGCTGATCGGCATGGACCCGCTCGAATTCCGTTTCATCAACGCCTATCGCGATGGCGACATGAAAGCACATCGGCAGCCGACCGAGGGGGCTGCGCTGATCGAGTGCATGCAGGAAGCCTCGCGCGCCGCCAACTGGCCCGTGGCAGAAAAATTCATGGCGATGTCGTCTTACGCGAAGGGAGTTTGAGATGGCGATCAGGCGCGGACGCGGAGTCGCCGCGATCAATTATCCGACCGGCATGAATCTCGGCGGCGACCCGACGCAGGCGCTGGTGCATTCGACGCCGACCGGCAATTTCATGGTCACGCTGTCGAGCGTCGACCTCGGCCAGGGCATGAAGCAGATCATGGCGCAGATCTGCGCCGAGACGATCGGCGTGCCGACCGACCGTGTCGTCGTAGACACCGCCGACACCGACACCGGCCCGCATTGCATGGGCACCTTCGCCTCGCGCGGCACGCACCGCGCCGGCAATGCCGTCATCCAGGCGGCCAGGGAAGCCCGCCAGGTGATGCTGGAAGTAGCGGCCGAGGAGCTGGAGGTGAATGCGTCGGACCTCGAGACCGACGGCCAGGGCAACATCCTGGTCAAGGGCGCGCCGCAGAAATCGATCTCGATCTTCGATGTCGCGCTGTCGGCGCATTTCAAGCGCGGCCGTTCGATTTCCGGCCGCGGCATGTTTTTGATCCCGCGCTCCTATCCGGAAAAGGAAACCGGCGCGATGAAGCCGTCGACCTGCTATGCGCATGCCTGCACGGTGGCCGAGGTCGAAGTCGACGACGAGACCGGCGAGGTCACCGTGCTGACGGTGAAGAACGTGTTTGAGATCGGCCGTGCGCTGAACCCGAAAATGGTCGAGCAGCAGCTCGTCGGCGGCTCATGGATGGGCATCAGCCATGCGCTCTACGAGACGACCGAACCCTATTATCCCAACCGCGACCATGGCGGCACCGATTTCAATCAGTATCTGATGCCGGGTCCTGGCGATGTCGCGCAAACCGAGGTCATCGTGCTGGAACGGCCCTCGGCCGACGGGCCGTACGGCGCCAAGGGGCCGGGCGAGATGTGCGCCAACCCGCAAATCCCGGCGGTGGCCAACGCCGTATTCGACGCGATCGGTGTGCGCATCGATACGCTGCCGATCACGCCGGAGCGCATCCTGCGGGCGCTGAAGGCGCAAGCATCGAACTGAGTGTTGGAAATGCCCAAGAGAAGTGCCGAGACTGTCGCGACATCGCCGGAGGCGGTGGCGTCGCGCCTCGCCGCCTCGCGCTATCTGGCCGACGAAAGCCTGGCCACCGCCATCTTCCTGGCGATAAGGCTGGGCAAGCCGCTGCTGCTCGAAGGCGCACCGGGCGTCGGCAAGACAGAGGCCGCAAAAGCGATAGCCGAGGTGCTCGGGCGCGACCTCGTGCGGCTGCAATGCTACGAGGGCATCGACGCCGCGCATGCGCTCTATGAGTGGAACTACCAGCGCCAGTTGCTCGCCATCCGCCATGCCGGCGAGCACGAGGTCGACATCTACGACGACCGTTTTCTCATCGCGCGGCCGCTGCTGCAGGTGCTGAAGGCACCGGAAAAGCGCGTGCTGCTGGTCGACGAGATCGACCGCTCGGACCATGAGTTCGAAGCGTTGCTGCTGGAATTCCTCTCCGATTTCCAGATAAGCATTCCCGAGCGCGGCACCATTCGCGCGACGGCCCAGCCGATCGTCATCCTGACCTCGAACCGCACCCGTGAACTGGCCGAAGCTCTGCGGCGGCGCTGCGTCTACCACTGGATCACCTATCCCGACGCCGGGCGCGAGGCCGAGATCATCATGCTGCGCGCCGGCGATGTCGCCGAGGCCACGGCTCGCGCCGTTGCCTCGGCCGTGCGCGACATTCGCGCCCGTCCGTTGGCCAAGCCGCCAGGCATCGCCGAGGCGGTTGAATGGGCCAATGCCGCGACCATACTCGAAAAGGGCGGCAGGCCGTGGCCGGAAGCGTTTCGCCGCGCCATCGGCGTGCTGATCAAGGACGAGGAGGACCTTTCCTGCATCGCGCCGGAGCTCGGCAAGATTGTCGAGGAGGCGCTGGCGTGAGCCGGGAAGTCGGCAATCCCCTCCTCCCGTCCATTCCGCAACGTTGGCGGGACAGCACCCCCCTCTGTCCTGCCCTCTTTGCCACCACTTGGCATCCCCCTCTCAAGGGGGGAGATCAGATGTCATCCCGGCTTTCGCTAAACTCCAACATTGCAGAAATGAGCGGAGCGTCAAAGCTGCCAATCTCCCCCCTTGAGGGGGAGATGTCCGGTAGGACAGAGGGGGGCGCGAAGGAATGATGCGGGGAGAAAGCTTGCCGCGCGCCGCAACCCCAATGCTCGGCTTCGGCCGGCTGCTCCGCCGCTATGGCTTTGCTGTCGCGCCGGAGCAGGTATCAGACTTCATGCAGGCCGTAACCCTGCTCGGGCCCCGCTCGATGAACGACATCCGCGAGGCGGCTCTTGCCACGTTGGCGCCACCGCCCAACCGCCGCGACGAATTCGAGGCGCATTTCCGGAGCCATTTCTATGGGGACGCCGCGGCGCTGGTCGAAGGCGAGGCCGACGAGGAAACCCGCATCAAGGACGATGGTGCAACGGGCGAAGAAGAAATCGAGGTGGTCCGCCAGGAGCAAGGCGGCGAACTGTCTTCGGCCAGCGAACAGTTGAGCGTCCGCGAGTTCCATCGCGATAGCGACGGGCTTGCCGCCTTCCGCCGCAAGCTCGCCACCGCGTTGCCCGCCCGCCGTTCTTTCCGCACGGTGCGCACGAATGCCCGCGGCAAGCTCGACCTGCGCCGCTCGCTGCGCGAAATCGTCAGTGCCGACGGCGATATCCCCTCGCCGCTGCTGCGCCGGCGGCAGACAGTGCCGCGCAAGCTTCTCATGCTGATCGACGTGTCCGGCTCGATGAAGCTCTACACATCGGACTATCTCAAGCTGGCACACGCGGCGGTGCAAGGCGCCGACCGGGCGGAGGTCTTCACTTTCGGCACACGGCTGACCCGTATCACCTCGGCGCTGCGCATTCGCGACCGCAATCAGGCGCTGGCCCGCGCCGCTGCCCAGGTCGACGACTGGGACGGCGGCACCCGCATGGGACCGACGCTGCTCGCGTTTCTATCGGTGCCGCGCTTCTCCGCCTTTGCACGCGGGGCGGCGATCATTATCCTGTCGGATGCGCTGGAGCGCGGCGACCATACCGAGCTGGAGACCGCGATGCGCCGGCTGAGCGCCCGCGCCTTTCGGCTTTCGCTGGCGACGCCGTTGGCCGGCGATCCGCGTTTTCGGCCGGCCACGGCAGCACTTCGCGCCATCCTGCCGGTGCTTGACGATCTCATCGACGGCTCATCCATTACCGGCCTCACCGAGTTCATCCTGTCGCTCGCCCGCCCAGCTCCGGCGGCCGCGGCAATCTGGAAGAGGGTTTCGTGATGCAGAAGGCGATCGACGCGCATTTCCACATCTGGCGCCAAAAGGACCAGCCATGGCTGGTCGGGCCGATGGTGCCGCGCATCTTCGGTCCTTACGAGCCGATCCGCCGCGACTATCCGATCGAGGAATTCCTCGCTGACCAGCAAGGTTCAGGCGTCGAGAAGGCGGTCTATGTCCAGACCAACTGGGCCAAGGAGGATTTCGAGAAAGAGGTCGCCTTCCTGCAGAAGACCGCGGAAGAAACCGGCTGGCCGCACGCCATCGTCGGCTATTCCGACATGACGGTGGACGATATCAGGCCCCAGATCGACCGGCTGATCAAATACCCTCTGCTGCGCGGCGTGCGCATGCAGCTGCACTGGCACGGAACGCCGGCCTTCCGCTTCGCCGCCTCGGCCCATCAGGTCATCGACCCGAAGGTGCGGGCCAATGTCGCGCGGCTCAAGGATTACGGCCTGTCCTTCGACCTGCAGCTTTTCCCCGCCCAGATGAAGGATGGGCTGACGCTCGTCGGCGAGAACCCCGAGACGAATTTCATCCTCACCCACGCCGGCATGCTGACCGACATGGAGCCGGAGACCACCGAGGCGTGGAAGTCCGGCCTGCGCACGCTGTCAGCGGCGCCCAATCTCTATGCAAAGCTGTCCGGCCTCGGCACCTTCGTCCACCGCAACGACCCGGCGCTGATCGCCTATATCGTCGACAACGCCATCGACATCCTCGGCAGCGACCATTTGATGTTCGGCTCGAACTTCCCGATCGAGAAGCTGTGGACCAGCCATGCCGAACTGATCAAGGCGCACCGGGAGGCGGTGGCGAAACACGGCGCGGCCGCCGAGGCCGATATTTTCTGGAACACGGCGGAGCGGGTCTACCGGCCGGTGTGAGGCGCGCACGCCTCCCCTTCTCCCCCTGTGGGAGAAGGTGGATCGGCGCGAAGCGCCGAGACGGATGAGGGGTGTTGGAAGGAACGCGACGGAGGAAATGTAAAGCAATTTAAGCACTTACGCTTTCAATGCCGCGATCCGTCCAGCACCCCTCATCCGACCGAGCTTCGCTCGGCCACCTTCTCCCACAAGGGGAGAAGGGAAGGCGCCGCGCCTCGCCTCACCTCACCTCGAACTGCGGATCGACCGGGATCTGCAGCGCTGCCACCATCTGGTTGGTTTGCCCGGCCAGCCCGATGATCGACACCAACTCGCCATGCTGCGCGTCGGTCATGCCTTTGGCCCGCGCTGCGGCGGTGTGCGAGTGGACGCAATAGGAGCAGCCATTGGCGGTCGAGACGGCGATGTAGATCATCTCCTTGGTAAGCGGATCGATGGCGCTGTCGGCGACCATCACCGCCTTGAGCTGTTCCCAGACCCGCTTCAGCGACGCCGGATCATTCGCCAGCCCGCGCCAGAAATTGTTGACGAAGTCGGATTTGCGCGTCGCGCGGATATCGTCGAACACCGCCTTGACAGCGGGAATGGCCTCGACCTCGGCATCGGTCAGAAGTCTTGTGGTGGCCATGGCTTGGTCCTTTCGCTTTGAATCGTTATGCAAGGTCGTTGAATCAGGTCGGGAGAAAAGGCGGCTAACCGCCTTGGATGAATCAGCAATTGACGCGCTGAGGCAAGACCGTAAGGCTGGCCGAGGCCCCTCACCTTCGTCATCCCTGGGCGAAGCAGGAGCGAAGCTCCGTCGCGGAGACCCTGGGATCCATGCCGTGACCTTAGCCGAAGAACGCAGCGAAACAGAATTCTGCACCGCAGCAGCGCTCTGGTGTAGCGGCATGGATCCTGGGGTCTGCGCCGCGTCGCTGCGCTCCTTGCTTCGCCCCAGGATGACGAATGGATTGGCGACTCGGCCAATTGTCGAAGTACGCATCGCCCCGGGAACCTAATGCACCGCCGCGTACATGATCTTCTCCTCTGTCGCCTCGGCAGGCGAGAACTCCTCGACAATGCGGCCTTGCCGGCAGACCAGGATGCGGTCGGACAGGTTCATGATCTCCGGCAGGTAGGACGAGATGACGACGACTGCGAGGCCTTCATCGGCCAGCCCGTTGATGATCTGGTGGATCTCGGCGATGGCGCCGACATCGACGCCGCGTGTCGGCTCGTCGAAGATGACGATGCGCGGCTTTTGCACCAGCCCCTTGCCGATCACCACCTTCTGCTGGTTGCCGCCGGAAAGCTCGACCACGCGCGCATTGTCGTTGATCGCCTTGACGTTCAGCGTCCTGGTCCATTCGGCCGACAGCGCCCGCATCTCCTGCGCATTGATTACCCAGCTCTTTTCCCGCCCCGCCGCCAAAAAGCCGCCGAACAGGTTCTCGGCGACGTCCATCGTCTCGAAAATCCCCTCGCTTTTGCGATCTTCGGTGACATAGACGATGCCGTCCGCCACCGCCTCGCTCGGCACGAGATAGCGCACCGGCCGGTCGTGCAGTTCGATGCTGCCGCCGCGCAGGAAGTCGCGCTTGTAGATGCCGGAGACGATCTTGAACGTCTCGGTGCGGCCCGAGCCGATCAGCCCGAACACCCCGGTGATCTCGCCCTCGAAGATCGAGAAGGAATTGTTGCGCACGACATTGCTCATCGAGATGTCCTGCACCGACAGCACCTTCTTGCCGGGCTTGCGCAGCTTGGTCTCGTCGCGCTGGCTGTAGAGCTGCCCCGACAGCGTGCGCCCGACCATCGCCGCGACGATCCTGTCGCGATCGAAAGCGGCGGTATCGTCGGTGATCACCAGCTCACCGTCGCGCAGGATGGTGATGCGGTCGGCGATATCAAGCGCCTCTTCGAGCGCATGGCTGATGAAGACGATCGACACGCCCCTTGCCTTGAGCCGGCGGATCAGCGCGAAGAAGTGCCGCTTTTCCTCTGGCGTCAGCGTCGCCGTCGGCTCGTCGAAGATGATGATCTCGGCATTGTGGTGGACGGCGCGGGCGATCTCGACCATCTGCCGCTTGGCCGCGCCCAGCGTCGCCACCATGGCATTGGGATCGACGGGAAAATTCAGCGACTGCAGGAACTGCTGCGCCGAGATGTAGGTGCCGCGCAGCCGGTTGAGAAAGCTCTCCGTGCCGAGATAGAGGTTCTGCGCCACCGTCATCGACGGCACCAGGCTGGTTTCCTGGAACACCATGGCGATGCCGGCTTCAAGTGCCGCATGCGGCGAGGCGTAGGCGATCTCCTGGCCGTTGTGGAACATCTTTCCCGATGTCGCGTCGACAACGCCGGCGATGATCTTGGTCAGCGTCGATTTTCCTGCACCGTTCTCGCCGAGCAGCGCGTGGATCTCACCCTTGCGCAGCTCGAAGCTGACATTCTTCACCGCGGGCACACCGCGATAGGTCTTGGTCACGTTTTCCAGGCGGACGATCGGTTCCATCAGCGATGCCCTCCTGAAGCCAGATCGATGGCCAGCAGGCAATCGCCGCCTTTCGAGGCAATGAACAGGCGACCGTCTGTCTCCGCCACGCTGCAGATGCCGTGGCGCGTGCCGTTGGCGCGGCTGTGCAGGCTGTACTGCGGCCGCATCTCCCGATCGAGCCTGACCACCAGCCCGTAGGAGCGGCTCGGCGACCATGGCTTGTGGATGCCCATGGTGCGGATGCCGCCGCATTGCAGCGGCTCGAGGAAGCTGCGGTTGGAGGCGAGTGCCGGCGCGATCCAGTGTTGCGGCGACACTTGCGCCAGCATGTCGTTTCGATAGTGCTTTTCCTGCAGCACGAATTCGATCAAACGGTTGCGGGGCGCAAACAGCGCCAGCCAGGCACCGCCATCGGCGGCGGGCGATAGCCGCGCGGGATAGCCGGGCAGATGCGCCAGCACCGTCGAGCGGCTGCCTGTCGCGCCGTCGAAGCGGACGAGTTGGTGCCGCCAGCTCTCGCCGACCAACACGTCCTTGCCGGTTGGATGCAGCCCATAGGGAAAGGCGATGTCACCGGCGAGCTTGCGGAATTCGCTGCCTGCCGGATCGCGCCTCCACAGCGAACCCGACGCACCCTTCTTCATCAGATCGGCGGCCCATTCCAACGGCGCGTGTTCGGCCGAGCCATTGGCCAGCCAAAGCGTGCCATCTTCCGCATAGGCGAGTGCTGTGATGCAGCGGATCTCGGCCGGCAGGGCGGCCTCCTTGCCTGCAATCAGCAGCCTGCCGCTTTCGAGCCCGACCGTCAGTTCGCCGGCGGGCGAGCGCGCGATCGCGGTGACGCGGGAGGGAAATGTCTCAACCATCTTTGGCGCGCCACCGGCGGCGGCCGCGTAGACGGCATTGCCGCTGGAGGCCAGCAGCCGGCCGTCGGCGACCAGCAGATTGTCGGGCTCGGTCAGATCGGCAAAAGCCGGCGCATCGTCCAGCAGCGTATTCGGCCTGAAGGCACCGTCTAGCGGCGGGATTGTCACCGCCTTGCCGCGGAAGATGTCGAGGATCGGGTCCAGCATCATGCCTTTGCTCCCCAATAGGAAGCAGGGCTGGTCCAGTTCGGGTCGGCCCCGGCAATCCGGTAGCGGCCGATCCGATTGTTGAGGATACCGCCGACGAACAGAAAACCTTTGTGCTCGCGCATCGAAGTCACCATCGGATGCGCGGCGCCCGACAGGTCGCCCATCGCCTCGACGATGCCGCCCTTCTCGTTGAATTTCACCACACCGCCGGTGTTGATGTTGGGGAACAGCCATTCGTCCTGCGGCAGCCGGCGCGTCATGCGCTTGCGCATGTCGGGGTGGCGCAGCGACAGGTCGAAGCTCGGCGTGCGCATGCCGAGCCAGGCCATCCAGTAATTGCCGTCGGAGGCACGGTTGATGTTGTCGGGGTAGCCAGGCATGTCGCGGATGACGCATTCGGCAACGCCCGCCTTCGGCCCTTCCAGCCAGTAGCGGTGCACGCGGCAGGCCCAGCTTTCGGCGAAGAACAGCGACTTGCCGTCATGCGCCATGCAGACGCCGTTGGTGTAACGGTAGCCGTCGAGCAATGTCTCGGTCGAACCGTCCTTCGGATCATAGACGAGCAGCCGCCCGGTGGCGCGGTTCTCGATCGAGTCCAGCGCCCAGTCGTGCGCGTCATAGCGCTTGGTGGAATCGGTGAAGTAGATGCGGCCGCCCGGCGCGATGTCGCAATCATTTGGGTCGCGCAGCCGCGCATCGTCGACGATCGAGGTCCAGGAGCGCGACGTTTCCGCCGAAAGCCGCTTCACCTCGCGCTGCGGCGAAACCGAATAAAGCCCCATCGCGCCGACGCAGCTGATCAGATTGCCTGTTTTGTCGAAGGCCAGGCCGAGTGGAAAGCCGCCAATATGCGCAAAGACCTCCGAGCGTTTGTAGTCCGGCGCGAAGAAGCGGACGATCTCGCCATGCCTGGTGCCGCAATAGAGATGGTCGTCGCGGTCGAGGATGACGTCTTCCGGCCCTTCCAGCTCGCCGAGCCCGATATGGTCAGCCTCAGATAGCCGGTTGTCGAGCTCGTAAGGCGTGCCCGAGCCCGGCGTCGCCGACTGCGTTGCGCCCATCTTCAGGTAGACCGGCGCGACATAGACCTCGTCCAGCACCTTGTGGCGGTTCTTCAGCCAGCGAATGTCGATGGTGACGGCGACGGCCAGCATGATGCCGAGCACCATCTGGTTGGTGCCGGTACCATAGCCCAGCCGGATCAGCCCGTTGGTCATCGTCAGCACGATGATCGCGCCCATCAGCCCCTTGATCACCGAACCGCGACCGCCGCCCAGGCTGACGCCGCCGACGACCGCCGCTGTCAGTGCCATGACCTCGAGGTTGAGGCCTGTGCCCGGCCCTGCCCCGCTCAGCCGGCAGGCGATGAGGAAGCCGCCGAGCGAGGCGCAGAAGCCGGAAAACACATAGGTCATGAATACGGTGCGGCGCACGCGGATGCCGGCATTGTGGGCCGATCGCCGCGACCCGCCCACCGCCTGCACATGCCAGCCGGGCCGCGAGCGCGTCAGCGCGACATGCGTAATAATCGCCAGAATAATCGCCGCCCACACCGCAACCGACAGGCCCCAGAAGGTGTCGTCGCCGATGAAGTCCAGCACATCCGATGTGGCATCGGAAAGCTGGACGTCGGCGGCATAAGTGGTGACTAAAATGTCGAACAGCGCCCGCCCGAAAATGAAGGTGACCAGCGTCGTCAGGAACGCGCGCAGCCTGAAATAGCCGATCAGGTAACCGTTGATCGCGCCGAACAGCAGGCCGGTGGCGATCGAGGCGGCCAGCGCCAACCACACCGATTGTTCGAGGATGAAGAAGACGAACACGGCGGAAAAGCAGGACAGCGCGAAGATCGAGCCGACCGAAAGGTCGATGCCGCCGCCAAGCATGACCACCGTCATACCGGTGACGACCAGCGAGAATTCGCCGAGCTGGCGGGTCGATTCCTGCAGCGACATCGGCTTGAAGAAGCCGGGAATGATCGAACCGAACACGCCGAGCGTCGCCACCAGCGCCAGGAACGGAATGGCGTTGTCGGTCCAGCGTTTGCTGAGGATCTCGCCGACGAGGTGGTCGGGCACGAGATTGTAGCGCCAGGATTGAAGGCGTTCGCGAAAGGACATCGGTTGCTGCTGCCACTCAAGAGAGAAAGAGGCGGCCGAACCCGGTCCGGCCACCTCGTCGATGCTTGCAACGGACCCGCCGTTTACTTGGCCGCAGCTTGGGCTTGCAGTGCTTTCAAGTCCCAGCAGCTGTCTGGCTTGAGGTCGGCCTTGGTTGTCGCCTTCTCCAGCGTGTAGATGTAGGTGTGCGAGGTGCCGGCCGGCTGGCCACTCTGCAACAGGAACTTGATCACGGCGTTCATGTCGCCCGACTGGCGGGCAAGGTCGGTCATCACCACCGCGCCATAGGTGCCATCCTGCAGCTTGTCGCAGTCAGCGGTCTTTTCGCCACCGCCGGTGGTGACCAGAAAGACTTTGCCCTCGAGCTTGGCATCGCGGATCGCAGCAGATGCGCCCGTCGCGTCGCCGTCCCAGAAATCGATGATGGCGCAGATGTCGGGGTTCTGCTGCAGCATCGTGGTCGTCACGTTTCGCGAGGTCGTCGCATCCCAGTTGGAGTCCGGCTTGGCCACGACCTTGAAGTCGGGATTCTTGTCCAGGACCTTCATGATGCCGGCATATTGGTAGAGGCTCGACGAGTTGGCCTGGTCGCCCTGCACCAGCCCGATCTTCTTGGACGAGTTCGGCCCACAACCCTTGATCGCCGCTTCGGCTTCCAGCTGGCCGAGCCGATCCCAGTCGCTGCCGACAAAGGCATCGGCCGGGAAGTTTGCCGGATTGTCGACCAAAAGGACATAGGTGCCGGCCGCCTGCGCCTTCTTCATCAGCTTGGCATAGGAGTTGAGGTCCGGCGAATGGATGATCAGCACGTCCGGCCTGGCGTCCGACGAGATAGCGTCGGTTATCGCCTGCGCGCCGGCATCGACCACCCAGTTCGGGTCACGCGTCTCGAACACGCCGCCCCAGGCCTCGACCTCCGTCTTCAGGTAATGCGCCCAGCCCTGTGCCAGGTCGAAGCCCATCGCCATCGGTACCAGCATCACGCGCTTGCCCTTGAGTGCTTGCGAATAGGCGCCCGGACCCGGATCTTCGGCCGCGAAGCCTGGCGCCACGAAGGCGGAGGCGGCAAGCGCTGCCGCGGCAGCCATAAACGTCCTGATGATTTTCATGTCACATCCTCTGGTTTGGTATGTCGTTCGCGGCCGGCCCCAACCGTTCGCGTCAATCTAAATGTCGCCTTGCTGCGCGGTCTGCTCGTCGCGCGGATTGATGAACCCATCAACGATGATCGCCGCCAGCAGGATCGCGGCCTTGATCAGGTTCTGATAGAGCAGCGGAATATCGATGATGGTCATGGCGTTGAGCAGGATGCCAATCAGCGCGGCACCCACCAGCACGTTGCGCACCCCGCCCCGCCCGCCAGACAGACCGATGCCGCCGATCACCGCCACCAGCACGATGTCGTAGAGCAGCGTGGAATTGACGATGCGGGTGTTGATCGAATGCAGGCTGGCGGCGGTGAGCAGGCCGGCCACCAGCGAGACCAGGGCCGACAGCACGTAGCGCAGCACCAGCATCGGGCGCACTGGAATGCCGATGTTGCGCGCGGCGACCGGGTTGTCACCGGCGAAATAGACGTAGCGGCCCCATTTGGTGTAGCGCAGGAACAGGAAGAAGGCGAAAGCCAGCCCGGCGAAGACAAACACCTCGACCGGGATGTCGAGGAAACGCAGCCCGCCCAGAAGCTCGACCCAATGGCCGGGCGGCACCGGCACGGCGTCCTGCGTGATCAGTTGTGAACGCACATAGCCGAAGACGAAGGATGCGGTCGCCAGCGTCACGAAGATCGCCGGAACCTCGGCGTAGGCGACCAGGATTCCGTTCAACAGCCCGATGGCGAGAACGCCAGCGAGCACATAGGCGAAGGCCAGCCCGTCGGATGTTCCCGAATTCAGCAGTTGCAGATACCAGGCGACCGACATCGCCATGATCGCCACCGCCGACAGGTCGATGCCCCTGCCGATAATGACGACCGCCATGCCGAGCGCCAATATGCCCAGCACCGAGACCGAGCGCACGATGGCAACAAGATTGTTCGAGTTGATAAACCCGGGCAGTCCGATGGTGGCGGCAATGAACAGCACAACCGCGATGGCAAAGACAATGCCCTCCTGGTTCAGGCTTCTCCAGTTTAGCCAGCCGGTCGCGTTCATTGCCCGCTTTCACCCGCGATGGCTACGCCCTGCTCCCTCTGCGGCCATCGGAACGAAAGCTAATCGGCTCAAGACCAATTCGTCAAATGAATCCGCGCATTGCAGGCCGGCTTGCGAGGAAATTCCGCGGTTGGACGCACCTATTGGCGAGGCTGGCGCAATGCCAGGAACTCAAGCACTTTTGCAATTAACCGTGCCGATCGGAGCGCTCGCAAAAGTTTGTTCCACAACGAGCGAAGCAGGCAGAATTTATGTCCGCGATCGCCGCTGGATTCCCGCGTCAAATCCGCAAAGCATGGCCCGAGACCTCGGCGCCGGCAGCGTTCGGTAACGCCAGAAAGCGGAACGAGGCGACGAGCCCGATTGCGCCGATCGCCACGAAGGCAAGTCGGAAGTCGACGAGATCGAGCGCCGCAGCGCCCCTGGCGATCTGCGACAGGTTGAGCAGTGCCGCGGCGACCGCTACGCCGAACAGCATCGCCACCTGCTGCAGCATGCTGGACAACGTCGCCGCCGAGCTGCGCTGCGGTGAGGCCACATCGGCGAAGGCCAGCGTGTTCAGCGCGGTGAACTGCATCGAGCGCGACAGTCCGGCGATCAGCATCAGCGCCACCACCAACGCTTGCGGCGTCTGCGGCGAAAGCGCCGCGCAGGCCATGATCGACAAAGAGGCGATCACCCCGTTGACGATCAGCACCGGACGGAAGCCGAAGCGCCTCAGCGTCGGCGTCGTCACCGCCTTCATGCCGAGATTGCCGAGGAAATAGGCCAGGATCATCATGCCGGCATCGACCGGGCTCAGGCCGAAGCCGACCTGGAACAAAAGCGGCAGCAGGAACGGCGTGGCGTTGATGGCGATGCGGAAGATCGTGCCGGCCGACAGCGTCGAGATGGCGAAGGTCTGCACCTTGAAAGCTGTGAGATCGAGCAGCGGATGGTTGGCGCGTCGCAGATGCCGCACCGCCAGCCAGCCGACCAAAATGCCCGTGCCGAGCAGCGCCACGGTCGGCAACATACCCTCTTGCGGATGCGCGATGCGCTCGAGGCCATAGAGCATCGCGGCGAGCCCCACCGAGGTCAGCAGGAAGCCCGGCCAGTCGAGCGGCTTGGCCCCAGCTTCGCGGTCCCCAGGAATGAAGCGGGCAACCAGCGCCAAACCGGCAACCCCAAGCGGAATGTTGATGAAGAAATTCCAATGCCAGGAGAGATAAGTGGTGATGAAGCCGCCAAGCACCGGCCCGACCACCGGCGCAAACAGCGCCGGCCAGGTGATCAGCGCCGTGGCGTTGAGAAGCTCGGATTTCGGCGCGTTGCGCAGCACCAGGATGCGGCCGACCGGCGTCATCAGCGCGCTGCCCAGGCCCTGAACCGCGCGTGCGGCGACAAACTCGGCCAGGTTCTGTGAGATGCCGCAAACGAGCGAGGCCAGCGTGAACAGGGCAATCGCCACGAGGAAGATGTTGCGCGCGCCAAAACGGTCGGCAAGCCAGCCGGACAGCGGCACGAACACCGCCATGGTCAGCATATAAACGGTGATGCCGATGCTCATCGCCACCGCCGGCACGCCGAAGGATTCTCCCATCTGCGGCAGCGAGGTCGAGATGATGGTCGAATCCAGAAGCTGCATGAAAAAGGCGACGGCGACGATCAGCGCCACCCGCCGAGCTTGCCGCGCCGCCGGCGCGGTTTCGGGCAAGGCTTTGTTTTCGGGAATGGCGGTCATGCACAGAACTGTCCGAAGGGGAATCTTCTCCCGCTCCATCGGCAACCGCACAATTGTCCGGCAAACCGATGACGCACCGGTTTCAACAGCATCTGGCCGGTGCCGTCCAGACCTGGTCCAACAAACTTTCGTGTGGCATCGCAGCCGGCCATGCGATGACCTGGCCCTGGCGCCGAACCGGCCTTTTACGATCCGCGATGACGCTTTGTGCCGCAGCCGGCGTATCTTATGCGGCTTCGATCTTCTCCAGGAACAGGCTGAGCTGGTCCGGGTCCATGTGCACGACGTGCCTGTCTTCGGGATACGCCAGGCTGTTCACATCGGCGACATATTCGGAGAAGGCAGCGATGCGTTCGGCCTGCAGGCGATCGTATTCGGCGGCGAAATTGCGATAGACCTTGGAATGGCGCGGCATGTGGCCACGGTTCTGGCCGAGGATGTCGTCTGCGAACAGATACTGCGCGTCACAGCCGGTGCCCGCTCCCATCGACAGCATGATCAGCGACGTCCGTTCCGAGATCGCCTTGGCCACTTCCACCGGCACCACTTCGATCTCGGCGCCGATCGCGCCGGCGGCCTCCAGTTGCTTCACCGCTTCGAACACCTGCATGGCGGTGTCGGCGGTCTTGCCGACAGCCTTGAAGCCGCCGGTCCAGGTGGCGCGTGACGGGATGAGGCCGACATGGCCGATTACCGGAATGGCGTCGTCGGCCATCCGCTTGATGGTGGCATAGCCGGCGCTGCAGTAGACCGCATCGGCGCTGGCCTTGTAGAGCCGGAACGCCCAGCGGACGAAATCGTCGGCGGTGCCGATCTCGAAGAAATTCTCGCCCGGCATGGTGAACAGGCTGGGTGCCGCATCGCGGTATTGCGGATTGAGCACCAACTCCGGCGGCACCGAGACGATATCGACGCCGGCGCGTTCGGCGGCCTCGGCCTCGTCCATCGTCAGCACGCGCAGCATCGTCAGCTGCCGCTTGCCCTTCATGGCACGCAGATCTGCGACGGTCGGTCTTTTCCGGCTCATGGATTTTGGTTCCTTTTGCTACGTGACAGAAGGCCGGTCAGGCGATCTGGATCATCACCTTGCCAGCTTCGACCTTGACTGGATAGGTCGCGAGATTGACGCAAACGGGAGCGCCCTTCGCCTGCCCGGTCTTGTAATTGAAGCGGCCATTGTGCTTGGGGCATTCGATGATGTCGTCCATGACAAGCCCATCGGCCAGATGCGCCTTCTCATGCGTACAAAACCCATCGGTGGCGAAGAATTCATCGTCCGGCGAACGGTAGATCGCGAAGGTGCGGCCGCCATGGTCGAAGCGGATGACGTCTTCCTCGTCGACATCGTCCACGGCGCACGCTTCGACCCAATCGGTCATTCTATATCTCTCCTGAAATTTTCTGCATGGCGCCGGTGCGGTGCCTATTCAGCCGCCGCCGACATGTTCACTTCGTGGAATTCGCCACGATAGGGCCGTGCGGTTGGCGGCAGTTCGCGCTTGAGGAAATAATCCTCGTATTTGAGCTGCCTGAGCAGGACAGGCCAGACCTCGCGATAGGCATGCCATATCGACGGGTTCGGTTCCGGCAGATCGTGCTTGATCAATTCATGCAGCCTGGGCAGCGCGTGATAGGGCACCATCGGAAACATGTGGTGCTCGACGTGGTAGTTCATGTTCCAGTAGATGAACCGGCTGATCGGGTTCATGTACACGGTACGGGTGTTGAGCCGGTGATCGACGACGTTGTCGGCCAGACCGATGTGTTGCAGCAGGCCGGTCATCACCATGTGCCAGGTGCCGTAGAGGCGCGGCACGCCGATGAGCACCACCGGTATCCACGACCGCATGAAAAGGGCGAGCGCAATCGTGGCGATGTAGATGGCGATATGCCAGCGCGCCGCGATGACGGCCCTGTGCTGTTCCATCTCGGGAACATAGCTTTTCTCGTCGGGCGTCAGCTTGCCGAACGCCTGGCGTACCAGTGCCGGAAGCGAATAGCGAAAATCGAGGATGCCGGTGAAAGCCAGCGCCGCACGCAAAAGGTCCGGCGGGCGCATCACGGCGATCTCGGCGTCGCGGCCGACGATGATGGTGTCGGTGTGGTGGCGGGCATGGCTCCAGCGCCAGGTCACCGGGTTGCGCATCAGCATGAAGCTGGCGATCTGGTAGACGACATCGTTCATCCAGCGCGTGCGGAAGGCAGTGCCATGGCCGCATTCGTGCCAGCGCGAGTCGCTGGACGAGCCGTAGAGCACGCCGTAGACGAAGAAGAACGGCACGCACCACCAGGTACCCCGGAAATAGATGGCGCCGGCGGCCGAGCCGAGGATGGCGACGATCCAGATGATCGTGTCGCGGATCGCCGGGCCGTCTGAGCGCTGCATCAGCTCCTTGATCGCCTTGCGGGGGACATCCGTGTGGTACCACTCCGCCGAGGCCAGTCCCGTCTCGATCGCCCTGCGCGTGCTTTCGCCGACCAGGCTGTAATCGCGCTTTACCGTGCCAGCCATTGTGACCTCCAATTCCCGATCGGCCGCGAGCCCTCCCCGCTCCGGCCGGAGCCAGCCTCCCAACTGGTGTCCCGTATCGTCTTCGCCATTATCACGACCTGCCTCCAAGAACAGGAAAATGGCCCGACGGCTGGGGATAATCCTGCTGCGGCTGCCTGGCGATTGCCGCGATCCGGCTCTCGGCGACGGCGATCTCGCCGGCGCCGTCGAGAACCCGGAAAACGGCATTGTAGGAGCGGCTCTCGCCATGCTCCAGCCAGATCATCTCGCCGCGTTCGCGCGCCGCCAGATTTCCCAGCACATGATGCGTCGAGGGCTCGATCCCAAGCGCGTACTGCCCGGCCTGGAAATTCTGCCATTGATAGGCGCAGGGCAATTGGTCCTTGCGCGTGACCACCTCGAAGCCGAGGCCGAGCCTATCGTTGACCACCGCCACCGGGACTTCGCCGGCGCTGTCGGCGCCGAGTTCGTGCTGCCAGACCTGTTCCTTGAATCCCGGTTGCGGCGCCGGCACCGTGCGGTAGCCGACCTTCTGCGCTTCATAGCGCTCGCCGGCATGGCCTGCCCAGACGACGTCGCGGATCGGCGCCAGGTAGCGCGCGCCCTCGTCGAGCACCGGATGGCTGACATTGATGTGGTAGAAATACATATGCGGCGTACGGTTGAAACCGTGATTGACGACACGGTCCGAAAGCCGGATCTCGTTGCCGCCGACATTGGCCTCGATCCGCCGCAGCAGGTGCAGATCTTCGCCGAATACAGTCGATTGCTGGACGATGCCTTCGGCCCACAACACGCAGCGGTCGCCGTCCCAGGTCTCGCCATAGCCGGTCAGCCGCGCCGGAATGGTGCTGACGCGGCCGTGCAGCGAATGGCGCACCGTCTTCTTCGGCGGGTAGTTGTAGGTATCGGCCGGTACTTCGTTCATGAACAATATATGGTCGAGGCCGCAGGTCAGCAGAAGGCCGGAAAACGACCGCGCCCACGCCAATCCCTCCTCGCCTTCATACTCGTGCAGGCCGGGATGGCGAAAACCGCTCGGCGAGTGCCAGCCGATCGCCTGGCCTTTGAAGTCGCAGTCGGCGATATCGAGCGCCCGGTCGACCAGCGCGGTGAAGCGCAGGCCGGAGCCGGTGCGGAATTCGAGCATGCGGATGCCGCGCTCGACGCCGTCGCCAAGCGTCATCAGCCGCACGCCGGCGAACTGCGACAGCATGCCGGACCGTTCCGAGACCTGCCGGCGCGACAGCGTCTTGCCGTAAAGCTCTACCATGTGACGGCCAGTTCTTTCACTTTGCTCCCGTCCTTCACTTCGCTCTCGTCTCCTTGAGCAGGGCCGACATGTCGGCGCCGGTGATGATGCTTTCCACGGTCAGCAGATCGGTGCCGGCGACGGTCTGCTCGGCGACGATCTCGCCGCGGCGCATAACGATGATGCGATCGGCGACCTGGAAGACGTGATGGATGTTGTGGGTGATCAAAAGCACCGAGTGACCGGCGTCGCGCACTTCCTTGACGAAGCGCAGCACGCCGTGCGTTTCCTCGACGCCGAGATTGTTGGTCGGCTCGTCGAGGATGATGACCTTGGCGGCGAACTGCATGGCGCGCGAGATGGCGATCGACTGACGCTCGCCGCCTGACAATGTGCTGACCAGCGCATCGGCGTCGAGTTTCTTCGAGATGCCGACGCGCTTCAATAGAGCCGACGCAGCATCGCGCAATCGAGCGAGATCGAGCGGCGCGAACACGCCAAGCCATTTGAGATTGACCGGCTCGCGGCCGAGGAAAAGATTGCGCGCGATGCTGAGATCGGGAGCCAGCGAGGTGTCCTGGTGGATGGTCTCGATGCCGAGATCCATCGCGTCGCGCGTCGAGCGGATGGAGACCTTCTGGCCGCGCACATAGATGTCGCCGCGATCGACGGGAAACACGCCCGAGATCGCCTTGATCAGCGTCGATTTGCCGGCGCCGTTGTCACCGAGCAAGGCCACCACTTCGCCCTCGTTGAGCGTGAAGGAGGCGCTCTTCAGGGCGCGGACGCTGCCGAAGGATTTTTGCAAATTCTGCAGCCGAAGCACTTCCATGGTCAGCTCCTGGCGGCGTTCTTCTGCAGCAAAGCGTGCAGGATGAGCATGGCAAGGATGATGACGCCGACGAAGATGTTGTAGGCGAGCCCAGGCACGCCGATCAGCACGATGCCGTTGCGGATGCTGCGCAGCATCAGCGCGCCGACGATGGTGCCTAGGATGGTGCCGCGCCCACCGGTCAGCGCAGTGCCGCCGACCACCACCATGGCGATCACTTCGAGCTCGTAGCCGGTGCCGGCCACCGGCGAGGCGGCAGAGATGCGAAAGGCGCTGATCATGCCGGCGAGACCGGCAAGCACCGAGGTCAGGATGAACAGCCAGATCTTGACCGCATCGGCCGGCACACCGCGCGCTACGGCGGCGTTACGGTTCGAGCCGATAGCGCTGATCCAGTTGCCGAGCTTGGCGTAGTGCAGCACATAGATCGCCAGTAGCGACAGGCCGATGAACCACCACAGCGAGGTATAGAAACGGAACGTTCCGATATTGAAGCTGCCGGCCAGCAGCGTCACGAAGAAGCCCGGCTGGTTCCAGGATTTCAGCGGAAAGCCTTGGGTGATGTAAAGCGCTGCCCCACGCACGACGAGCAGCATCGACAGTGTCACCAGGAAGGACGAGATGCCGATCTTGGTGACGATCAGCCCGTTGATCGCACCGATCGCTATGCAGAGCAGCAGGCCGGCCAGCAGCGCGAGGCCAATATCAAACCCGCCGTTCTGCACCAGCAGCATGACGACGACCGGCGCCAGCCCGAATACGGCACCGACCGAAAGGTCGAACTCGCCCGCCGTCAGAAGCAGCGTCATGCCGAGGGCGATGATGCCGAGCTCGGGCAGGAACGCCATCATGTTGGAGATGTTGAGCGGCGACAGGAAATTCGCGTCGGCGATCGCGAACACCGCAAGCAGGACAATCAGGATGACGAGCGAAGAGAACTGCGGCGAGCGCATCAGGCTCGACCTGCGTTTGGCACGCGGCATTTCCTCTTCTGCGGCAATTGTCATGACTGTTTCGACCATATTTCTTTCAAGGTGACGGCCGCCGCATGCGCGGCGAGCGTCAATTTCAATCACTTGTTGTAGAGTTTCAGGATCGGTTCGACGCTCGACGCGTCGTAGAGGCTGAACGTGTGGATGTCGTAGCCGATCGGTTCGCCAGCGGCGGCCAGCCCGAGCAGCGCCACCGGCATGAAGCCCTGCGCCGAGGGAAACTGCCAGGCAGCCGCGTTGATGAACCCAGACTTCACTGACTCGGCCGTTTCCTTCGAATTGCCCCAGCCGACGACCGGGATCTTGCCGGCTGGCACGCCGGCGCCGTCGAACACCCGCTTGACGCTGGCCGCAACGGAATCGCCGAGCGCGATGATCGCCGGCGGGTTGTTGGCGACCATGTAGTCGGTCATCTTGGCGATGATGCCGGCCGGATCGGTGCCGCAATCGACCACGTCATATTTGATGCCGAGCGGATCGAAGACGCTGGCAATGCCTTCGGTCTCGAGCTGCTGGTAGCTGGCGCCCGGCACTTCGACCGGCAGGAACACTTTGTCGCCCTGCTTCACCATCTTGTGGTCGACCAGATATTTCGCCCAGATTACACCGGCTTCCTTAAGGTCGGCGCCGACATAGGCCTGCCGGCCGGTCGCCGGATCGTCGGTGTTGAAGAACACGATCGGGATACCGGCCGCCTTCGCCGCCTTGACCTCCTCGGTCCACAGGCCGGGCTGCGCCGAGGTCGTGGCGATGCCGTCCGGTTTGGCGGCGAGTGCCGAGTTGAAGGCTTCCTTCTGCGCCGCCATGTCGCCGCCGCTGAACGAGATCTTGCAGGTCACCTTGAGCTGGTCGCAGGCCTTGGTGGCGCCGGCATTCCAGTCGATCCAGAAGGCATCCGACGGGCCGCCATGCGACAGCAGGTAGAACGTCTTCTGAGCGTCCTGCGCCAGCGCCGGCGTACCCAGCGCCACACCGGCGAGAACCGTCGCCGCGGCAGCGATTTTCAACGCGAATTTCAACATTTCTCTTCCTCCCTTGTTTCGTAGCCGAACCGCGCCATCACAGTCCGTTGGCGCGGAATTTTCCGTCGAGGAATTTCTTGGCGCGCGGCACGTCGTCTTCCGAAAGATGCTCGATGATGACCGGGATGTTCGGATGCTTTTCGGCCAGCCGCTTGAGATAGAGGTCGTAATTCAGCGAACCGAGGCCGGGCGCCGGCAGCTCGATCTCGCCGACGCCGCGGAAGGTGTGGCTCTCCAGCGCGTCCTCGTCGCCGATGTCTGCGTGCTTTTCCGACTTGTCGCCGCCGGAACGCTTGACGTCCTTGGCGTGGGCAATCTTGATCTTGTCGGTCAATGTGTCGAACACCTGGTTCAGGATCTGGTCCATCCTGTCGATGTTGTGGGTTTCGAAATAGTTGGTCGGGTCCATCAGCAGGCCGAGGCCTGGGTGGTCGACCTGCGCGAACATCCTCACCGTCTCCTCGACCGAACCGACGACATTGTTGACATAGGTTTCGAGCAGGAAGACCGCGCCGTGGTCATAGGCGGTCTGGGCAAGGTCGGCGATGACCTTGCGGCATTCCTCAAAACCTTCCTCGGTCTTGTTCTTCGGGTGATGCACCCAGTCGGACTCGGTGTTGTAGGTACCGGTTTCCGAGATCACGTAAGGGGTGCCGAAATGGCGTGCGTTGCGGATGATCTCCTTCAAATAGCCGACGCGCCGCTCGCGCTCGCCCAGGTCCGGATGAATGATGTTGGTATAGCCCGATACGCAGCAGATCGGCAGATTGTGATCGCGAAACGTATCGCGGACGGTCTTGGCCTTGTCCCTGGTGATCTGCCCGGCCGACAGATCTATGTCCTTGAAATGCAGGTCGAGCTGCACGGCGTTGAAATCGAGCGCACGGATCTTCTGCGCGGTTTCCTTGAGGCCATACGGGAAATAACCCGTGAAAATACCTGCCTGCATCATGGTGTGAAGTCCTCCCTGTAAGTAATTCAGTCAGTTGATATTTCGGAAAGTTTGACTGTCCGGCCCATGTCGATCGAGCGATAGCCGGCTTCGACCAGCGCCATGGTCTTGACGTTGTCGGCGACCGAGAGCGCCGGCGGCTCGCCCGTCTTAACCGCGTGCTGGAGCTGCTCCATGACGCCGATGAAGGCATGCGGGAACCACATCGTATCCCATTTGGGTGTCACCCATTCGCCACCGGTGGTCTCGGTCGAGGCATAGGTCAGCGTCGAGGCAGAACCTGTCGGCCAGCCGATGGTGCCCTTGGCGACGCCCTTGGTGCCGTCGATGCGCCAATTGATGTGCTGGTCGTCCTTGTAGCCCTCCTGGCGCGGACCGGACCAGACATCCTCAAGCGATACGGCGAGCACGCCCGACGGGAACTTTATCGTCGACACGGTGATGCCGTCCGAATGATCGAAGCGGGTGCGCGGGTCCTTGCGAGTCAGGGTGGTGATCTCCAGGGGATCGCCGAACAGAAAGCGCAGTACGTCGAGATGGTGGACGCTCATATTGGCGAGCGTCAGCCGGTCATAGTCCTCGAGGAAGCTCTGCCAGTGCGGGATCGCATGCATGTCGATCTGGGCGAAAACGATGTCGCCGAGCGCGCCGCTGTCGATGATCTGCTTCAAGACGCGCATCGACTGGTCGTAACGCATGTTCTGGTTGACCGAGAGGATCTTGCCTGCCTTGGCCGCCTCGTCGCGAAGTTTGACGGCCTCTTCAAGGGACAGGGCCAATGGCTTCTGCGCCAGGATCGCCTTGATATGTGCCTGCTTCAGAGCATGGCGGATCAGCGCCGGCTGCTTGTCCGGCGGAAAGGCAAGATCGATGATCTCGACGTTCTTGTCCTCGATGAGCTGTTCCGGCGTGTCGTGGACGGTCGGTATATCCCAGCGCTTGGCGACCTTCTCGGCGCTGGCCTTGGTCCGCGAGGCAATCGCCACCACCGGAAAACCGGCTTCCTTGTAGGCGGCAAGGTGACATTCGGCCATGATCATGCCGGCGCCAACGCAGCCGATCCTGTATTCCCTGGTGCGGACTTTAACGTCCGGCTCGAAGCCGTTGCCCACCATTTCTTGGCTTGCCATATGTTCCTCCCGAAGCTCGTTCCTTGCAGCCGCCGTCATCGTGCCAAGGCTCCCCCGCTCTGTCCGAAATAATGCACCCTGCCCGGCTCGCAGGATATCACCACCATCGCGTCCGGCCTGATGTCCGGCTGGCCGCGTAACAGCGCCCGCAGACGCGTCTTTCCGGCGGCGAGCGTCACCACGGTGTAGCCGCCGAGCGGCTCGACCTCGAACACTCGCGCCGGGCGGCCCGCGCCGCCCTCCGACCAGGCCTTAACCTTGATGTCTTCCGGCCTGAGTCCAATTTCCACGGCATCGGCCGGGGCGCCGGTATCCGCGATGCGGATCGTGCCTTCCGCCGCCTCCACGCCTTCAGCGCCGTGCACCGACTTCAATATATTCATCATCGGCGAGCCGAGCAGCCGCGCCACATAGGTGCTGGTCGGCCGGTCATAGATCTCGGCCGGCGCGCCGATCTGCCTGATCTCGCCGTTCTCCAGTATGGCCATGCGGTCGGCGACCGACATCGCCTCTTCCTGGTCGTGCGTGACATAGATCAGCGTCTTGCCAAGCTCGCGCTGGATGCGCTTGAGCTCGACGCGCGTCTCCTCGCGCAGCCGGGCGTCGAGCGCCGAAATCGGGTCATCCATCAGATAGGCGGCCGGGTCGCGCACCAGCGCGCGGGCAATCGCCACGCGCTGCCGCTCGCCGCCCGAAAGCTGCGCCGGCGGCTTGTGCAGGATATGGCCGATATGCAGCTTGGCCGCGACGTCGGCGACGCGCTTTTCGATCTCGGCTTCGGCGACCCGGCGTTCGACCAGCGGAAAGCGGATGTTGTCGCGCGCGCTCATATGCGGAAACAGCGCCAAATTCTGGAACACCATGGCGACGTTGCGGTCGGCCGGCGACACTGTGTTGACCGGCTTTCCGCCGATCAGGATCTCGCCCGCGTCCGGGGTTTCCAGCCCGAGCACCAGACGGAGTATCGTCGACTTGCCCGACAGCGGCGGCCCGAAGAAGCAGAAGAACTCGTTGTCGTTGACCGTGAATGAGGCATCGTCGACGGCCAGCATGTTGCCGTAGCGCTTTGTGACATTGCGGAAAACGATATCGGCCATCTCAACCTGCTCTCAATGCAAGACCGGTGGCGGCGTCGAAGACGCGCACCGCCTCCGCCGCAGGCGCGACGACAGCTGTCTGCCCGATCGCCAGCCCAACATCATTGTCGAACACCGCCTTCACCGCAGTCTCGCCGTCGCCAAGGTGGATGATGGTGCGCGCGCCGATCCGCTCGACGAAACTCACCGGCATGGACAGGCCACGGCCACCTTCAGCCAGCGTCACCTGCTCCGGTCGAAAGCCATAAAACACCTCGCCGCGCATCCGGCGTACGGCATAGGCGATCTCGACCGGCAGCGGCGGTGTCACGCCGAGCGGGCCGAGATCGATGACCAGACCACGGTCGCTTTCCGCCGGCCTGCCCTTGAGCAGGTTCATGCCCGGCGCGCCGATAAAGCGGGCGACGAAGACATTGGCCGGATTGTTATAGACCTCGAGCGGCGTGCCGACCTGCTGCAGCACGCCGTGGTCCATCACCGCGATGCGGTCGGCCATGGTCATTGCTTCAAGCTGATCGTGGGTGACGTAGACCATGGTCTGCCGGAACTGCCGCTGCAACTGCTTCAGTTCGGTCCGCATCACCGCCCGGAAGGCGGCGTCGACATTGGAAAGCGGCTCGTCGAGCAGGAAGATCGCCGGCTCCATGATCGCCGAACGGCCGATCGCCACCCGCTGCAATATGTTGACCGACAGTCTGTCCGCCTTGCGGTCGAGCAGCGGCGTCAGTTGCAGCATCTCGGCAATGGCGTCGACACGGCGGCCGATCTCGGCCTTTGGTGCGCCGCGCATTTTCGGCCCGTAGGCGAGGTTCTGCCGCACGCTCATATGAGTGAAGATCGCATAGTTCTGGAAGACGAAGCCGACGCCGCGCCGCCCCATCGGCACGCCGGCCATGTCGCGCTCGCCAAACAGGATCTTGCCGCTGGTCGGCCCTTCCATGCCGGCGATCATGTTCATCGTCGTCGACTTGCCGCAGCCAGACGGCCCGAGCAGCGCCATGAACTCGCCGTCGGCAATGGCCAGGTCCATCGTCTTCAGCGCGGTGAAGTCGCCGAATTTCTTGACCAGGTTCTGCAGGTGGATGGTGCTCATGCCGCCACCTCGCGTACCCGGGCCATGCGTTTCATGGCAAACACCGCAGCGACGGACAGCACGATCAGTATGGCCAGCGCGATTGCCGCCACATAGCCCCAGATCAGGTCCTGGGTGGTGAGCTTGTAGATGTAGACGGAGATGGTTTCGGTAGCGACGCCGGGACCGCCGCCGGTCATGATGTAAAGCGTGTCGAAGATCTTGAAGTTCTCGATCACCCTGATCGCCAGCGCGATGATGATGATCGTCTTCATCTTCGGCAGCACGATGGTGACGAAGCGCTGCCACGGGTTGGCGCCGAGCAGCGTCGCCGCCTTGATCTGGTCGTCGGGCACGCCGACCAGGCCGGCAAGCAGGATCAGGAACATCAGCGGCGTCCACTGCCAGATGTCGGCGACCATGACGGCGATGAGCGCCAGCGTCGGGTCCGACAGCCAGGCGATGGTGACGGGAAAGCCTGAGATCGCAGACAGGATGTCGTTGACCGGGCCGCCTGACTGAAACAGCATGAAGAACATGTAGCCGGCCACCGCCGGCACCACCATCATCGGCATCAAGAGGATCGAGTAGAAGATCCGCTTGCCCGGAAACTCGTCGGCGAACAGCGTCGCCAGCGCCAGCCCGAGTAGGAACTCGACGGGCACGCAGACGATCATGACGATGGCCGTGCGCTTCAGCGCGATCCAGAAGCGCGCGTCGACGGCAAGGTCGGTGTAGTTGGCGAAATTGTTCCACATCGACCAGGCATTCCACCAACCGGTGCCCGAAAGCGGCGACCAGTCGGTCAGGCTGATGTAGAGCTGCATCAGGAGCGGGAAGACGGCGATGAACAGCACCAGGATCTGCGCCGGCAACGTCAGCCGGAAGCCAAGCTTTGCGCCTTCGTCCCGCAAGGCCGGCTTTGCCTGGACGGTCTCCATCATGTCCTCCGAAATCGTCGCAGTCACCGCGCTCATTGCTTGAGCGCCCCGAAGGTCAGCCCGCGCACCAGATGGCGCTGGATGGCGATGCCCATGATGACAGGCGGCACTGCGGCTATCAGGCCGAGGGCTGCCTTGGCGCCGTAGAGTTGGCCGGTCATCGAGGAGGACAGCGAGGCCATGTAGACAGGGACCGTCATCCATTCGCGCGTCGTCAGAAGCAGCGCAATCAGATAGTCCGACCAGTTGAGGATGAAGACGAACAGCGCGGCACTGGCCAGCGGCGCGCGCATCATCGGCAGCGTGATGCGCGTGAAGACGCGCCACCGCGAACAGCCCTCGACCAGTGCCGCCTCCTCGATCTCGCGCGGCATGTCGTCGAAGAAGGTCTTCATCAGCCAGAAGGCGAAAGGCAGCGTGACGATGCCGTAGATCAACGACAGCCCCCACCAGCTGTCGGTGAAATTGAGGAAGGCCCACATGATCATCACCGGGGTCATGACCGCCATTGGCGGAAACAGGCGAAGCTGGATCAGCGCCAGCGGCAGGTTCTGGCCCGAGCCGAAGCGCGACAGACCGTAAGCCGCCGCGGTGCCCGCCGACATGGCGGTTGCCGTACCGAATGTGGCCGACAGCAGCGACGACAGGATCGGCTTCAAAGCTGTGCGATCGAGGGCGACGATCAGATTGTTGGTCGATTCACCGAAAACGAAGCGGAAATTGCTGAGTGTCGGGTTCTTCGGCCACCAGGTCAGGTCGGCGCCGGTCGCCGACCATTCGGCGATCGGCTTGAACGCCATCGACACCATCCACAGGATCGGCACCAGCGTCACCGCCATCGCCGCAAGGATCGCGGCATAGCGGAATATCTCGAAAGGAACTGAACGCTTCATCTTGCGGCTTTGCTGGGTCCTTCGTTGCCGAGGGGAAGAGCGACCGCTCCTCCCCTTCTTGGTAAGATCCTGCGAGGATCAGGCGATCGGATCGAGGACGGTCGGCCAGGCCTCCTTGTTGGTCTTGATGGCTTCGAGAAGCTTCTCCTCGCCGGTGCGGCGGGCAATCTTCTTCCACTCGGCCTCGGTGTCGGCCATCGCCTGCTCGGCTGTCTTGGCCTTGGTCAGCGCGGCGACGAGGTTCTCGTCCAGCGCATTGTGGAAGGCGGTGGCGCCGGGATAGTTGATGGTGGGCACGGTGCGGGCGACCGTCTCTCGCACCACGTCCATGTGGTAGGCGTGATAGGTCTGGCGAACCAGCGGATCCGAGAAATCCGACAGCCGGAACGGATCGAAGTAGCCGCCCGGATTGGCGGTCATCCAGGCGTAGATGCGGCTTGAACCCAGCCACTGGAGGAACAGGTAGCAGGCCTCCGGGTTCTTGGCTTGCGAGGAAACCGACGCCGACAGATTGAGCCACAGCACCGACCGGCTGACCAGCTTGCCGTCGATCTCGCGGCCGGGCGGCAGCATCGAGCCGATCTTGCCGGTGACAGCTGAATCCTTGTTGCCGGCATTGTCGAGGAATTTCGGCAGATTGGAGAACGCGCAGGTCATGGCCGCGCCGCCCTTGGCGAAATTGCCGTACTGCTCCGGCCAGCCCCAGGAGATCGCATCCGGCGAATGATGCGAGAGCGACGCAATGTACTCGCTGGTCGCCGCGATACCTTGCTCCGAATTGATCAGCGGCTTGCCGGCATCGTCGAACAAGAACTGATTGGGCGAAGCCATTGAGACATAACGCTGATACCAGTTGGTGTAGCCCCAGCCCTGGTTGCGCAGATCGGTCGAGCCGAACAGGCCCTTGTCCGGGCGCTGGAAGAAGGCCGCGATCTCGTCATGCTGCTTCCACGTCTTCGGCGCCGCCAGTTCATAGCCGTATTTGTCGGAGAAGGCCTTCTTCTCGTTTGCGTCGCCGAACAGATCGGTACGGAAAACCCATGTCTGGAAGTCGCCATCCAGCGACACGCCATAGGTCGAGCCGCGATACTGATTGAGCAGCGAGACGCCCTTGGCGCCGTCGACATAGCCGCGCTCGGGATCGTCCCATTCCGGCTTGTATTGCGCGACGAAGTCGTCGAGCTTGAGGATGCCGCCGGTTTCGGCGAGGTCGCCAAGGCGGTTCCATTCGACCGCGTAGATGTCATACGCCCCACCCTTGGTGGAGATGTCCTGCATCGTCTTGGTGAATTCCTGGCCGTTCGGCACACCGACGATTTCCAACGGAATGCCGGTTTCCTTCTCCCAGAGATCCTTGATCGACGGCGCACCGGCCGGAAACGGCTGGGTCAACTGGCCGATCGAGCCGTCGGACAGGCCAAGCACGATCTTGGCCGGCGCCTTGCCGGCGCCCTTCATCGCCTTGGCCGCCTCGATGGCGCGGCCCTCGGGCGTGTCGGCGCCATACTGGTAGCGCTCCGAGCCGTCGAAGCCCGTCGGGCCACCGATCATGCCGGGCGCCAGGGCATCGGCCGCATAGGCACGGCTCGGGCGAATGAATTTCGGTGCGATACCTGCGGCGGCAACAAGGACTGCCGCCTTTCCACCGGACGCCAGCAAACGGCGCCGCGACACGCGGATCAAATTCGACATTGGAACTCCTCCCTCAGGGCCTTGTTCCTCCACGGCCCTTATGATGGATATTGACGTCACTATACGAAGCCTGTCAACATCATAAATAATCAAGACACATCATAACATCTCATAGGAGGGGAAGAATGGCGTTTATCAAGGCTCTCACACTGAAGCCGGTGCTTGAATTTGAGGGAGCCCGGCTGCCCACCTCCCCGCTTTGGTCTGCTTGGGCATTTTGGTGTAGCGCAGCGGCTTGCGCATCGGCCAAGGCCGGTTACATCATTTCCCATCAGAATCGCGGACGGCGATGAAGCCGCTCTCCGACGGTGGACCCATGAAATGCGTGATCTCGATGCGCCCCTGGCGCGTTTTGGAATGAGGTGATCGACAGTGCGGTCCACCCTGACAGACATAGCCCGGGAGGCCGGCGTTTCGGCCGCCACGGTCGACCGTGTGCTCAACAACCGCGCCGGGGTTCGGGCGCGCACCCGCGAGGTCGTGCTCGAAACGGCACAGCGGCTTGGCTATATCGCTGAAAATTCGAATAATCCGAGCTCGCTCAACGCGCTGCGCGGTGAGGTAATACGGCTCGATTTCGCCCTGCCCGCCGGCACCAATTCCTTCATCAAGATGCTGCACCGCCAGATCGAGGCGCAGGCGCAGGCGCGGCCCGACCTCGACGTCCGCGTCGCTACCATCGAAGGCTTCAATCCGGACCGGCTTGCCCGTCTGCTGCAGGAACTGCACGGGCAGACGCAAGGCGTCGGCGTGATCGCGCTCGACCATCCGACGGTCCGCGAGGCGATCCGCTCGCTTTCGGCCAGCGGCGTCAAGGTCGTCACCATCGCTTCCGACATCCTGCATGTGCCGAGGGTTGCCTATATCGGCATCGACAACCGCGCCGCCGGCCGGCTCGCCGGCTACCTGCTCAACCGCTTCATGGGCGCAGGGCGTCCCGGCAAGGTCGCGCTGTTCGCCGGTTCGCTCTCCTATCGCGGCCACGAAGAGCGCGAGATGGGCTTCCGCCATATACTGGCGGAAGAATCGCCCAATCTGCAGATCGTCGAGATGCGCGAAATGCTCGACGACCGGGAAAAAGCCTATTCGGAGGCCTCCGCCCTGCTCGACCGGCACCCGGACCTGGCCGCCATCTACAATGTCGGCGCCGGCAACACCGGCATCGCCCGCGCACTCAAGGAGCGCGGGCGCGCGCTGTCGACGGTCTTTCTCGGCCATGAGGTGACGGAAGGCACCAAGGAACTTCTGCTCGACGGCACGCTCGACGCAGTCATCGACCAGAACCCGCGCGTCGAGGCCCGTGAAGCGCTCAACACCTTGACCCATGCGGTCAGGGGCTTACCTTACGAACTGCACCAGCCACGGCTGCAGGTGATCTTCAGGGAAAGCATCCCGGAGATCTGAAAGAAGGGCCGATGCCGATCATAGATGTGCCGCCCAATACGAACAGCGCCTTCGTCTCCGCCGCCGGCGACGACCGTCTCGGCGGCCAGTGCCTTGAACCCGCAAGACGGCGCAAGGACAGACACGCCATCGGCAGCATAACCGTCATGCTGCCCGATCGAAACCAGCGCATCTGCCCGCGCCGGCTATCACTGCCGACCATGCCATTTCGCCCCTGTGGGTAAGCTTGCTCGCATTGGCCGACCGGTTCGGCGTTCGGCTGGTTTGCGGCCGAAGCGGCAGCCGCCACGACGGTACGCGAACACTGGCGCGGCACGCTGGCGCTCGGCCGCAACGAAACACTGGCGGCAGCCTACTGGCGGCGGGGCGCGGCGGGACTGATGGCCGGCTAGAGCTTGCTCACCATCGCTTGCGCATCTTCGCCCAGACCGATTGCGATCCGGTCGCCGGAGACAATGCCTGACATGTCGCAGACAACCAGCGGCATGCTGATTTCGTAGAGGAATTCGGCAACGATGGCGCCGACTGCAAGGATCGGGTCCGGCCGCTCCAGGATAATGCCGGCCGGCGCCGTGCCTCTGCGGATCGCTTCGGCCAGAACCGAAGACGAGGACGACGACCCTCGCCCGCTCGGCATCACCAGGATCTTGCCGGCGATATTGCCGCCTAGGTCCGGATGCGAATGGTCGATGATGTCGCCCGTTTCGACGTCGATCCCGCCCCAGAAGCTGAGCGCCTGCGAAAGCACCAGCGCTGGGCCTTGTGCCGAGCCGGCAAGGTGGAATGTACCGGTTCTGGCCGGCGTCTTCATGGCGCGCCTCGCACGACGCGGCCGGCCGCAGCCGAGCGGACGCAGTCTTCCATGTCACCGAAGGCCACCGAGACACCGATATTGCCAGGTGCGTAATGCGCCCATTTGCCCGAATTGGTCATCACCACGCCATCGAGACGCTCGAGGATCGACGTGACATAGGTGCAGGTGTCGGTGACCGGAACGAGGCCGAAGGCTTCCATGCCGGCCAGTGCGCCTTCGTCCTGCAGCCGCGTCAGCGTCGCGCGCCCTGTGTTGACATAGATTGGGACACCCTTGCCTGGACCGACTTCGCGCAGCAGCGGCAACAGGCGCATCCACTCTTCATGGGAGAAATGCGGCGTGCCTAACGACACGGCTGCAAGCTGCACGCCGTCGGGGACGCTCGACAGCCTGGCCAGCGCATGGTGGATGTCAGCGCGAGAGATCCGGATTTTTTCCTCCGGCGCCAGGCCGTGCAACGCCTCATCCGGCGTCTTCGCCTCCGGCGTGATGCCGACGGCATGAAACAGCGCCACGGCACCCGTCGTTGCCGCCGCCGCCCCCAGCGCCTTCAATTGGTCCTCGTCGCGCGGCTGCGGCAGGCCCGATATGACAGGGATGCGGTCGCGAGCCCTTTGCCCGATGATCAGCCCGACGCCGACAAACAGAGCGTCGCTTGGCTCGAAAGCAGCGTCAGTCAGCTCGAACAGGACCTGGCCTCGTCGATTTTCACTCAGATGCAGCCCCCATGCCGGCGCGCGCCCGGTCATTGCGCAGCACAAATCGATAAAATCGCCATAGCGGTTGGTCCGCGCCCCGATCACCGAATTGGCAAAGACGATGGCGTTGGACTCACCCCAGGCGATCTGCTCGCCGAACCTTGGCCGGAACCGGGTCTGATAGGGTGCGCAGGTGAAGGTCGCCTGGCAGCCGAGTTCCAGATGCGCCTTCATCAGGCGTCGCGCCGGCGTTTCTTGCGACACCGGCATCTTCACCAATCCGGGATGGATGAGGTCGAACGAACCGACGTTCAGCGTCGTCGGCACCCGAACGCGGCCGCCGCCCTCGATCAGCATTTCGACGAAATCGAGGCTGGCCTGGCCGTGATAAAGGCAGCCGTCGATATGGGCACCGGCAATGTCCAGCAATTTGCGCGCGCCGACCGCCTTCGCGAAAGCGACCAGGATCTTCATGGCGGCAGCCGCTGCCGAGCCTTGCTCGCCATGCAGCATCGACTGGTCGCCGGCCGTCAATTCCAGCGTCATCGGCAAATTCCCGAGCCCACACTATGCCGATCGAGCACTCCCTGATTGCGGAGCGTCTGGCAAGACAGAGCTTTGGATCTCTTCTACTTCGCGGCGATCAGCGGACCAGACGTTCACAGCTCATCGCGAAGCAAGAGAGTCGCGAAGCACGGTCGCAGAGCGGGCGATCGCCGCGGAAACGACGCTATTCCTTCTGGGGCACCCCGTCGACTGCCCCGTCGCCATCTGCAGAATGCGGCAGGATGCCGAAGTCGCGCGACTTGGTCCCATGCGCCGCCGTCAGGAAACCATCGGCTGTGAGGCCTCGCCTCAAAAGTTCCCGTACCGCGGCCGACCGGCTCGGCATGCGCTTGTCGAAGCGCCAGTTCTCCAACGCCGCCAGTTCATCGGCGGTCAGCATGATCTGCAATCGTTCCGGGCGTTCCAGTTCGGACATCTCGGCCTCCAGTCATACCAGGCTAAAACTAGCTGAGTTAGCATGTTCCTAATTCTTCGTAGAGTTAGGTATGTTGGCAGAGTACGTCAAGATCTCCAGATGCGTGATCCGTGCAGAAATCCAATGAAGCGGATCAAGCATCAACCGCACAATCGACAAAATACACTAACTATTTGATACTAAATGATTTTTCAAGATTTTCGCTTGTCAATCGCCGACTCTGGGCGCATGGTGAAAGCGAGGGATAAACCGCTCCTGAAGGGAAGGTTTTCCATGCGCTACGGATTTTCGGTTCGCCTGCACGAAGACGTCAGTTCCCGAGTTCGGGCTACATTGCGGTCCGGGATTGCCATCAATCTGACTGCTGTCGCCGAAGCCGCGCGACTGCAGAACCTCGCCGAGAATGTTGCGCGCGAAGACATCGAATGGCTCGTCATGCAAGCAGCCCAGCTCTACGGGGCGGCTATCGAGTTCGACGGCTTCGCGGAAACCGATCTGGCGGAGTTTGCGTGCCCTCAGCTGATGCAAAGAAGCCCCGCCGTGGGCTGGGACGCCTTGGAAGACGGAGCGTCCGCTTCGCCGGATCCTGGCCGTCAAACACACTGAGGCGCGTGCTCGTGTGAGCCCCGCCCTGCTGCCGCCACGTGCAAGGCGGTAAGTAGCCCGCCATTGGGATGGCGGGCTTGGCGCCGACGAATCTCGCGCCTGAATATGAGCTCTGCACTGGCAGGCACGAGGAATGGCTGTTGCCATTGCCTGGGCAGGGCAGTTCCGCCGTGACCGGACCGATCCGGACAAGGCGGCCGGGCCTATACCATGAACGTAGCCTATAATGGATCTGAATTCTGCCGTTTGGACGCGTTCAATCCAAGTCTGCCTAAATCCGCTCGTTCACGCTTTGCGTGGTCGCGCCTTGGGTTTGCTTCCGTCCTTGGTGACGGGCGCCGGCTTAGGCTGGCGTGCTTTCGGCTTCGGCCGGCTGGCGGTCTTCTCTTTCGCGGCGATTTCCGTGTCGATTTCTGTGGTAGCCTGATCCCAATGCTGCTGATGCGCCCCATCGGGCCTGCCTGCCTGTTCCCAGATCGCGTGTGCCCGCTGGCGAATCCGTTCCTGCCTGTCCGTCACTGATACCTCCGTCGGCTCGGTTCATGCGTAAGCAACGCTGTTCTAGCTGAAATTTCGACCCGCGTCTTGAGGCGCAGGCAACACCGTCATTGAGCCTCTCTGTCACACAGGACAGCGACGCCAAGGAGCGCCGCCTTCTTGATGATCAGCCCTTCAAGGTCGGCGTCCGAGCGCTCGGTTCCGGTGCGTTCGCGCAACAGTACTATCGCCGCCTTCATCGACAGCAGGCCATCGCCTCGTTCAGCAAGCAGTTTGTCGACGGCGGCGGCCACGTTGACCGGCTCGACATGCGGCAGCATGGGAATGGCTCCTTTCCTTGTTTCGAGACGACAGCGGCTCCATCCCGATCGCGCGGGATGGAGCTCTGATTTGGTTATTAGACCGTGACCTTTCCAAACCCGGTTCGCGGTTTGGCAACGCCGATCACTCGATGACCTGCACTATCTTGCGGGTGCCTGGGTCGACGAGCACGGTGCGATTGCCGACGACGACGTATCTGTACCGCACGTCTGGAACATCGATCGGTTGCAGCTCGACCGTATCGGGCAACGTGGAACCGATATTGAGCTCCACCCCCAGAAGACTGATCGACGCAAGCGGGTGCTTGTGGACGTATTCGCGGATGACCGTCTGCTGTTCGGGCGTGACAATCACCTGGTCCGCGGTGGCCACGCCGACGCCGGCAAGCAACGCCAATCCCGCCGCAGCAGGAACAAGGTGGATTTTCATCGTCTACTCCTGTTGTTACGGGCCTCGCCCTTACAATTGCGACGCGGCATTCCGGTCGAAGCGGCGAACCCTCTAGGCAAACGCCCACGCCACCTTGTTGTTCCGTAAGTGGCGGCTAATCGAACACCGGTGAAGTGCCCGCGCGATGCGGCGAATGGACTGCGAATGAACTGCGGTGGCCCGCGTCGCAAGACGCGGGCCGATCGGTTTCCCGATCAGCAGCGATACCGGAGGGGGGTGATATCTACTGCGTCTGAAATAACATTTAGGACAAGCTAATGTTCCTAAGCGAGTGCAACAAACCTGCCGGCGCAAGCGGCGCGAAGTTGCCGCTCGTCGCTGCTACTGCTTTGGCGGCTGTGGCGGCACCTCGCCGGGCTTGATCACCGGGGTCTTGCCCTCATCCGGCGGTGGCGCCGCCATGCCCTGATCGCCCGTTGGCGGGGGCTTCAGCACCCCACCGCATGGCTCGAGCGTATCGGACAAATTGTTGCCGGCCGGCTTCTGCTGCTCGCTGTTCTTGTCGGGCAGCTCGACTTTGCAGCGGTCGGATTGCGCCTGTTCGCCCGGCTGCGCGGCCGCCGGCACCGCCAGCAGCAGCGCACCTAGCATATACGGCAAGAAAATGAGCGGTCTCATGTCGAGCTCCTTTCGCGCCAGTATCTTCTGAATGTGAAGGCGGGCAGGCGCGATTGGTTCCGTCGTGCGGCAATGCGCCCGGACCGCAGCGGCCCGGAACCGGCCGCCAGACTTATGAGTTCAACCACTGAGCCAATTCAGGGCCCCTGACATTATGGAGAACCGCGATGAAACCGCGCAGGAAAGAACGAACCGACGACGAGACGGAGAGCCCGACGATCCAGCAGCAGGACTGGGACGCCATCCGGAGCGGGAGAATCCTCCCTGACGGCGTGCCGCAAAACGGCGATATTCGCTACGACGTCGAGAAAAGCGGCGAACTGCCGGAGGAGGACGACGATAACGCTTACCAGGAAAGCGACGAGGCCTTGCCGGACGACACCGATGAACGCGTCATTTCGCGCGATCTCCAACGGGAAGGTGGTCCTTTCGACGAGGAATGAGCCACCGCCTTCCGCATTCTGCATCGGCGGTCGGATGAAAAACCCTTGCTTTCAGTCCGGGAGGTCGAAGACCGGATCCTGGCAGCGATAGACCGGACATTGACCGTCACGCGTCTTGATATAAGCGGCGCGCGGCACCTGCGGCCAGTCGCATTCATTGCCGAATTGGCGGACGTATCGATCGTAGGTGTTCTGGCCGGTGGTCAGCACCACCGAGCGATGCCTCTGGATCAGAAGCTGTGTCTGTTCGCACGTCATCGCGCGGCTGTCCGGCCGGGCGTGGGCCGTCGCGGCAAACAGAAGCGCCCCGGCTGTCAGGACTGCCGCTTGTGTCAGGACCTTGGCAAGCATGACACCATCTCCCATGCCTAACGCGCATCTTGGTCGGGCAGCGCCGGATCGAGCCGCCCTGTCGCGAAAGAAAGATCGTACAGAATGCGAGGGAAAATGCAAAAAGCCCGGCCCCCCGTTGGGGGGGGGGGGGGGCCACAGGAGGGGACTTTTTTGTGGGGGGTGGGGGGGGGTCTGCGCCGGAACCCGCCCCCCCCCGCGGCCCCGCATTTAGAATACCGCGGTGTGTTTTAA
>NZ_JAMYRO010000043.1:0-42002 GCF_040321495.1 Mesorhizobium sp. M0408 | reverse complement strand
CTCCAGCCGAGTCCGAGCAACCCCGCAAGAAGCGGCGCAATCAGCAGCAGCAAACAGAATCCGCTCCGGCCGAGCAGATCGCTCCAGCCGAGTCCGAGCAACCCCGCAAGAAGCGGCGCAATCAGCAGCAGCAAACAGAATCCGCTCCGGCCGAGCAGATCGCTCCGGCCGAGACCGAGCAACCCCGCAAGAAGCGGCGCAATCGGCAGCAGATCGAAGCGGCCCCATCGGAACAACCGGCCGAGCAGGCAGCGCCGGCAAACGACAACCAGCCCAACGTCAATCCGCGCAAGAAGAAGCAAAAACAGAACCAGCAGATCGAGGCTGCCCCGGCAGAACAGGCTCCGACTGTCGAGCCCGGACAAAAGCCGGGCAAGCGCAAGAAGCCTGCTGAATTGACCGGACCCGCCACGGAGGCGGAAGGCCAGCCGGCGCCGACCAATAAGGAAGCGACCCCACAGGCCCAACCGGCTCCGACCGAGCAGCAGGCCGCTCCCGTCCAGGGCGAACAGCCCCAGGACAAGATCAAGAAACGTGGCAAGAGGCCTGTCGGCGAACAGCCGGTGACAGGAGAGCAACAGCCCTCGACCGGCGAACAGCCTTCGACTGGCCAGGCCGCGCCTGTCCAGGGTGAAAATCCGGTCCAGGGTGAAGCCCAGGCCAATCCGAACGAGGCACCTGTTCTGGACAGCCAGAAGGATGTCTTGCGCAAGCGCAAGGGTGGCAAGGAGCGCGGCCAAAATGCCGGTAAGCAGCAGGGCAACCAGCCCGCCCAGCAGGGCGAGAACCAGGTCGAACCCCCGAAGCCGGCTCCGGTCGATCAGGGGCCGCCACCCACCGACGACCGGGCAGCCCAGCGGGAGATCAAGCCTGAAAAGATCGTTCCGGTGACCGAGGAAAAAGGCAAGCGCGTCGAGCGTGCGCCGGACATCGAGGATGTTCGCCGCCGTCCGCGCCCCCAGGGCGCCAACGTCGTCAGGGAATTCGGCGACCGCGTCATCCTCCAGTTCAACAACCAGACGTTCGTGGAAAGCAGCGATGCACCGCGCATGCACCGCGGCGCCAGGAATGTCTATTATGAGGACCTGTCGGGCGATCGCACCCGGGAAATCGTCGAGCGTGACAATGGTGTCCGGATCGTCACCATCCGCAACCGCTACGGCGACGTCATCCAGCGTTCACGCATCGCGCCCGACGGCCGCGAATATGTGCTGAGCTATGTCGACGAGCGGAACTATGACGATGATGCAGACTGGCGCGACCCGGGCGACGACCTGCCGCCGATGCGCCTTACCATCCCGCAAGAGGAATACATTCTGGATTCCGAAGAGGTCGAGGATCCGGACGACTACTACACCTTCCTCGAACGGCCGCCGGTCGAGAGGGTCCAGCGCCTCTATTCGATCGACGAGGTCAAGCGCTCGGCCCGCGTGCGCGACATCGCCCGCCGCATCGACCTCGACACGCTCAACTTCGAATTCGGTTCGGCCTCGATTTCCGACACCGAGGTCCAGAAGCTGGAGGGTGTTGCCAACGCCATGGACAAGCTGCTGAAGAAAAACCCGGCCGAGAGCTTCCTGATCGAGGGCCATACCGACGCTGTCGGCACACCGGAAGCGAACCTTGCTCTGTCCGACCGCCGCGCCGAGGCGGTCGCCGAAGCCTTGACCAACGCCTTTGGCATCCCGCCGGAGAACCTGACGACGCAGGGCTATGGCGAGGAGTATCTCAAGGTCAACACGTCGGGACCCAACCGCGAGAACCGCCGCGTCGCCATCCGCCGGATTACCCCCCTGGTAGCGCCGGTGGCCAGCGCCCAATAAACCGCAATGTGAACCGCGCGATTTGATCAACCATTGAATCGCGCGGTCATCAATCTTGAAACGCGCGGTTACCCATCCCAGATTCTGGAAAGGGCGTTCCCTGCCCTGTCCCGACTCCAGCGGGACACACGAGCCCCGCCGGTTCCCCTCCCCGGCGGGGTTTCGTTTTTTTGCAACCTTGCAAACCGCCGCAGCCTGCCCGAAATACGGCACTCCGACAACGGAGCCCGAATCGCCGCATGAAGCGCCTCGAACTCGCCATCGAATCGATCATTCTCGCCTCGCGCTGGCTGCTGGTCGCCTTCTATCTCGGACTGGGTGCGGCACTTGCCATCTATGCCGTGTCCTTCGGCAAGAAGCTGTTCGAGTTCGTCTCCGTCGCCTTCACGCTCGATGACACCGACACCATCCTGAAAATACTCGGCCTCATCGATGCCGCGCTGGTCGCCTCACTGGTGGTGATGGTGATCATCTCGGGTTACGAAAACTTCGTCAGCCGCTTCGATGAAAATGACGGCAAGGTGCATTGGCTGGGCACGATCGATGTCGGCTCGCTGAAGGTCAAGGTCGCCTCGACAATCGTAGCGATCTCCTCGATCCACCTCTTGCAGGTGTTCCTGAACTCGGTCTCCTACACGACCGACCAGCTGATGTGGCTGACCATCATTCATCTGGCCTTCGTTCTGTCGGCACTGATGCTTGCCTATATCGACCGGCTGATGGGTCTTGGCAAAGCCAAGAAAGCCGAGGAGTGAGCACGCGTCTGTGCCGGTCTTTTGAGAGATACTTCTGTAGCGAGATACTTTCCGTCAGTAGATACCTTTGATTTTGGTATCCGACCGGCCGAACACCTCGTCCGGCACAAAAAAGTCGCCGGCGAGCGGGCCTGTCGCACCCGGCGCATAGGCCGAGAAATCGCTGACGCCCTCAGCGCGCAGCACTTCTTCGTCAATGTAGAAATTGCCGGTCGCCTCACGCGACGGCCTGACCAGGATGGCGTATGCCGCATCGGCCATGATGTCGGGCGAACGGCTCATCGCCGCCACCGTCGCCCCGCCCAGGAGGTTACGCACCGCCGCCGTGTCGATGGTCGAGATCGGCCATAGCGAATTGACCGCAATGCCGTCCCTGGCGAACTCGGCGCTCATGCCCAGCGTGCACATCGACATGCCGAACTTTGCCATCGTGTAGGCGACATGGTTCTTGAACCACTGGGCCCTCATGTCAAGCGGCGGCGCCAGATTCAAGATGTGAGGATTTTCCGCCAACCTCAAGTGCGGAATGCACATTTTGGAGACGAGAAAAGTGCCGCGCGTGTTGATCTGGTGCATCAGATCGTAGCGCTTCATATCAGTCTCCAGCGTGCCGGTGAGTTGGATGGCACTGGCGTTGTTGACGCAGATATCGATGCCGCCGAACCTCTCCACGGTCTTGGCGACCGCTTCGGCGACCTGTTCTTCATCCCGAATGTCGCACAGCACCGGCAGCGCCTTGCCGCCGGCCTGCTCGATCTCGTGCGCCGCCGTGTAGATCGTCCCGGGCAGCTTCGGATGCGGCTCGGCGGTCTTGGCCGCGATCGTCACATTGGCGCCATCGCGCGCGGCGCGCAGCGCAATCGCCAGCCCGATGCCGCGCGACCCGCCGGAGATGAAAAGCGTCTTTCCCTTGAGCGACATCCTTGCGCCTTCCTTCAACATGAAAGACACGATCCTTGCGCGGCTGAGAACCGCCGCGCAAGGCCCAACACACCGGATGCGGGTTACGCTGCGTCGGCCTTGAGACAATCTGAGCTAGACCAGCACCAGGCCCTGCCGCATGGCGATGGCGATCGCATCGGTGCGGTTGGCGGCACCGAGCTTCGTCAGGATCGCTGCGACATGGAACTTCGCCGTATGCACGGAGATGTTCAGCCGCCGCGCGATGACCTTGTTGGGGGCGCCCTCGGCCAGCAGCGCCAGCACTTCGCTCTCGCGCGGCGAAAGCGTCGGCCGGACGATCTGCTCGTCGGTCAGTTCCTCTTCGAACCGGTCGCTGTCATGGAAGATCAAATCGTGATGCCGATCGGATAGAGCATGGCTGTCGCGCGAAATCCGGTAGCCCGCAGCCGCGAGCCGCGCGGCGGCGGCGATCAGCAACTCGTCCGCTTGCACCGGCAGCACGGCAAACACTGTATCGGCCGGCCGTTCGCGGGCCGCTCGCGACGATAGCAGCACGCGAGGCATAGCCGCGTCGACGAGCCCGCCTTGTAGCCCATGATCATCGACGATGGCGACATCCGCCGCCTCACGCCCGTCGACTTCGCCGGCCAGAACCGGCCGCAGATCATCGGTCGCGGCGAGAACGGCGGACAGACTTCGCGCGCGCTCGACGTCACCGAGCGCGATCAGCACCGTCAGCCGTCTGCCAGCGACCTCACCGCTTACCATCTATCCCTCAGCTCAGTGGCTTTTCACCGATGGTCAGGGAAACCTCACGGTTCTCGCCGCCGCGCACCACGCCGAGTGTCACCAAGGCACCGGCGCTGTCCGGCCCGAGCTTGCGGATCAGCTCGCGCGGGCCATGCACCGTCTCTGCGTTCCACGACACGATGATGTCGCCGAGACTGAGACCGGCTGATTTCGCCGGCCCGTTATCGTCGAGGCTCATCACCATGGCGCCCTGGGTATCACCATTGCGGACCGGATGCAGGCCGGCGCCAAGATAGCCGCGCGCCACATGACCCTTCTCGCGCAGCGTCGTGACTGCCCGCTCGATCGTTTCGTAAGGCATGACCAGCGCCCGCCGGCGTGGCCCGAACAGCAGCATGCCGATCAGTCCACCCTTGGCGTCGAGCACAGGGCCACCCTCGAAACGGCCGCCGGCATTGACGGCAAGGTTGATGCGCCGGTCGATCGTGCCGCCGCGCATTGAACGCCAGGCCGGGCCGACCTCGCCGACCGTGCCGAAGGTAGCGAGCGAGGTGCCGTCGCTATTGCCCGCCACGACCGCCAGGTTGCCCGGCCGCACCGCATCCGCCTTTACCAGTGACGGGGCGCCCGGCGCGCCGGCCGGTTTCAAAACGGCCGTGCCGGTGGACGGGTCGCGGCCGACCAGTTCCGCCTTGACGGCTTCGCCCGAAGAAAACGTCAGCTCGATCTCCTCGCCGGCCTCGACCGCCTCCTCGGCAGTGACGAAATAGCCGTCCCGCCAGTGGAAAGCAGTTGACGTCCGGTGGTGGGTCGCGAAGCTGGCCGTCGCTGGTGCCGCGGCTGCCGCGATGTCGGCAATGGCGTCGGAAAACGTGCTCAGATTGAAATCGCTCATGATCTGTCTCCTGGGTTCTTCGTGACCCAGATATCGCCCGGCAGGACGTTGGCGGATACTCGCCTGACGGCTAGTTTGGGCATGTGACTGGCCATCTGGTCAGGTCGCGGCCGGTCCGGCCGCTCCGCACATATAGGCATTGTTCATCTTGTTCCAAACGGAGCCCTCGGATGGCCCTGCCCGCCCAGCAATTGCAATATGACGATGCCCTTCTCGATGCCTATTCGGCGACGGTCGCCGATGCCGTCGACCGCATCGGGCCCGCCGTCTGCCGCATCGAGCGCATCGGTGGCCCGGGCGGCCATGGCTCCGGCTTCGTCATCGCGCAGGACGGGCTGGTCGTCACCAACTTCCACGTCGTCGGCGATGCGCGCAGCGTGCGCGTATCAATGCCGGATGGCGCCTCCAGGGAAGGCCGCGTGCTCGGCCGCGATCCCGACACCGACATTGCGCTGGTGCGCGCCGACGGCAACTTTGCCGACGTCGCGCCGCTTGGCGATTCCAAGCGATTGAGGCGCGGCCAGATTGCTATTGCCATCGGCAATCCGCTCGGCTTCGAATGGACCGTCACCACTGGCGTCGTCTCGGCACTCGGCCGCTCGATGCGTGCCTCCACCGGCCGGCTGATCGACGACGTCATCCAGACCGACGCCGCGCTCAACCCCGGCAATTCCGGCGGACCGCTGGTGTCCTCGGCTGGCGAGGTGATCGGCGTTAACACCGCGATGATCCACGGTGCGCAAGGCATCGCCTTCGCGGTTGCCTCCAACACCGCCAATTTCGTCATCTCGGAAATCATCCGCTTCGGCCGTGTGCGCCGTGCCTTCATCGGCGTTTCCGCCGACACCACCAACCTGCCGCGCCGCGCAGCCCTTTTGTCGCAAGTATCGAGCAGCACGGCGGTGCGCCTGCGCACCGTCGAAAAGAACAGCCCGGCGGCCAAAGCCGGCCTCAGGGAAGGCGACATTATTGCCGCCATCGACGGCCGTCCGGTCACCGGCGTCGACGATCTGGTGCGCATGCTCGACGCCGAGCGAATCGGCCGCGAGACACTGTGCACGGTGGTGCGCCGCTCCGGCATTACTCAGGTCACCGTGATGCCGTTGGCGCGGGCGAGTTAGCGCGCCGCAGCACCCTGCGCATATTGCGCCATAAATTCTGGGCTCGGCGGGATCGGCCTGATCACGTCGATCAGCACGCCATTGGGATCCCTGGTGATGAAATGGCGCTGGCCGAAGGGTTCGTCGCGTAGCGTCCGCAGGATCGGCAGGCCAGCGGCGGTGATCCGCTTATAGATGGCATCCGGATCCCTGACCTCGAAATTGATCAGCAGGCCAGATGTGCGGCCCCGCCCTTCCTCCGGGATCGTCTCATGATCGCCCTGGACGATGCCGAGGTTGACGCGACGGTCTTCGGCCGAGCGCAGATGCACGTACCAGTCGGCCTCAAACAGCGGCTTGAAGCCGAAATGCGCAACATAAAAGGCTGCCGTGCCGGCAACGTCGCTCGTCATCAGCACCGGATAATAGCTCGTCGTCCTCATCTTTCCTTCTCCCGGCAAATAACATACAGTCTGCAGGTAAATGGAATTAACATACAGGCTGCATGTATGCAACAAGGATCCGCTCGTCGCTCCAACCGTGATCGCACCGCCGCGACACGCGCCGAGCTCATCGCCGCGGCTCGCAAACTGTTCACCGAAAAGTCCTATGCCGAGACCGGCACACCCGAGATCGCCGCCGCTGCCGGCGTCACGCGCGGCGCGCTCTATCATCACTTTGCCGACAAGCAGGCGTTGTTTGCCGCTGTGGTCGAACAGGAGGCGCAAGCCGTCTCGGAAGAGATCGAACGCGCGTCGCCGCCTTCGCTATTTGCCCGCGATGCGCTGATTGCCGGCTCGGATGCCTATCTGGCTGCCATGCGTGCGCCCGGCCGTACGCGGCTCTTGCTGCTTGATGGCCCGGCCGTGCTGGGCCGCGCCGCCATGGATGCGATCGACAATCGCCATGGCAACCGTTCGCTGCGCGAAGGCCTTGTTGCCGCGATGCGCTCGCACTCCATGACGAGACTGCCTGTGGAAGCACTGACCGCTTTGCTCGCAGCCGCCTTCGACCGCGCAGCGCTCGCCATCGAAACTGGAGCATCGATCGAGGACTATCGCGCCGTTCTCATGGCGCTGATCGACGGCCTGTCTCCGGCTGCTCCTCAGGTATCTCACCCGGTTCGAACTCGTTGAAACAGCCTAGCTGGCGCTTGAACTGGTCGATCAGCCAGGCGGCCGCCGGTTTCGGGCTGCGATCGGCGCGGTGCATGGCATAGAGCGGCGAGCGGACTTCGCTGTAAGGCTCGAGATCGAGTTCGACGAGCCGGCCGGTCGCCAGATCATCGGCAATCAGCCATCGCGGCAGCCCGCCCCAGCCCAGCCCCTCGCGCATCAGCACGTGCTTGGTGCGCACATCCGTCAGCCGCCAGGTGCGGTAGGCGAAGACGCCATAGTCACGCCCGCGCGTACGCTCGGACTGGTCCGAGACGACCAGTTGGATGTGTTCGCGGACATCCTCTAGCGCCACTGGTCTCGGCAGCAGCGCCAGGGGGTGATCAGGCGCTGCGGCTGGCACCAGGGAGAAGAAGCCGATGCGAAGCAGATTCACGTCCGTCTCACCCAGAAGCCCCCCGATGCCGAGATCGGCCTGTCCGCCGACAACATGATCGAGGATAAGGCCAAGCGAGCCGATATGGAGACGCAGCGTCACGGCCGGGAACTGCGCCTCGAATGCCTTTAGCACCCGAACCAGAACCGGCGACGGTAGCGTCACGTCGACCGACAGCGTAACTTCCGCCTCCAATCCCTGCCGGTATCCGTCGACACGCGAGCGGATGCGTTGCAGCACGCCGACCATGCGCCGCGCATCTTCCAGCGTCGCCTTGCCGACATCGGTCAGTTGCGGTTCACGCGTGCCCTCGCGCTCGAACAGCTTCAGCCCGAGCTGCGCTTCGAGGTTGGCGATGGCGTAGCTGATCACCGATTGCGCGCGATTCAATTTGCGCCCGGCGGCCGAGAAGCTGCCGGTCTCGGCCACCGCAACCAGGATCTGCAGTTGGTCAAGCGTCGGGTTCGGTTGCATCGTTCAATCCACATTTTAGATGGATAATATACAAAATACACCAGTTTTTCAAATGGGTCTGCGCACACATATTTGCCAGGAGATTTTAATCCAACCCTGGAGACCCCATTATGTCCATCCTTCTTGTCACATCGAGCCCGCGCGGCGCTGCCTCGCACTCGACCCGAATTGCTACTGAATTCGCTGAAAAGCTTGTTGCCGCCGATCCGTCGAACACGCTTGTCGTGCGCGACCTCGTCGCCAATCCGTTGCCGCACATCGATGCCGATTATGCGACCGGCATCTACACGCCGGCCGAAGCGCGCACCTCACGCCAGGCTGAAGTCGTTGGCGTCTCCGATGTCGTGCTGGATGAACTATTCGCGGCCGATACGGTGATTCTCGCCACCGGCTTCATCAACTTCAACATCTCCTCGACGCTGAAGTCCTGGGTCGATCACATTGCCCGTTCCGGCAAGAGCTTTGCCTATGGCGAGAACGGCCCCAAGGGGCTCGTCACCGGCAAGAAGGTCTACATCGTACTGGCTTCGGGCGGCATCTATTCCGAAGGTGCGGCCGTGCAGTTCGATCACGCCATTCCCTACCTGCGCAGCGTGCTTGGCTTCCTCGGCATGACCGATGTCGAGGTCATCCGCATCGAAGGGGTCGGCATGGGCGCCGATGCGGTGGCAGCAGCGCTGGCCAAGGCCTCGACCAAGGTCGACGCCATTGTGGCTGCGACCGGAAATGCCGAGCGCGTGGCCACCGCGGCATAAAGCGTCAGCATCGTCTGAATTGTACAAGGGCAGGCGCCGGCGCCTGTCCTTGTTGTCGTTGGCGACAACCTATTGTGGTGGGCCACACAACCGCCATTGGTTATTCCGCTTGTCTGCGCTATCGGTCGCGGATGTTCCTTTCCGTTGCCACAACGCACCGTCCGGCCACCGATCTCGGTTTCTTGCTGCACAAGCATCCGGATCGCCTGCACGAGACCGACCTGTCTTTCGGCAAGGCGTGGCTGTTCTATCCCGAGGCAACCGAAGACCGTTGCGAGGCTGCACTCCTGCTCGATGTCGATCCTGTGGGACTGGTGCGGGGCAAGGGCCAGGCAGAAGGCCTGCTCGACCAATATGTGAACGACCGGCCTTACGCAGCATCATCCTTCCTGTCGGTGGCGCTGAACAAAATGCTGCGGACGGCGATGACCGGTATATCGAAGGAGCGCCAGGAACTGGCCGACAGCGAACTGCCGCTGGAAGCCGTGGTTACTCCACTGCCAATGCGCGGCGGTGAGGTTCTGGTTCGAAGTTTGTTCGAACCCATGGGCTGGACAGTCGATCTGACGCCAATCGAAGGAAACGGGGGTGCTGCAGGCGAGCCCCGATATGGCCATCTGAAGCTGACTGGCACGGGCCGACTCAGCGCCTTGTTGAACCACCTCTATGTGCTGATCCCGGTGATGGACGATGCCAAGCATTATTGGGTCGGCGAAGCAGAGATCGACAAGCTGCTGTCCAAAGGCGAAGGCTGGCTGGAAAACCATCCGGCCAAAGACCTGATCGTGCGCCGCTATCTTGGCAATCGCAGGGCCTTGACCCGCATCGCCCTGGAGCGACTGGCTCCCGAGACGGCTGGCGAGGCACAACCTGCCGAGTTGCGCGTCACGCCCGAGGAAGCGCTTGAGACGCCTATCCGGCTCAACGATCTGCGCATGGACGCAGTTGTCCACGCCATTCGGGCGACGGGAGGAACCACGGTTGCGGACCTGGGATGCGGTGAAGGCAAGCTGCTCGACAGGCTGGTGCGCGAGCGATGGATCCACAAGCTGTTCGGTCTGGATCCGGCGGCGCGCGAACTGGAATGGGCCGCAAAGCGTCTCAAGCTGAACGAATTAGGCGGGCCGCCCGAGGGCCGGGTCACGCTGCTGCATGGATCGCTGACCTACCGGGACAGCCGTTGGGCCGCAGCCGACATCGCCGTTCTGGTCGAGGTCATCGAGCATCTCGACGAGGACAGGCTGCCCCTGGTCGAACGCATCGTTTTCGGTGAGACGGCGCCCAAATCCGTCATCGTGACCACTCCGAATGCGGACTACAACGCTCTGTTTCCAAGACTGGTCTCTGGCGCATTTCGCCATCCCGATCACCGTTTCGAATGGAGCCGGGCTCAGTTCCAAGCCTGGGCGGCCAAAATCGGCGAGATCTATGGCTATGCAGCCACCTTCAGCGGTATCGGAGCCGAGGACCCGACCCTCGGCGCCCCCACACAGATGGCGGTGTTCACCCGATGAGAGAACCCGATAAGACCAACCTCACCATTCCTGACTTCGCCCTCGTCGTGCTGATCGGCTCGACCGGATCGGGCAAGTCGACTTTCGCCGCCAAGCATTTCCTGACGACCGAGATTATCTCGTCGGACCAGTGCCGGGCGCTGATCTCCGACGACGAGACCGACCAGGACGTCTCTGCGGATGCCTTCGATCTGGTTCGCGAAATAGCCGGCAAACGGCTTAAATACCGCAGGCTGGCCGTCATCGACGCCACCAATGTGCGAGCCGCCGACCGCAAGGCCTGGATTGAGCTGGCGCGCAAGTGGCACGCTTTGCCCGTCGCCGTGGTCCTCGATCCAGGCGTCGAGGTGTGCGTCGCACGCAATGCGGTGCGAGCCGACCGGCAGTTCGGCGCCGGGGTCGCCCAGCGCATGACAACCGAGATCCGCAAGGGTCTTGGCGCCCTGCAACGCGAGGGCTTCCGCCAAGTCTGGAAGCTTACCAGCGAGGCCAGCATCGACGCGGCCGAGGTGTCGCGACAGCCGCTGTGGACCGATAAGCGCGACGACCATGGCCCGTTCGATATCATTGGCGACATCCACGGCTGTTCGGATGAGCTTCATATCCTGCTCGCTCGATTGGGCTACAGCATCGTCTGGTCTGAGCATCAGGGCGACCGAACGGTCACCGTGGTCCCACCAGAGGGCCGCAAGATCGTCTTTGTCGGCGACCTCGTCGATCGCGGCCCCAGCTCGCCCGACGTGCTGCGCATTGCCATGAGCATGGTCGCGGCTGGAACCGCATACTGTGTCCAGGGCAACCATGAAGGCAAACTCAGCCGCTGGCTAGAAGGCCGCAAGGTCACGGTCGCTCACGGCCTCCAGCAGACTGTCGATCAGCTAAATGCACAGGACCGAGGCCTGCGCGAGGCGCTGCCGGCCTTTCTCGACGGCCTGCGCAGCCATGTCTGGCTCGATGGCGGAGGCCTCGCCGTCGCCCATGCCGGCCTCAAGGAAGAGATGATCGGACGCGGTTCCGGCGCTGTGCGCGAGTTCGCTCTGTACGGCGAGACCACAGGCGAGACCGACGAGTTCGGGCTGCCCGTCCGCGCCGACTGGGCCGCGGCCTATCGTGGCAAGACGGCCATTATCTATGGACATACGCCCACGCTATCGGCTGAATGGGTCAACAACACCCTGTGCATCGACACCGGATGCGTATTCGGCGGCAAGCTGACGGCCTTGCGCTGGCCGGAACGCGAACTGGTCGAGGTGCCGGCAATCCAGACCTGGTCGGAGCCGATACGTCCGCTGGGCGGGTCCGGTCCCGGTAAATCGGCACAGGCCGACGCCGACGGCGTGCTCGATTATCAGGATGTCTCCGGTCGCCGTTGGATCGAGACCGGACTGAGGGGCCGGATTGTCGTGGCCGAGGAGAACGCGTCGGCAGCACTGGAGGTGATGAGCCGCTTCGCGCTCTCGCCGCAATGGCTGATCTATCTGCCGCCGACCATGTCGCCGTCCGAGACCAGCAGCCAGGACGGCTGGCTGGAACGTCCGGAGGATGCCTTCGCTTACTTCCGCGAGCGCGGCGTTGCGCAGATCGTGTGCGAGGAGAAGCACATGGGTTCGCGGGCAGTGATCGCGCTCTGCCGCAACGCGCAGGCGGCACGCAGCCGCTTCGGGGTCCCTGGCGACGAAACCGGCGCAATCTGGACCCGCACCGGACGCTCCTTTTTCAACGACAGTGCCATGACGGAGGCCTGCTCGCCCGTCTCCGCGCCGAGGTCGACACGGCGGACCTGTGGAAGGAATTGAACAGCGACTGGCTGCTGCTGGACGCCGAGATAATGCCTTGGTCGGCCAAGGCCGGCAGTCTGATCGAAAGCCAGTATGCGCCTGTGGCCACATCCTCTGCCGCCGGTCTCAAGGCCAGCAGCGAAGCGCTGGCCCGTGCTATTGCGCGCGGCGTCGATGCAGCCGGCCTGAACGCACGCCTTGAAGACCGGGCCGTCCGCGCAGCCAAATACGCCACCGCCTGGGCGCCCTACGTATGGCCAGTTTCGGGCGTCGAGGACCTTAAGGCCGCGCCTTTCCACCTGCTGGCCAGCGAGGGACGTATTTGGTTTGACCAGGACCATTTCTGGCACATGTCGCTCGCGGACCGTCTGGCTGCCCGTGGCGGCGTGGTCACGCCGACTCGAAGGCGTATGGTTGATCTGGCCGACGGCGGCGCGTGTGCCGAGGCCGTCGCCTGGTGGGAAGCGCTGACTGGCTCAGGCGGCGAAGGCATGGTGGTCAAACCACGCGACTTCGTCAGCCGTGGCAAGAAGGGGCTCATCCAGCCGGCGCTGAAGGTCCGCGGCCCGGAATATTTGCGCATCATCTATGGTCCCGAATATGACGCGCCCGACAATCTCGTCCGCCTCCGAGAACGCGGCCTGGCCGGCAAGCGCAGCCTGGCGCTCCGGGAGTTCGCGCTTGGCCACGAAGCACTGACGCGATTTGTCGCCAAGCAGCCGCTACGCCGGGTTCACGAGTGTGTCTTCGCCGTGCTGGCGTTGGAAAGCGAGCCAATCGACCCAAGGCTGTAGTAGCCGATCTATCCGAAGATCTTTTCGCCTTGCTCGTCGACCAGCTGGATGCCCTTTTTGATCGAGATGTCGACGGCATCATCAAGCCCGGCAAAGCGGTCGGCGCGGATGAATTTGTGCTCCTTCATCACGCCGTCGATCTCCTTCGAAACCACGCCGCAGGTCTGGTACTGGCCCTCCGCCTTGTAGGGCGTGGCGCTGATCAAAAATCCCTTGTGCTCGATCTGCTTTGCCGGCGCCGCTGTCTTTGGCTCGGCGGCTTCGTTGCCTCCGCCGAAAAGACGCTTCAGAAAAGACATGGGGTATCCTCCAACGGCAATCATCCTGCACCACATAGCGCGGTGCAGGATGATTTTCAGTACCGGTCCTTGGCCGAGCGGGCAAGGGCCGCAGCTAGCTTGGCACTCAGAGATCAGTCGCGCGACAACGCTTCCAAGGCCTCTGCGGCAGCTTCCAATATGCTGATTGCCTCGGCCTGCTTTGCTTCAGGCGCATCGGCGATTTCGCCGAGCGCGGCGCGCAGCCGGTGGCGCACGGCGCGAAACTCGTCGCGCTTTTCCGAGCGGCCGCGGCCGCGCCGGCCGCCGTCCTCGCCTTCATCGTTCCAGCCGAACCAGTCGCGCGCCTTCGCCATCTTGCGGCCGAAGCGCTCGAGGTGGTCGAGCACGTGGTCGATCATCTCGCGATTTTCGTTGAGATGCGCCTGCCCCGCCTCGGTGATCGAAAACACCTTCTTGTTGCCTTCCGGCGCAGAAACGGCGTAGCCGGCCTCCTCCAGGAAGGTCAGCGTCGGATAGACCACGCCGGGGCTCGGGCTGTAGACGCCGCTGGTGCGCTCCTCCAGCGCCTTGATGATGTCGTAGCCGTGCCGCGGCGCCTCGGCCAGCAGCGACAGCGTGATCAGCTTGAGATCGCCGTCGGCCAGCATGCGGCCGGCGCGGAACATGTCGCCCGGCCCGCCGCGTCCGCCGCCTCTCATGCCATGCCCGAACGGGCCAAAGCCGCCGCGCCCACCGAACTTGCCGGCCATATGCATGAAAACGCGCTCGGCGTGTTCGCCAAAACGATGATGCCCGAAATGATCGCCTTTGTGCATTGTCTGCTCCTTGAGTTATGTCTTACGATATATCTCAACTAAGTGCCCGCCACGGTCGAGTCAAGATATATCTTACGATGTATCTGAAAATGGCACCAGCAGGATTGATTTCGCCAGCGAGGGCAGCTAGAGGGTGCATGAGGGCCGAAGGCCGCTCCGTAAGCGTCTGACGTGAAGCAACGCATCCACCCCGGTCGTTCCGGGCAGTTACGCCGACAATACCGGCGAATGGATGCAAGGCGACGAACCGGATGCTTCAGGGAAATCCAAATGACCATGAACACCCCGCGCAGTAAGCTGCCTGCGCGCTATGCCGCCGTGCTCGGCCCGCTGGTGCTGTCGTTGCTGATGACGTTCATCGTGTCGTTCATCTCGACACTGAAAAGCCTTGGCTTCCAGCCCGACATGCTGGCCACTTGGCTGACGGCTTGGGGTCTGTCCTGGCTGGTGGCCTTTCCGACGCTGCTGCTGGTGCTGCCGGCGGTGCGCTGCATCATTGGCTGGCTTTGCGAGCCCGCGGCTCGATAGCAGGGCACGCGAAAGGCCTGGAAACAATCTCCGGACCTTTCGGTGCGGAGCGAATAATACCGTTACCAGCGGCCTTTGCGCCGATTCCAGGCGTAGAGCAGATCGGCGAAACGATCATAGCCATAGCGCGTCAACGGCAGTGCGCCGGGATTGCCGAACAGCGTTGCGAGCCAGCCTTCGCCGGGCGTCGTCCGCCATACAGCAATGGCAACATCGGCGCCGGCCAGCAATTTGCCGTCGGCGTCGATCGCATACAGCCGGCGCCGGATGTCCTCCAGCCCGATGCCGTATCCGGCCAGCGCCGCCGGTTCGGCATTGATGTCGCGAAATTCGATCCGCCCGGCCTTGACCGCCTCGATCAGTCGCCGCTTCTGCCGGCTGATACCGGCATCGCAGACCGGACAGCGCGTATTGTACCAGACAGTCAGCAGAGGCTTGGCCATGTTTCGAAACGGCACCAGAGGACACGCACGGATTATCCGAGAAATGCCGTTGCGCCGCAACGTGACACGATACCGGCGGAATGGCCGGTTTCGCTGATCCAGGTCGCCCAAAGGGTACGCAGCGGTTTTACGATAACGACATGCATAAAAAGAAGAGCTTAAAGCGCGTCGCAAGGGCCGTTCAGCGCGACGCGCTTCAGGAGCAGCGGCTCACCCGAGCGAGGTGATGATCTCGCGATAGGCATCCTCCGGGAAAGCCTTGAGCGTCCGAGTCCTGACGTTGCCAGCCGTCGCCAGCATTAACGAGAAACGAGCCAAGACGGCATCGTCGGGCGCTTCGAGCACCGCCACCATGTCGCAATCCCCCATGGTGAGATAAAATGCCTTGAATGATCCGCCCATGTCTCCCAGCATCTTCTTGGCGGCATCGAGCCGCTTCGGCGACTCGCGCACGTTTTTGGCGCCTTGTTCCGTCCAGTTGATCAGCACGATGTAAGTTGTCATGGCACACCTCCCTCCGGGGCCACGGAGCACGGCGTCAACCGCCGGGGCGGGCATCCGGGTTTGTCGCCCAGAGAATGCGTCCGTCGCGGAATTATCCTCTCGTAGGGCACGACACGCAAGAGCGGCGCGTTCAATCGTGATCGCCTCTGCCCAAACGGAAAAGGGCGCCACCGGCGCCCTTGAAACTGCTTATCCGTCACCCGGCCTCAGCTGTCGAGGAAGCTTCTGAGCTTGCGCGACCGGCTCGGGTGCTTGAGCTTGCGCAGCGCCTTGGCTTCGATCTGGCGGATGCGCTCGCGGGTGACCGAGAATTGCTGGCCGACCTCTTCAAGCGTGTGGTCGGTGTTCATGCCGATGCCGAAGCGCATTCTGAGCACGCGCTCTTCGCGCGGCGTCAGCGAGGCCAGCACGCGCGTCGTCGTCTCGCGCAAATTGGCCTGGATCGCCGCGTCGATCGGCAGGATCGCCATCTTGTCCTCGATGAAATCGCCGAGATGCGAATCCTCCTCGTCGCCAACCGGCGTTTCGAGCGAGATCGGCTCCTTGGCGATCTTCAGCACCTTGCGCACTTTTTCCAGCGGCATTGCGAGTTTTTCCGCCAGTTCTTCCGGCGTCGGCTCACGGCCGATCTCATGCAGCATCTGGCGCGAGGTGCGCACGATCTTGTTGATCGTTTCGATCATGTGCACCGGAATGCGGATGGTGCGCGCCTGGTCGGCGATCGAACGGGTGATCGCCTGCCGGATCCACCACGTCGCGTAGGTCGAGAACTTATAGCCGCGGCGGTATTCGAATTTGTCGACCGCCTTCATCAGGCCGATATTGCCTTCCTGGATCAGGTCGAGGAACTGCAGGCCGCGATTGGTGTATTTCTTGGCGATGGAGATGACGAGGCGCAGATTGGCCTCGACCATTTCCTTCTTGGCGATCGCGGCTTCGCGCTCGCCCTTCTGCACCTGGTTGACGATCTTGCGGAATTCCTGGATCGAAATCGCCGTCTCGGTGGCGAGGTTCTGGATCTCGGCGCGCAGGTCGCGGATGGCGTCCTTCTCGTTCTTGGTGAATTCCTTCCAGCCGCGCGAAGTCAAATTGCCGATCGAGCGGGTCCAGTTCGGATCGAGCTCCGAGCCCTGATATTCCTTGAGGAATTCCTCGCGGCGCACGCCATAGCTTTCGGCCAGCCGCAACAGCTTGCCTTCGTTCTGCACCAGGCGCTTGTTGATGTCGTAGAGCTGCTCGACCAGCGCCTCGATGCGCGCCGTGTTCAAGGACAGCGACTTCACCGCCTTGATCAGTTGGTCCTTCAATTCCTTCAGCCGGCGGTCCTGACTGGGCGACAGCGTGCCGGCGGCGGCCAGCCGGTTCTCGACCTGCTGGTCCTGCAGCTTGCGCAGTTTCTTGTAGGTGTCGGCAATGACGTCGAGCGTCTCCATCACCTGCGGGCGCAGTTCCGCTTCCATGGCCGCCAGCGACAGGCTCGCCTCGTCATCGTCTTCCTCGTCGTCGTCCACCAGGCCACGCGTGTCGCCGCCGACATTGGTGATGTCGTCCTCGTCCTCGCGCGAACGGCGCGACTTTTCCTCGGTCTTGGCTTCCTCGATACGCTCGACAACCGGCGCCTGCTTGGCCTCCGGCCCGGCATAGGTCGCCTCGAGGTCGATGATCTCGCGCAGCAGGATCTTCGATTCGTTGAGCTCGTCACGCCAGATGATGATGGCCTGGAAAGTCAGCGGGCTTTCGCAAAGGCCCGCGATCATCGTCTCGCGGCCGGCCTCGATGCGCTTGGCGATCGCGATTTCGCCCTCGCGCGACAGAAGCTCCACCGAGCCCATCTCGCGCAGATACATGCGGACCGGATCGTCGGTTCGGTCGGTCGGCTCTTTCTTGGTCGTGGTGGCGGCGACGGCGGTGCCGGTCTGCTCGGCGAGCTCGTTGGCGTCTTCCTCGGCATCAGCGGCGGTGTCGGCGGCTTCGGGCTCCTCGCCCTGCTCGTCGTCCTCGACCACGTTGATGCCCATGTCGGAAAGCATGGCCATCGTGTCCTCGATCTGCTCGGAGGTCACTTCCTCCGAGGGCAGCACCGAATTCAGCTCGTCCATGGTGACATAACCGCGCTTCTTGGCGGCCTTGATCATCTTCTTGACAGCATCGTCGGAAAGGTCGAGCAGAGGGCCATCGGTCGCGGCCTCGCGTTCGGTCTCGACTTCTTCCTTTTCTTTTGTCGCCATAGTCTTTATTTTCTCCAAGCGGCTGAGTATCAAAGCCGCGTAAGCTGCCGGTCCGGTCAAATTGGATGCGCTCCTTCCAGAACGCGCTTTACCGGGCCAGTAACTGCATCTCTCGTTAAGTCCAGATTAACCCTGATATCTGTGGCAAGCTGACTGCCTGTCCAGTGATCAGTACCTTACATCGCTGCATTCCCGTCGATGCCGGGGCGGGTTAACGTTTCGAATCGACCTGATTCCGCCATTCTGCCGGAAGGTCAAGCGCCTCTCGCATGATTCGCATGAAAAAAGCGAATCAATTACCCGACTTAGAGCACCGCACGCTTGATTCAACGCGCAAGCACGGCCTTACATTTCAGTCTTCTGGAGGCTTCGATCTAAACGCGCCCAGCTCTGCCCGACGATACGCCAAACCCTTCGATCAGCGCTTCCGTTGCCTGCACATCACGAAATTGCGCCTGGATTTCGACCAGGTGCCGGTAATTTTCGTCCGTGGGATCGCTGGCGAGCGCTGCTTCCGCCTGCTTCAGCTCCTTATGTAAGGTGCGCGCGCTGCGCTGCAAGTGGAGAGCTTGGCTGAACGCATCGCGAGCATCGTCGAGTGCTGCCGTTTCCAGCGCCGGCCATTGCCGCGCACGTTTGATCAGCGCCACCGCGCGCTGCCAGATCTCACCGCAGCCGGCCCGCTCGATCGTCGCGATTACAGCCTCGCGGTTGTTGGCCATATCGTGCGCCATGGCGTCGAGGATGGCCGCATGCAGCCGCTTCAGATCGGAATTGGCGAGATCGAGGAACTCGACATGGGCGAAATTCTCGTCGATCAGCACGGGATGGTTGACGAGGGCCGCAATGATCGTCGCCTCGCGCACCGACATGCCCTCGCCGCCGCGTTTGACCAGCGCCGAGCGGCCGAGGCTTTCGGTGATCGCGGTGCGCCCACCGGCACCGCCGCCACGTGCAAACTGTCCGCCGGGTGCTGAGACCCTGCCCGGGAAGCGCTCACCGGGCCGTCCGTCCTGACGTCCCTGGCGTCCGCGCTGGGCACCGAAGAAGCTCTGCACGCGCTCGCGCATTTCCTGTTGGTAGTGATAGCGAAGGCTCTCGTCGCGGATGCGGCTGGTCAGTTCGCGTAGCGTCTTTTCGAGCTCCGCCCGCCGTTCCGGCGTGTCGAAGATGCCGCCGGCGGTCTCGCGCATCCACAAGAGGTCGGCCAGCGGCCGCGCCTCGGAAAGCACGGCGCGGAACGCATCCGGCCCGTCACCCTTGACCAGATCGTCGGGATCCTTGCCCTCCGGCAGCAGGGCGAAGCGCACGGAGCGGCCTGCCTGGACCGCCGGCAGCGCCATGTCGGCGGCGCGCCACGCTGCCTTCAACCCGGCTTGGTCGCCGTCGAAGCACAGCACCGGCTCGCCAGCCATGCGCCATAGAAGTTCGAGCTGGTTTTCAGTCAACGCGGTGCCGAGCGGCGCCACCACGTTTTCGAAGCCGGCCTGCGCCAGCGCGATCACATCCATGTAGCCTTCGACGGCAATGACGGTGCCGCCCTTGGCCAGCGCCCCCTTTCCCAGTGCTTGCCGCGCACGGGCGAAATTGTAGAGCACGTTGCCCTTGTGGAAGAGCTCCGTATCGGGCGAGTTCATATATTTGGCCAGCGCATCCGGCGCCAGTGCCCGCCCTCCGAAGGCGATGATCTTGCCCCTGGAATCCGGGATCGGGAACATGATGCGGTCGCGGAACCAATCATAGGAAACCGGGACGTCGTCGCCATGGCGCACCAGCCCGCACGCCTCGATGTCGGCCTTGGGGACACCCTTGGCGGCAAGATGCTCCTTCAGCGCATTGCGGCTGTCGGGGGCATAGCCGAGGCGGAAAGACTGCTGCGTCGCCGGTGTCAGCCCCCGGTCGCGCAGATAGGCGCGGGCCTTTGCCCCTTCCGGTCCCTGCAGCCGTTCCTGGAAGAACGCCGTCGCCATCTCCATGACGTCAGTCAGGCTGGCGCGTTCCTTTTCGCGCCGCTCCTCCTGGGCATCGCGAACCGGCATCGGCACGCCGGCCATGTCGGCGATCTTCTCGACCGCTTCAGGAAAGCTCATCCCGTCAAGTTCGGTCAGGAACTTGAAATGGTCGCCCGAAACCGAGCAGCCGAAGCAATGGTAGCGGCCCTTCTTGTCCTCGCAGTGGAAGGACGGGCTCTTCTCGCCATGGAAGGGACAGCACGCCCAATAGTCGCCGCGCGGCGCGTTAGTCTTCTTCCTGTCCCACGCGACGCGCTGGCCGATCACCGAAGAAATCGGCACGCGGTCGCGGATCTCGTCGAGGAAAGCAGGTGGAAAGCGCATGGGGGGACAGCCCGTTTGGCCTCCATATAATCACACGGGCGAAGCCCGACGACTCCTAATGGCGATCATACCCGGTTTTCACAGGCCAAAAAGAGAAGGCGGCCCGCGGGCCGCCTTCTCGATCTAAACCGACGCAGCGCGGTCAGCCGTTCCGGGCTCATTGCGCGGCGATAGCACCGAAGATCAGGCCGGAGAGAACGCTGACCAGCAGATAGTCGTTGCCGACCCGGATCCATTCCTGCCCGGGACCCGGACGGCGCAGGCCATAGTGGCGATAGTCGCGGATCGGCTGGTGACGCTTCCAGCTGGAATATCTCTGGCCGTTGCGCCAATGGCTGCGCTTCACGACGATCTTTTTCTTCACTACGACGCGCTTGTTCACGTCGACATGCCTGCCGGGCCTTTGCCAGTCGACCTGGCTGTAGTTCGACTGCGGCGCGTTTGGTGTGTTCAGAGGTGCAGCCTGGCCCTGCCAGGTGGTTGCAGCCAGCATCGAGAAGGCAATGGCGGAAAGAACGACGCGTTTCATGGCGGGTACTCCTTGGTTGTCGATGCCTAGGGAATAGAGCCGGACGGATGAACCGAAACTGAACACCGAGATTACGTTTTCGTAATGATTTCTTATATTTAGAACGACTAATTCAGCGCTACCTTTAAAGCTGGCATCCGCGAATGGACGCATGACCCGCCGCAACTCCGCAGTCTATGCAACCATTTTGTCACCATCCATTTCCGACACGCTCCGTCGCGTGCCAACAGGCGGTCGGAACCGGGCAAAATTTATTATTCGGCTAAAATAAATCGGAGTAATATCAACCTCTGCAATGTCCACGATTCGCGCCCACTTTTGCACCCTTGACGTCACGGCGCCCGCGTCGCTGGCATCTGTTGGGTTGCGGGGTCGGGCATGAGTGGCTCTGTCGTTTTGCTGCACCTTGCCGGTGCGGTCGCATTGATGCTGTTTGCCACCCGTTTGGTGAAGACCGGCGTCGAGCGCGCCTATGGCGATGTGCTGCGCCACAAACTGCGCGCCACAATGCGCAATCCGTTCATGGCGGTTCTGGCCGGCTGCGGCCTGGCTGTCGCGCTGCAAAGCTCGACCGCCGTCACCTTGCTGGTCGGCTCATTCGCCGGCTCCGGTATTGTCAGCGGCATGTCGGGCCAGCTTGCGGTGCGCGGCGCCGAGATCGGCTCAGCACTGGTGGTCAAGCTGCTCACCTTCGATCTGTCGCTGCTGGTGCCGATCTGCCTGGTCGCCGGCACCGTCATGTTCATGGCCACCGAGCGGCGCGACTGGCGCCAGTTCGGCCGCATCCTGGTCGGCATCGGCCTGCTGCTTCTGTCGCTGGAGATGATCGGCCAGGCGTCGGAGCCACTGCGCCAGAGCACGCTGATGCCGCTCATCGTCGATTACTTCTCCGGCGATCCGGTCACCGCCTATCTTCTGGCGGCGTTGGTCACCTGGCTGTTCCATTCCTCGATCGCCGCGGTGCTGCTGATGGTGACGCTGGCCGGCCGCGGCTTCATCCCGCCCGAACTCGGCATCGTGCTGGTGCTCGGTGTCAATCTCGGCTCTTCGATCATCGCGCCGCTTCTAACCCGCAACGCAGAACCCGGCGTTCGTATCGTGCCGATCGGCAATCTCCTGATGCGCGGCATGGGTTCGCTGATCATGCTGATCCTGTTCCTGACGTTCAAGCCGCCGGTCGCCTTCTTGGGCAGCACGGTGCCCGAGCAGATCGTCAATGCCCACATTGTCTTCAACATCCTGATCCTGATCGCCGGCCTACCGCTGGCGAGCCTGGTCTATCGCGCCTCGGAAAGGATCGTGGCGTTGGGCACCAAGCCCCAGGACGCTAACGCGCTCGACGTCGTCGAGCTTTCGGCGCTCAACGAAAGTGCGCTCGACGTGCCGAGCCAGGCATTGGCCAACGCCACCCGCGAGGTGGTGCGGGTCTGCGAAACGGTCGAGATCATGCTGAAACGGATCATCGAGCTCTATGAGAGCGCCGATGCCGACAAGATCGGCGCGTTGGCCGCACTCGACGACCGTGTCGACAGGAAGCACGCTGCGATCAAGCTCTATCTGGCCAAGGTCACCAAGAACCCGTTGAGCGAGGACGAGGCGCTGCGTTGCCAGGAGCTGATCGGCGCCTGCGTCAAGCTGGAGCAGGTCGGCGACATCATCGTGCGCAACATGCTGGTCCACGTGAAGAAGAAATTCGAGCGCGGGCTGGAGTTCACGCCGGAAGGCTGGCGTGAGCTTTGCGCCTTCCATGGCTTGGTGCTTGCCAATGCCAGGCTTGCCTTCAACGTGCTGGTATCCCGCGATCCGGAGACCGCTCGCCAGTTGGTGCTGGAAAAGGACCGGCTGCGCGACCGCGAGAAGGAAACCAGCCAGAGCCATTTCGTGCGGCTGCGCGACGGCACCCCCAAGAGCGTCGAGACCAGCTCCATTCATCTAGACACCATTCGCGACCTCAAGCAGATCAACTCGCTGCTCGCCTCGATGGCCTATCCCGTGCTTGAGGAGCGCGGCCTGCTCACCGGTTCGCGGCTGAAGGCTGGATAGATTGCGTCCACAGGCCGGGTAGCTTCAGAACATCGCCTATGAAAATTGCTGTGGGCCAATGCGCAAAAATTATCTTTGCGCCACCTCCTGTCTGTCGGCTAAAGATCGCCGCATCTACCGCAAGGAAAGTCGATGGACACCCATTCTCGCAGCTTCGCCAAAGCGCTTTCCTGGCGCGTCACCGGCACCATCGACACGATGATCATTTCGCTCGTCGTGACCGGAAGCATCAAGCTCGCCGCGGCCATCGGCCTGACCGAGGTCGTCACCAAGTCGCTGCTCTACTATCTTCACGAGCGAGCGTGGCTGAAAATTCCTTATGGAAGGAAGGCAGCCGCCTAGCTCTTGCCTCCGCGGCGGGCGCCTGACCGGCGATCAAGAAAAGCTAAAGCGGCGTCGACAATTTCTGGATTGCCCGCTGCCCTCATCCGTGGTTTGAGGCGACCTTATCCGAGGATCGCCATTCCGCCATGCTCCCCCTCATTGCCCTGTTCATTGCCGCCTTCGCCTTCGGCACCACCGAATTCGTCATCGCCGGCGTGCTGCCGCAGGTGGCGGAGGGCCTTGGCGTCGCGATCCCGACCGCCGGCTATCTCGTTTCCGGCTATGCCGGCGGCATTGCAGTCGGCGGCCCGCTGCTGGCGCTCGCCACCAAAAGGTTCTCCCGCAAGGCCCTGCTGCTTGGACTGACTGCAGCCTTCACCATCGGCCAGGCCGCCTGCGCGCTGGCGCCCGACTTCGCCTCGATGCTGCTGTTGCGGATAGCGGTGGCCGTGGCGCATGGCGCCTATTTCGGCGTTGCCATGGTGGTGGCCGTCGGCCTCGTGCGCGAAGACCAGCGCGGCATGGCGGTGGCGCTGATCCTGTCCGGCCTCACCGTATCGAACGTAATCGGCGTTCCGGCCGGCACGGCAATCGGCAACATCTGGGGATGGCATGCGACATTCTGGGTGATGTGTGCGCTCGGTGTGGTGGCCTTCACGGCAATCGGCGCCCTGCTGCCGCGCAAGACGGGATCGTCGAGCCCGTCGGCGAGCCTTGGAAGCGAGGTCCGCGTGCTCGCACGCCAGCAGGTCTGGACCTCGCTCATTATTATGCTGATGCTGATGATCGGCCAGTTCGGCCTGTTCACCTACATCACGCCGACGCTGCTTGAGGTCACAGGCCTCGACGAGAAATGGATACCTTGGGTGCTCTTGCTCAATGGGGTCGGCGCAACGATCGGCGTCTTCGTCGGCGGGCGGCTCGCCGACTGGAAGCTGATGCCGTCGCTCATCGCCATGCTTTTCCTACAGGCGGCAATGCTCGCCTTGATCTACGCTGTCAGCCCTTACCCGCTGCCGATGGTGATAGCGATCTTCGTCTGGGGCGGCCTCAACTTTGCCATCGGCACGCCGATCCAGACCCGCATCCTGACCTGGACCGCGGACGCCTCCAACCTTGCCTCGTCGCTCATCCCGTCGGGCTTCAATGTCGGCATCGCGCTCGCCGCATCGCTCGGCGCGGCGATGCTCAATGCCGGCTATGGCTATCGCAGCCTGCCGGTGGTTGGCGCGATCGCCATGCTGGTCGCGGTCGCGGTTGCGCTTGCCTCGCATGTCTGGGAATGGCGAAGCCGGGCTGCGCCGCCGCTGCCGGCTGCCGCCGAATAGGGCTACAGATCGATCCGGTAGCGCAGGCTTTCCGCGCCGCCATAGGCGGCGTCCTCGAAGAAACGCCCGACGAGCCGGCCGCCATTGGCCAGAACGACCTTCTGCGAGGGCACATTGTGAGGCTTGCAGGTGATTTCGACGAAGGGCAGGCCAACCGCCCTCGCCTCCACCAGCATCAGCCGCAGCGCCTCGGTCGCATAGCCGCGTCCCCGTTTCCACGGCACCACCGCATAGCCGATGTGGCCGAGCACATGCGACGGCAGCGCCGCGGTGCCGTGCTGCCAGCGCAAGCCGATTGAGCCTGCGACTTCCCCGTCCCAGATCCAGCGCCGGAATCCGGGCAGCCGCGGCACCGTCGAACCGTCGGGCAAGGTGATCGGCGGTCCCTTGCCATCGGAATCGTCGAGATCGCCAAGGAAAGTCGCTGGATCCTTTTCGATAGCCGCAAGCTGCTCGCGCGTCGCGTCGAGCAGCCGCACATTGTCCGGCGACCAGCCGCGCTCGAGGGCCGCCTTGTAGGACGGCAGGTGTTCAAGCGCCGGTTTGACGAGTTCGATCACGGGCGCGAGCTTTTTGGCTGCCGGATTGCGGGCGCGACGGCAAGGGCCTTCGGCAGCTTACTGAAGCAGGCTCTTGACGATGCCGCTCGCCTTGGAAAAATCCATCTGACCGGCGTATTTCTCCTTGAGCGCCGCCATCACCTTGCCCATATCCTTGACGCCGCTAGCGCCGGTCTCGGCGATGGCGGAACGGACGGCGCTTTCCGTCTCGGCCTGACCCAGTTGCGTCGGCAGGAAGTCGCGGATGATGGCCATCTCGTCGCGCTCCTGCGCTGCAAGCTCCGGCCGCTTGCCGTCATCGAACGCCTTGGCCGATTCTTCGCGCTGCTTCACCATCTTGGCCAGGATCTGCAGGATTTCGTCGTCGCTGGCCGGCTCCTTGCCGGCGCCGCGATTGGCGATGTCGCGATCATGAATGGCCGCCTGGATCAGCCGCAATGTCGGCAGCCGGCGCTTGTCCTGCGCCTTCATCGCACTCTTCAGGGATTCGGCGATTTTGCCTCGCATGGTGCTTTCTCCTTCGAATGCCGCGGACAATAGTCGTGCCGATAGCTCAACGCAAACTCGATAGCGTCCGGCAAACCGCTGATATTATTCGACGAAATAAATCCAGGCTCGCACGGCGCGGCATCATTGACCGCCTTGGCGCCTTCCCCTATGTACTGGGCCTTGCATGAATTGAATTCTAGTGCACGTCGCCCAAAAATGCGTAGCGGTTTTGGGCAACGACAGGCACAAATGAAAACTTAGCGCGCCGAGGCTGTGAGATCGCCGCTTCGCGCCTTTTGTTGCGCCGACTGAGGGCGCAACCTTTAGGAGTGCCGCCATGGCAACGATGACAGCCGCGTCGACCCCCCCTTGGGCCAGCGAGAGACCGACAGCCCTGCTGGTGCTGGCGGACGGCACTGTCATAGAGGGCCGCGGTCTGGGCGCCACCGGCTCCGCCGTCGCCGAGGTCTGCTTCAACACCGCGCTGACCGGCTACCAGGAGATACTCACCGACCCATCCTATGCCGGCCAGATCGTCACTTTCACCTTTCCGCATATCGGCAATATCGGCACCAATGACGAAGACATCGAGGACCTCAACCCGCTGGCCCGCGCCGGCGCCGTCGGCGCCGTGTTCAAGGCCGATGTCACCAACCCGTCGAATTACCGCGCCGGAACCGGTCTCGACCAGTGGCTGAAGAAGCGCGGCATCGTCGCACTTTCAGGCATCGACACGCGGGCGCTGACCGCGCTGATCCGCGAAAAGGGCATGCCCAATGCCGTCATCGCGCACGCGCCCGACGGTATCTTCGACGTCGATGACCTCAAGCGCCGCGCCGCCGCATGGTCAGGGCTTATCGGGCTTGATCTCGCCAAGGAGGTGACCTCCGGCCAGTCCTCGGTCTGGCGCGAGACGCCCTGGGTCTGGAACGAGGGCTTTGGCGAACAGGCTGATCCGTCGATGCACGTCGTTGCCGTCGACTACGGCGTCAAGCGCAACATATTGCGCCTGCTGGCCGGCCTCGGCGCCAAGGTCACTGTGGTGCCGGCAAAAACCGGCGCCGAGGAGATCCTGGCGATGCGGCCCGACGGCATTTTTCTATCCAACGGCCCTGGCGATCCGGAAGCCACCGGCGACTACGCCGTTCCGGTCATCCAGGATCTGTTGAAGACCGAAATCCCGCTTTTCGGCATCTGCCTCGGCCACCAGATGCTCGCGCTGGCGCTGGGCGGCAAGACCGCAAAAATGCATCAGGGCCACCACGGCGCCAATCATCCTGTCAAGGACCACACCACCGGCAAGGTCGAGATCGTCTCGATGAACCATGGCTTTGCCGTCGACGCCGACTCATTGCCGAGCGGCGTCGAGGAAACCCATGTCTCGCTGTTCGACGGTTCGAATTGCGGCATTGCGCTCACCGGCAGACCGGTCTTCTCGGTCCAGCATCATCCCGAAGCCTCGCCGGGCCCGCAGGATTCGCACTATCTGTTTCGCCGCTTCGTCAACTTGATCCGCGAAAAGCGCGGCGAGCCGGCACTGGCCGAGCGTGTTTAGCGCATTGCGTAAAAACGGATTTGACTGACGGCGCCGGCCGGGCTCCCGGCGCCGATCAAGCCCCGTCTGTCACCGCTTCCTGCGCGTGCATGCGTTTGACTTCCTTCGGCGTCGGCTTGGCCACCCTGGTGACGAAGACGACGAGCGCCAGCGTGAGGAAAATCGCGCCGAGCAGATAGGGGGCACCGCCGAAAACCACGGGCGCGTTCGGCCCCGTGAACCAGGAAAAGATCGCCGTATAAAGCAGCGGTGTGATGATCGAGGTGATCGAGAAGATCGAGGTCATCGCGCCCTGGAGTTCGCCTTGGGCGGAAGGTGGCACCTTGGCGGCCGCCAGGCTTCTGAGCGGCGGGTCGGCCAACGCCTCGAGACATCCGACGACGATCACTGCATAGATCATCCAGCCTTGTGACGCGAAGGCGTAGCCGAAGGCGCTGAGTGCGGTAAATGCCAGACCGATTACCGCCGTCTTCCACTCGCCAAGCTTAGGGATCACGCGCGGCAGGACTGTCGCCATGACGATCGCCCCGCACAGGCCGAAAGCGCCGAGCGAGAAGCCGATCTGTTGTTCGCTCCAGCCATAGCGATAACTGGAGACGAACGACCAGACCGCAGGATACATCATGTGCCCCAGAGTCATCAGAAAGAAGACAAGTCCGATCCAGCCGATACCTTCGTAGTTGCGCATCTGGACGAGCGTGCCGACCGGGTTCGCGCGTTTCCACTCGAAGCGGCGACGGTGCTTGTTATCAAGTGTTTCCGGCAACAGAAACAGCGCGATCAGAAAGTTTGCGAAAGCAAGCCCGGCAGCGAAATAGAACGGCACACGCGGCCCGAACGTGCCGAGCAACCCGCCCAGAACCGGCCCTATGACGAAGCCGACGCCGAAAGCAATGCCGAGCAGCCCGAAATTCTTCGCACGATTTTCGTCGGTCGAGATATCGGCAATGAACGCCGATGTCGTGGAATAACTGGCGCCGGAAATGCCGGCCAGCACGCGGCCGATGAACAGCATCGGATAGGACCAGGCGATAGCGCAGATCAGATTGTCGATAGCGAACGTCAGCACCGAGGCGAGCAGAATTGGCCGCCGCCCGAACCGGTCGCTCAACCCGCCCATCACTGGTGCGAAAACGAACTGCATCGCCGCATAGACGAAGAACAGCCAGCCGCCCTCGATAGCCGCCTCGCTGATGCCGACGCCGGTCAATTCCCTGAGATAGGCCGGCAGCACCGGCATAATGATGCCGAAGCCGATGATGTCGAGCAGCAGGGTGGTGAAAACAAGCGCAAGGCCCCGCCTGGCGGTTTTGGGGTCTATCATGATGGTATCTCCTCGGGCCGCCCGAGCGAACGGGAACACACCTTATAGGCGAGCACATCGCTGGGAACAATGAGGGAACGGGCAGAGTGCTTTCATCCTGACATCCCCTGACTGCGGTCCAGTCTCTCGGATTACGAGAAAACCGTCGGCTCAGATCGGGTTGTTGAACGTGTCGCAGTCCGAAAGCTTGCCGTTCTGGAACCCGCGCGCCAGCCAGGTCTGCCGCTGCTGCGACGTTCCGTGGTTGAAGCTTTCCGGCACGACGTAGCCCTGCATCTTCTTCTGCAGCGTGTCGTCGCCGATCTGCTTGGCGGCGTTCAGTGCCTCCGCCATGTCGCCCTGCTCCAAAATGCCCTTCTGGCCGGTGAAATGTGCCCAAATGCCGGCAAAGCAGTCGGCCTGGAGCTCGACCTGCACCGACAAGCGGTTGGCGTCCGCTTCGCCCATGCTCTGCCGCATCTGGTTGAATTTGGGCAGGATGCCGACGAGGTTCTGCACGTGATGGCCGACCTCATGCGCGATCACATAGGCCTGTGCGAAATCGCCCGAGGCACCGAACTGCTGATCGAGCTGCTGGAAGAAGGTGGTGTCGAGATAGACCTTGCGATCGTTGGGACAGTAGAATGGTCCGGCCGCTGACGAGGCAGAACCGCAGGCGGAGCGAATCTGGCCGCTGAACAGGACCAGTTTTGGATCTTGATAGGTCAGGCCCTCGGACTGGAAAATACCGGTCCAGGTATCCTCGGTCTCGGCCAGCACGGTCGACACGAACTGCTTCATCTCGTCGGATGCCGGCGCACCGGTGCCGCCGCCTTGCTCGCCGCTATTGTCGGTGATCTGGCCGCCGCCGGGCTGCAAGCCGCTGTTATCGAGGATCTGACTCGGGTCGAAGCCGAAATACCACCCTGCCAGAAAAATCAACCCTACGATGATAATGCCCGACATGCCGCCGCCGCCGGCACGACCGCCGATCGGGATGCGAAACTGCCCCGGCCCGCCGCCAAGCCCGCCGCTCTGGCCGCGCTCGTCCTCGACATTGTCACTCTGACGACGGCCCTTCCAGAGCATGGCAACCCCCGTGATGCAATTTTCCGGCCGATCGGGCCGTGTCCCGGTTCGATCGGACACGACAACAATTATCTCAATGGTTACGCCAAGTCACAGTATTTTTCGTGCGAACAAGCAATGCTTGCTGACGCTTGCCTGCTCTGGCCGAGACATCGCAAGGTCTGTGCCGTTCACCCTGCTCGTGGGAAACGAGTCGCGCGAAGAGATACGCTGGCCGTGCTTTTCAGCGGGCGGCGATTATTGCCTTGCGAAAGGCTTCGAGCGTCTCGGCGCTGACATGATGCTCGATGCCCTCGGCGTCGATGCGCGCCGTCTCGGCGCTGACCCCGAGCGAGCGCAGGAAGGCCTCGACCGTCTGGTGGCGAATGCGGCTCTCTTCCGCAACCTTGCGGCCGGCATCGGTCAGGAACACGCCGCGATAAGGCTTCCGGGAGACCAGCCCGTCGGCGCACAGCCGCGTCAGCATTTTCGCCACCGTCGGCTGAGCGACGCCGAGCCGTGCCGCGATATCGACCTGGCGCGCCTCGTTGCCATCCTCGATCAGGTCGGCGATGAGCTCGACATAATCCTCGACCAGCGCGCTGCGGCGCGCTTCACGCGTCTGCCTGAAGCCTTCCGAGTGGATTTCTGCGTCAGGCAGCGGCTTTTCGCGAGGAACCGGTCTTTTCTTCAGCGCCAATACGCGCTCCTCCCGGCAGTTTGAATCGACATTGCGGTCATAACACGGAACCCTATTGGTTCTGGCCGTTTATTTCCATTCGGTGGCCGGCGCAACCGGCGTTCACTGCCGTTCCGGCCGCACGGCCAAGCGGCCACAGGAAAAAGCTCAGACAATGAAATATAGCATATTGCATAATGTTCAGCCGTGGCATAGATAAGGAGACAACATCGATCGTTCCAGTGGAAAGCCATTTCATGTCGGAAGCCGAAGCCACCTCAGCCCCCCGGTCCATGTGGCGATTTGCCCGCCCGGATGACGACGAGCAGCCCAGCCTTCGCGAAGTCAACGCAACGATCTCGGTGCCGCACTCGGGGATCTGGCTTCGCCGGCTGTTCGCCTTCATGGGGCCGGGCTACATGGTTTCGGTCGGCTATATGGATCCGGGCAATTGGGCGACCGACCTCGCCGGCGGGGCCCAATTCGGCTACACGCTGCTTTTCATCATCATGTTGTCGAACCTGATGGCGATCCTGCTGCAGGCACTCGCCGCCCGGCTCGGCATCGCCACCGGCCGCGACCTTGCGCAGGCGTGCCGCGCCTATTATCCGCGACCGGTCAATTTCATGCTTTGGGTCGCTTGCGAATTGGCCATCATCGCCTGCGACCTGGCCGAGGTCATTGGCACGGCGATCGCCTTGCAACTGCTGTTCGGGATTCCGCTGATCGGCGGCGCTATTATCACCGCGCTCGATGCCTTCCTGCTGCTGTTGCTGATGAACAAGGGCTTCCGTTTCCTCGAGGCCTTCATCATAGCGCTTTTGATTATCATCTTCGGCTGCTTCGCCATCCAGATCTTTGCCGCCGCCCCGCCGGTCGGCTCCATCCTGCATTCGATGTTCGTGCCGTCGTCCGAGATCGTCACCAATCCGGCCATGCTCTACATCGCCATCGGCATCATCGGCGCCACGGTGATGCCGCACAATCTCTATCTGCATTCCTCGATCGTGCAGACCCGCGCCTATGAGCGCACCGATCGCGGTAAGCGCGACGCCATCAAATGGGCGACGACCGACTCGACCATCGCGCTGATACTGGCGTTGTTCGTCAATGCTTCCATCCTGATCGTGTCGGCGGTGGCGTTCCACGGCACCGGTCATCATGACGTTGCCGAGATCGGCCAGGCCTTCGAGCTTCTGTCGCCGCTGCTTGGCCTCGGCATCGCTTCCATCCTGTTTGCCGTAGCGCTGCTCGCCTCCGGCCTGAACTCGACGGTGACGGCGACGCTCGCCGGCCAGATCGTGATGGAAGGGTTCTTGCGGCTGCGCATCCCGCAATGGGCGCGCCGCCTGCTGACGCGCGGCATCGCCATCATTCCGGTGGTGGTGGTCACCGCGCTCTATGGCGAGAAGGGAACCGGCCAGTTGCTGGTCTTCAGCCAGGTAATCCTGTCGATGCAGCTCCCCTTCGCTGTCGTACCGCTGGTGCAGTTCGTCTCGGACAAGCGCAAGATGGGCAATTTCGCCATTTCCCGCGCTGTTGCCATGCTGGCCTGGGTGGTCGCCGGGCTCATCCTGGTGCTCAACTTCAAGCTGCTCTACGATACGGTCGTCGGTCTGGGCTGAGCGTTCTCGGCTCCAAGCTGAGACGATAAGGTCGGCAGTCACCTGCCCCCGGTCCTAGAAATTTGCCGGCCGCTGTCGGACAAATGTCCGTTCGCCCGTCCTTGGCTCGAACTCCGGCCATGACGGCACGGACCAGGGAAAGGGAGCTCCAATGAGGAAGATCATCGCCGCAACATTCGTCAGCCTCGACGGCGTCATGCAGGCGCCTGGCGGCCCGCAAGAGGACCCTGTTGGCGCCTTCAAATTCGGCGGCTGGACGTTTCATTACTGGGACAATGTGATGGGCGCCGCGATGGGCGAGACGTTTTCAAAACCGTTCGCGCTGCTTCTCGGCCGCAAAACCTACGACATCTTCGCCGCCCACTGGCCTTATCAGAAGAATGATCCGATCGCCGACAGCTTCAACGCCGTCACCAAATATGTGGCGACGCACAGGCCGGATTCGCTGTCCTGGCAAAACAGCCAGGCGCTCGGCAGCGACGTCGTGGCGACATTGCGCCGGATGAAGCAGGAGGACGGCCCCGACCTGCTCATTCAGGGATCGAGCGAGCTGATCCAGACCTTGCTCGCCAATGACCTGATCGACGAGATCAGCTTGCTGATCTTCCCGCTGGTGCTGGGCAAGGGCAAAAAACTGTTCGGCAGTGGCACGATACCTGCCGCCTTCAAGCTGACCCGTTCGCAGGCATCGACCACCGGCGTCCTCATGGCGAGCTATGAACGCTCCGGCGAGATCAAAACCGGGTCATTTGCCACGGAGCAGCCGTCCGAAGCCGAGATCGAGCGACGCAAGAACTGGAAGTAAATGCCGCGGGGCGATCAAGGACGGCTGAACACTGGCCGTCTTTTTTGCTGTTTTTAAGCCGCCTCTCGTCGCCCTGCCAACCCATCGCGGAGGTGGCCCGCGAATGCCAGTGCAGCCGGCGCGACGTCGTGCTTCGGCAAATGCAGATTGATCGAAAAATTCGGCAATGACGGCAGCTCCGGATCGTTGGCCAAAATGTCAAGGTCGACAGGCACGGTCGACGCCAACCAGGTGGTGACGGCCAAGTCCGAACGCACCGTCGCCGTCGTCGCGTCGATGCTGCCGTTTTCGAATACGGTGCGCCATTCCAGCCCATGCTCGTTAAGCGCCTCCAGCACCACCGGGCGGAACGCACAGGTCTCGGCGACCATCGAAACCGGCAAGGGCCGCTTGCCGCGGGCGGCGCCGCCTTTGGCGCCGACCCAGACCAGCCGGTCGACAACAAGGCATTCGCCGGCCGACCGACCGATCGGCTCCTCGATCACCGCGAGCTCTATCGTGCCAGCCGCCAAGGCCGCAGCCAGCTCCGGCGACGAGGCGCAGACAAGCGAGATCTCGACCTGCGGATACGCCTCGGCATAGGCCTTGAGCACCGGCGCAAGCAAGGTGCCGACAAGGTCGTACGGCACGCCAAGCCGCACCTGACCGGCAACTGCATCGCCCGCCATCTCCGCCAGGATCTCGTCATTGAGGGAAAGCAGGCGCTTACCCTTGCCGAATAATCGCTCGCCGGAGCGGGTCAATCGCAATCCGCGCCGATCGCGATCGAACAGGCTGCAGCCGAGAACCTCTTCCAAGCGCTTGATCTGCTGGCTGACGGCGCCTTGCGTCAGATGCAACGCATTGGCTGCTGCCGTCATGCTGGCCTTATCGGCAACGGTGACGAAGGTTCGGATCAGGGCAGTATCGAGATTGCGGAGCATCTGACCATTATATTTGCTAATACAGATCATAGCAAACATTGCATTTGCTGATGAGCCAAACAGCCTACCGTGCAGGCTTCAAAGGAAGCAGCATGTTTGAAACCGTCCTTCCCCTCGCCCTGTTCGCGCTGGTCTCAACCTCAACGCCCGGCATGGCCACGACCTTATCGACGGCGTCCGGCGCGCAGTTCGGCTTTCGCCGCTCTATCCCGCTGATGGCCGGGAGTGCGGCCGGCCTGGCCACGGTGGCTGCGGCAGGCGCTGCCGGGCTCGCCGGTCTGCTGGCCGCCGCTCCTTCGCTGCAAGTGGCAATGAAAATGGCCGGTACCCTCTATCTGACGTGGCTTGCCCTCAAGATCGGCCGCAGCGGTCCGCCCAACCTGGACGTGGCCATGGCAAAGCCGAACAGCTTTTTGGGCGGCGCCGGCCTGCAATGGATGAACCCAAAGGGCTGGGCCATGGGGCTGGGAGCGGCGGCATCCTTTGCCGCGCTCGCCAACGGGCCGCTGCAGCTCGCCGTGCTGCTCGGCACGGTCTTCGGTCTTGCAGCGGCCCTATCGCTGGCGGCGTGGTGCGTGGCGGGCACGCTGCTCGCCCGGTTGCTGCGAACCGAGCGGCAGTGGCGCATGCTCAACGCCGTGCTTGGCCTGCTGCTGGCCGCCTCGATCATTCCTATGTGGCGGACAGCGTAAGATCAGTTATTTCAGGCAGCGTAGCGTGCCGCCGGCTTGCCGGCCAGCAGGCTGCCGAAGAAACCTTGCCGCGCACCAAGATAGGATTCCAACCCAGCCGGATCGGAGAGCCCGGGCGCGGTGACGGTTTCGCCCTTGGCCAGGCCGACAAGCGCTGCATCGACCAGATCGTCGGCAGTCATAACGATCTCTGCCGGCAGGTCGGCAATATCGCTTCCGGCAACTTCCCAGAACTCGGTCCGCGTAGCCCCCGGCAGCACGACCTGTATGGCGACCTTGCTGTCGGCGACTTCCCGCTGCAAGGCCTCGGTGAAGTTGACGACATAAGCCTTTGTGCCGCTGTAGATGCCGCCGAACGAGGTGTCGAAGGCCAGCACCGACGCGATGTTAACGATGGCACCGCGGTTGCGCGCCAGCAGCTCCGGCAGGACCGCGCGGGTCAAACGAGTCAAAGCCACGACATTGACCTTGATCATGCGCTCGGCCACATCAGCGTCGGCCGTTGCCACCATCTGCGCGCCGCCAAGGCCGGCATTGTTGACCAGCAGCGTCACGCTGTCGTCGGTTGATATCGCCTGCTCGACCCGTCGCAGATCGCCGTCGTCGGCCAGGTCGGCGCTGATGACGCCGACCTTGATGCCATACGCGTAGCGGAGCCTCTCCGCCAATTCCTCCAACCGATCGGCGCGCCGCGCCACCAGCACCAGATCATAACCTAGGCCGGCGAGCCGGTCGGCATAGACCGCGCCGATGCCGGACGAGGCGCCGGTGACGACCGCTGTACCTTTGTCCTGATTGCTCATTGTCTTGCTCCTTCTGGTTCGATTCCAAATGCCAGTGCCGCACGGCAACACACCCTGCTTCGACTGGCACACGAATTATTGGCATATGCCACTATTTGAACGTAGGCATATGCCACCATCTTGTCAATCCGGGGAGCAAGGACTATTTCTGGTTTGCATCGAGGGGTCCCTTCCGGTCCCTCATCGGAAATCCGCCAATGTCCCAAACCACCCTGCCCGGCCTGGCGCTTTGCAATAACGCCATGCTGCGCCGCGCGACGCGGAAACTCGGCCAGTTCTATGACGATGTGCTGGCCCCATCGGGTCTGAAGGCCACGCAGCAGGGCCTGCTTTATCAAATCCACGTCGGCAACGAACCGACGATGGGTGCCATTGCCGCGGCCCTCGTCATGGACCTGTCGGCCCTCGGTCATACGCTGAAGCCGCTGATCCGCGACGGTTATGTCGAGACCTTCGCCGACCCTGCCGACCGCCGCATCAGGCGCGTCAGGCTGACACCGCAGGGCCGGACCAAGCTCGAAGAAGCCCTGAAGCTGTGGCAAGTCGCTCAGCAGCGCTTCGAGGAGATGTTTGGCAAAGAGCAGGCGGCAAGCCTGCGAGCGGCGCTGGACGAAATCGCCGCGCTGAATTTTGACGCACCGCCGGCCGCGACTTGAACTATCGGCGGCCGGCAGCCAAGCTTTGCTAACAAGCCTTACTCGGCCGGCATCGCCACCGGACGCGCCGCCAGGTGGCCCGCCAGCACGACGCCCAGACCGACGATCGGGAATGCCGCCGCGACCACACCGAGGTCGGCCGGTGCGCCATAGCGCAGCACCGCGGCGCCGACCACGGCGCCCAGTGCCACGCCGAGATAGAGCGCCGAAGCGTTCAGCGACAGCACGATTGGCGCGGCATCGGGCGCCAGCTTGATGATGCGGCTGGCCTGCGCCGGCGGGAATGCCCAGCCGACGATGCCCCACGGCACCATCATGGCCATCAATGCCGGCCCGGCGATCTCGCGCGGCAGGAACATCGGGATCAGCGAAAACGTGACCAGCATCGCGGCACTCAGCGCCAGTGACCAGCAAACGGTGCGCGTCGCGCCGAAACGGTCGGCGGCCTGACCGCCGCCGATATTGCCGATGACCGCGCCAACGCCGAAAGCGAGCAGCATTCCGGGAAGCGCGATCGGGTTCAGTCCGCCGCCTTCGATCGCGAGCGGCGCGACAAAGGCAAAGACGGTGAAGGCGCCGATCAGGGCCAGGATGGTCGTCACCAGGATAGGCATGACGCCGGGGCGAAGTGCCGCTGCCAGCCGCATCCGGAGCGGCAGCCTGGTGCCGACGATGCCGCGCGGCAGCCGGTACCACAGGATCGCGCCGGCGAGCGCACCAAGGCCGGCAATGGCAAAGAAGGTGCCGCGCCAGCCGGCAACCGTCGCAACGAGCGCGCCGAGCGGTGCTCCGACCGCGACCGCAACCGTAGTGCCGCCGACGACCACGGCAATGGCGCGGGCGCGGTGATGATCGTCGACAAGCGCAACGGCCGTTCCCTGTGCGGTCGCCGCGAACAAGCCTGACGACAGCGCCATGACGATGCGCGCGATCAACAGCAATTCGAAGGAGGAGCTTAGCGCCGCGGCGACGTTGCCCACCACGAAGAACACCAGCGTCCACAGGATGACGCGGCGCCGGTCCCATTCGCCGGTCAGCGTTGCCAGGATCGGCGTGCCGATCGCATAGGCGAGCGCAAACGCGGTGATCAGCGTGCCGGCGAGCGGAACGGAGATGGCGGCATCCTTTGCAATGTCGGGCAAAAGGCTGGAGATGACGAAACCTTCGGTCGAAATCGTGAACGATCCGAGCGCAAGCCAGATGAGGCGCTTATCCATGGCAATTTCCTTAGTTCAAAGGTTATTGAACAATTGGACATAACAGGGCATGATGTCAATAAACCCGCTGCAAAATAGCCGAACCATCCTGACAGCCCGGTGTCAGGACGGGGCGACGGGACGAAACTATGTGTCCATTAGCCACGAGAGGAGATGCGTTGAAATCGGCTCCGAATGTGCTTAATTCCTGGGCATGACCTTGCCCCATCCCACCGCCGACCAGATCAGCCTGCCGAACGTGCTTGCCGTGCTCGGCGACCCGACGCGACTGGCCATCGTGCGCTATCTCGCCAGCAAAGAGGGCGTGCCGCTGAATTGCAGCCGGTTCCTCGATCTCTGCTCGAAGACCAATCTGAGCTACCATTTGGCCAAGCTGCGTGAGGCCGGCGTCACCCGCACCGAGGCGGTTGGAACCAGCCGGCTGATCACGCTGCGCCGTGACGATCTCGACCGCCGCTTCCCGGGCCTGCTCGACAGTGTTATTGCCGCGGCCGGCGACGCATCGTTGCCGGCGGTCGGCGGCCACGAGATCGAAGTCCGCGCCTGAACGACCCGAAGCTGGGTTCCGCTCTCGCCCGCCTCGCGAGGCGAGCAAAGTAGCTTCACCCGCCCTCCAGCCATTCCAATTAACGGAGCCTGCCATGCGCATTGCCGTCCTCGCCGACATCCACGGCAATGTCCTGGCGCTCGACGCCGTGCTCAACGATCTGCGGCAGCGCGGCGGCGCCGACCTCATCGTCAATCTCGGCGATTGCGTTTCCGGCCCGCTCTGGCCGCGCGAGACCATGGAGCGGCTCGAGAGGCTCGACCTGCCGACGGTGCGCGGCAACCACGACCGCCGCGTTGCCCGCGACCCACTGGACGACGCCATGTGGCCTTCCGACCGCTACGCGTACGAAAGGCTGACGGCAGCCCAGCGCGAGGCGCTGTTCGCGCTGCCGCTAACGCTGGACGTGGCGCCCGGCGTACTCGCCTTCCACGCCCGACCCGACCACGACGAAAAATACCTGACTGACGCGATCGTCGACGGCCGGCTGGTGCGCGCGCCGCTGGCCGCCATCGAGCGGCGGCTCGGCGCGATTGATGCCGCCTGCCGTATTATTCTTTGTGGCCACAGCCACCGCAGCGAGCTGATCCGCATTGCCGGCGGTCCGATCATTTTCAACCCAGGCAGCATCGGCTGCCCGGCCTATCACGACGATACGCCGCCGGCGCATGTCTCCGAGCAGGGCTCACCGCACGCCCGCTATGGCATCGTCGAACTGCACCCCGATCGTTTCGAAGCCATCGCCGTCGATTATGACCACGAGGCGGCGGCGCGCCAGGCCGAGCAGGCGGGACGGCCCGAATGGGCTCACGCGCTGCGCACCGGCTTTATGTCGGGCTGAGCTTGCTCATCCCAGGCTGAGCTCGCTCATCCCTAGCTGAACGGATGACCGCCTTCGAGCGGCAGAAGTCGCGACCGGTCCAATCTTCAGTCGTCAGACGCCGATCGCTTCGATCGCTTGGCAGGACGTCGGGTGCTGGCCGCCGAAGTCTTGGACGTCGAAGTCTTGGACGTCGAAGTCTTGGTCGCCGAAGGCTTTGGCCGTGACGTCTTGGGCGCTAGTTGCGTTGGGTTGAAAGTCTGTGCTGGGGCGGATTCGGAACCGGCCCGAATGTCGGCGTCGCGCACCTGCTGGCCAAAGTTCAGGCCGGTCAGCTCTTCAATCTCGGCCACCGTCGAAAGGAACTCCGATACCCTGGCAATTTCAAGCGGGTCATCGAATGCCTCGGCACGCTCGCCGAACGCTTCGGGCATCACTTCCAAAACCGGCTTCTGGTCCGCCAGCAGCGCGATGGCGCGCAGGCCAGCTTGATCGGACCACAGCGCGATCTTCCAGAACTTCAGCGGAACATGGCTGTCGAAGCGGTAGGGAGGATCGTCCTCGCCGAACACTGGCCCGGCAAACACCGTGACACGGCCTCGCGTCGTATAGGCGTTGCGCAGCACATAGGTTTCTACCGCGCGCCATCTCAACTTCCCTTTGGAGCCGGGATGGTCAAGCGAGCTTCCTTGATTGAAGAAGCCGACTTGCGGCGCAGCATTGGTATAAAAGAACGTGTCGCGTTCTGCCGCGACCGCCTCCTGATCGACGCCCCATGCGGGGTCGCCGCGAAGTGTAATATGGCCCTTCTGGAACATTCGAGCGATTCGTTCCTTGGATTTTGCGACGGGAAATCCAGGCACATTCTGGCTCGAATAGAATTCCTGGTTCATCTGCTCGCCAAGGTCGATGCGCCGATCCGGCCGGAAAGCATCGCTGGCTTCCGAACCGGAAATCGACTCCACCCCCAATTCGACAAGCGACGGGTTGTCGATGACCGTCTTGTCCTCACGATTGACCGCCTTGGTGCGGAATCCATCGATATTGCAGGCGGTGACGAAGGCAAGCCTGCGATCGGCGTTCATCAAGATCGAAAAATGATGGTAGCGCAATTCGTGTGGGTCCTCTCCCGGTTTGGCAAGAAGGTTTTTGGCCAACCGGTAGGGTGAATTGGCAACCGTCGGCATTGCCAGGACAAAGCCCGGTATGAAGCCGGGCTCATACCCTCCACGATCGTCGAAATCCTCTGTTTTCCAACCCGCGGCCTCGGCGATGGCCACCTTCCCGGGTTCGCTTGCCGGGCCTTTGCCGTCGCTTCGTCTCGCATCGCCTCCGTCGCGGTCGATCAGCGGCGCCCGGACATTTATCTCGACGGGAAAAGTCCAGGTGACCGAGCCATCGGCATTGTGTCTCGTCGCCGGCGGATTGCGATCCGGTTCCGGCCGCTGCACCGGCTTGTCCGGCACATCTTCGCGAATATCGGCGTTCAGCCGAACTGTCTCGTCCATCATGCGCGGCATGCCGGCCCAAATCGCCAGAGCTTGCGAAACCGCCGATGCCGAGGAGCCCGGCAGCTTGGACTTTCTAGCACCCAGATCGTCAACGATGGCGCTGATCCGTATGCCTTCGTTGATCTCGCGCGCAAGCGCATAGCCACCTATGCCCGTCACCTCGTGGAACGGGCCAGCCCAATGGTGCAGGGCAATAGGTTCCCATTCATTGTTGAAGACCGGTGAACCGGACGAACCCTGTTCGGTGTCGGCGACATAGTGCAGCACTTGCACCGTTTCGTCGCGGGCCACCAGCCGGTTTTCACGCAACACCAGTTCCTTGAAGCGGCCATCGGGATGCTGAACGATGTTGGCGATTTCGCCGAGCATATGCTTGTCGCGCGCATCCGACAGCGAGATAAAACCGAACTCCCCCAGTTCCTTTGGACCGGAACGCCGCTCGCCGACTCCGATCAGCGTGTAGTCCAGACCCTCTATGCTATCGGTCACGAAACAGGATTCAGGATCGAACAGGAACGTCGTCGGCGTACGCACGGCATTCGCACCGTCCTGCTCATAATCGAACTGAACCTGGAAGCGCCGGGAATCCGCCGGCGACGAAATCACATGGTTGTTTGTGAGGAACAGCCTTGGCCCGACCAGAAAACCCGATCCTTGTGGATTGCCGTTGAGAAAGGCAACGCGGCCAACCGCATCGGCAGCACGGCGCCCACGCTCGAGGAATGCGATCCCGATGAAATCGAGCGTTGGGCCGAGAATTGCCTCCGGCCCTGGCTGCTTGGCGGCGGCCTTTCTTTCCCCGGCAGACCTCATGTCGATCGCTGCCGATATCATCTCCGCTTCGGTGCGGCTGAGCGACGCCTTTACCTGCAACCTGTCGAGGCGCCTGGAGAGGGTCTGTTCGGCGGCCAGCGGATTGCCGTTGGCGATGTGACCAAGTGAAGCCTCAATCTCGGCGCGCGTTTTCTTGATACGCTGGCGAACTATGTTTTCCACCTGCGCAAATATTTCAAGGTCGACCATATTGCCCTCCTCAACCTTACTTGAGAGAGTGCATATTTACATGAAATGTGCAATATTTTGCCGGCTGTTAGTTCACGGAAGTGGCCTGGTCGCGATTCAACACGCGGCACCTTTTCGGGCTTACACAGCGCCGCCTCGTCGCCTATAAAAACCGGCTGGCGTGCGATGGCGCTTTCGTGCCTGGCCGCGCCTTCGGCAATTGAACCTACCGCCCATGGCAGATGATTAGGCGCACAGTAACACTCCCGACGACGCTGCTTGCGATGGTTGCTGCTCCGCTGATGCTGGCGGAGTTGCCGGCCAACGGCCAGGAGCCGGAGCCCATCATCTCGATTGTGACGGGTCTTGCTCCGGATGATCTCCTGAACGTGCGCGCCACGGCGTCGGCCATGGGCAAGGTCGAGGCGCGGCTGCCGAGTGGATCGAGCGTGAAAAACCTCGGCTGCGGCGACGTCAGCGGCTACAAGTGGTGCAAAGTCCAAGACATTGACGACCCGAAGCTGAGCGGATGGGCTCCCGCACGCTACCTCGACCCCATCAATCCCCAGCAAGTGACGCCCCAGGCGGCGGCCGATACGGAGAACCCTGCCTCTCAACCGCTGCCCGATCTGACAACGCGCCTCGGCGCAACCGGTCCCGAAACAACGCTGAACTCCGCTGACGCAATCGGCAGGGTGGCGATCGAGGACGCTTACCGCTTGGCCCTGACCGCTGGAAACCCCTCGACTGCACAGGTTGATGGATCGCCGCCCGTGGCTGCCGACCCCGTCCGGAATTTCGGCGCGGCCAACGCGGCGCCCCCGGCCGACGCACAGACCGTTGCGCGGCTTCAGCCGCCGGGGACACCGGTACCCGGTGCCGGCAACGCCATCCCCTGCGCGCGCTATCTCGGCCAGCCGATGACCAGCTGCAAGGCAGGCGTGGTGCGCACCGGCGACAAGACCGACGTGACCGTGACCTGGCCCGATGGCGGCACGCGCATCATCAGCTTCAAGGCCGGCAAGCCGGCCGGTGCGGACGCACCCGGCGAATTCCGCTTCACCCGCGAGGGCAGCCTGAACATGATCCGCGTCGGTGCTTCCGAACGCTTCGAGATCACGGACCAGTTGGCGCTGGGGGATAGTGGTAAGGGAAATAAGGCAGGAGGGCCGTACGGAAATCTCCATAAGTGCGCTCCACCCTCTCCCCTAGTGCCCAACTGCCCGACTGCCCTACAGCCCTACTGCCCTACTGCCCTACTGCCCTACTGCCCTACTGCCCTACTGCCCTACTGCC
>NZ_JAMYRO010000042.1:0-47149 GCF_040321495.1 Mesorhizobium sp. M0408 | reverse complement strand
CGGGCGTCGATTGTTCGGTCATCGCCCTATGGCTGGGCCATGAGGCGATGGAAACGACGCTGACCTATCTTCACGCACATCTTGAGCTGAAGGAATCCGCACTTGGCAAGTTGAAGCCATACGAACTCGCAAAGGCCGAACGATTTCGGCCAAACGACCGACTTCTTGAATTCCTGAACGCCCTTTGAGCATGAGAACTATGCCGAATGTCAACGACCGGTTCTCGGTCGAAATGGCGGGCAAAGCGCTTCATACCGCCATGGATCGGAAGAGGCGCTCGGCATAGTTTGGCGGTCGGCATAAACGGCGAAGCTCAACGACGTCGATCCGCAGGCCTGGCTGGCCGACGTCCTCACCCGCGTCGCCGATACGCCGCAGAACCGGCTTCATGAACTGCTTCCGTGGAATTGGCAGCCCCGCCAGATCCTTATGGCCTCGGCCGCGTGAACACGCGCGCGGAACAGTTCCTCCGACCGCTGAAGACCTTCGTCCGTCAGGACCAAGGACTTGGCCTTGTTCGCAGGGTCTGTAATCAGCCCCTTCCGATGCAGCCGATCCGTCACATCCCAATCAAAGCTCTTCCAGGCGCATCGTTCATTGTGCAGCGTCAGCCAAAGCAGCGCCAAGACCGCATCATCGATCTTGTCCGTGTCGATCTCCATCCGCCCAGTCTAGCACAGATCACGCGTCTGCCGCGGCCCAGACCGGATGGTTACCGAAGGGGTGCGCGGCGTGCCGGTGCTCCGGCTGGTCTATCCCGAGCTGATTTACCGGCCATTCACTGCTGGTCTATGTCGCGTCCTGATGATGCCATCTCCCTGATTGGTGCTGTTTAGCACCCGCGTCGGCCTAGGGCTTCGCGCGGTCGACGATAATCCGGCCGCCGTTGACACCACTGGCATTTCGCGACCTGGCTGCGCTATCGTGCGGCATCTTCACCGGCGTTCTGACGGGCATGGCCGGCGCGTAGCTGTCGCTCGCCCAGAATGCCGGCTTGTCGTCAAGGATATGACCGCCAGCAACGCGCTGGCAGCGCTCATCGTCGCCAAGTGGAAACCGGTGCCAGCGAGGTTCGCGTGTCTGGCGTCGAAGGTCGCCATGGCCCGGAGGTGAAGCCGGCGAGGCGCTTGCGCTGACCATGCGTAATCATGCGGAGGATCGCGCCGCGCCGTGCATGCGATTGCATCTCTCGTCCCGCTGCGCTGCTGAGGCCTCTTCTGTCAGGCGGTCTAGGTTTCGCGCTTCGGGCCGAGCAGGAACACTGTCAGGGCGGCGAGGAACGTGGCAACAGCACTGTAGGCAATGGCACTGGCAATCCCAATATTGTCCACCAATAGTCCGCCGAAAATCGCGCCGGCTGCGATTGCCACTTGGAATGCTACGACCATCAGCACACCGGCGCTTTCGGCCTGCTCGGGAACTGCCCGCCGCACCATCCACGTCTGTAATCCCACCGGCACCGCGCCGAAGGCAAAGCCCCACGCTGCAACCGCAATCGCCGAGGCGAAGGCCGATGCTCCCGTCGTCAGCAGCGAAACAGCGGCTATCGCTATGAGCAGCGGTGCAAGGGCCGCGACTGCCTTGAGACTGTACTCGGCTAGAAGCCCGCCGGCCAAATTGCCGAAGAATCCGCCGATGCCAAAAGCAAGCAACACAAGCGAGATCGTCTCGACGTCAAGCGCGGGAATCTTCTCGAGGAAGGCGCGGATATAAGTGATTCCGGCGAAGTGGCCGGAAGCGACCAGCAGGACGACCACAAGCGCGACCTTGACCATCGGAATCTTAGCCACATCCAGCAGGCTGCGGAAGCTAGCCACTCCAATCGGAGGCAGTCTCGGAATGGTTATGAGTTGCACCAGCAGTGTAGCCGCGCCGCCAACTGCGGCGAGCATGAAGGCGCTTCGCCATCCCCAGATATCGCCGACATAAGCGCCGATTGGAGCTGCGCAAACGGTAGCCACGGAAACGCCGGTGAGGATGATCGACATAGCGCGCGGCAGGAGGTGGCTTGGAACGAGCCGCATCGCCAGTGCTGCCGACATCGACCAGAAGCCTCCGAGCGCTATGCCGAGCACGACGCGTGCAGTCAGGAGAACCGCCAGCGACCACGCGCCGGCCGCCAGAACGTCCGACAGGATCAGCAGCAGCGTCATCGCCCACATGACGATCCTGCGGTCCAGGCGCTTTGTGATGATGGCCACCGTCGGCGCCGAGATCGCCCCGACGATAGCGGTCGCCGTCATCGCCTGTCCAGCCGCTCCCTCGGTGATACCGAGATCATGTGCGAGCGGCGTGAGCAGGCTAACAGGCAGAAACTCTGCGGTCACCAGCCCGAAGGTGCCCAAGGAAAGCGAAATGACCGCACCCCATGCGGGACCAGACGGTGGGACGGGCTTTTCTGAGTCGTGCAGAACAGCGTCCACGACGCCTGCCGCGGATTGGGTCATGAACGAAGTCTCCACTTTGATGCAATGCAACCTGATGTTGGCTGCCTTGACCCAAATTTAAAAACACAAGCGCATTTCCCGGCGGCGTTGCACGGAGGAGGGGATGTTCATTGCTTCGCGATATTTTGTGACGGTGCGGCGCGCAACATCGATGCCGGTTTCCTTCAGCCGGGCAGCGATGTCCTCATCGGAAAGCACGTCACCGTGAGATTCTGCGGCAATCATCGCTTTGATCCGATGGCGGACAGCTTCGGCGGAGTGCGCATCGCCGCCTTGGCAGGACGCGATCGCAACGGTGAAAAAATACTTCAGTTCAAAGACTCCGCGCGGGGTAAGCATGTACTTGTTCGAGGTCACCCGGCTTACGGTCGACTCGTGCACGCCGATCGCGTCAGCGACGGTCCTGAGATTGAGAGGCCGCAGATGGGCGACGCCATGTTCAAAAAAGGCATCCTGCTGGCGCACGATTTCAGCCGCAACCTTAACAATCGTCTTGGCGCGTTGATCGAGACTGCGGATCAGCCAGTTTGCGTTTTGCAAGCATTCGTTGAGAAATGCTTGATCTTTCGAATTTTGGACGGTGTGACGCGAGACTTCGGCATAGTAGGCTTGGTTGATCAGCAGCTTGGGCAGTGTGGCCGGATCAAGTTCGATCTGCCATCCGCCTCCCGGCGAGGGCGTGACCCACACGTCGGGTATGATGGATTCCGACGCACCGGACTGGAACCGGTTTCCAGGCTTGGGATCGAGCGCCCGTATCTCATGCATCATGTCGAGAAGGTCTTCTTCATCGACGCCGCAATGCTGCTTCAGTGCCTGAAAATCGCGTCGCGCAAGCATTTCAAGATGGGCAACCAAAGCTGCCATTGCCGGGTCGAGCCGGTTTCGCTGGCGCAACTGGATCTCGAGGCATTCTCTGAGAGTTCGCGCAAAAATTCCCGGTGGATCAAATTGCTGCAAGGTTCCGAGAACCCGTTCCACATCAGCCTCACGGACATTCAGGCTCTCGGCCAGCTCCAAAAGGTTTGCCCGAAGATAGCCAGTGTCTTCCAGATCGGCGGCAAGCTGGCCAGCGATCAGCCGCTCCTGTGGTGTGAACGCAGTGAGGGCGATCTGACGAGCGACATGGTCGTGCAATGTTTCGGCGAGGGTGGCAAACTCGTCGAGGGAAGGGCCATTGCCCGGCGGGTTGTTGGTCGTGTTGCGAAGTGATTTCCATTGCCCGAGCCGTTCAGGCGACCCTGCCCCGGTCGGTCCGTCAACGGCGTTTGCGCCTGGGCCGATAGGCTGATCCGCTCCCGAAATCGAAACATCGTCAAAAGGCCCGCCATCGTTTGACGCAGATTCCAAGATTGGGTTCTTCTCGATTTCCCGCTCCACGAACTGATGCAGTTCAGTATGCGCCAGTTGCAGCAAGCGAATCGACTCAATGAGTTGAGGCGATGCGACCATGGATTGCTTCTGGCGCTGAAGCAGGCTTGCTGAGGATTGCATGGTGAGCGCGATGGTCCTGTCGAGGAGCCTCTTGGGGCGGGCAATGGCACCAGTGAGACGTTTTCTAGGTCATGCGGCGGCTTTCAGCGTTTCGAGAACGTTTTGCGGGGATGAGACGCCATAGGGGTCGGCCTCGCAGTTGTCGGAGAAACCTTCCTCCTCGAACCACTGCTCCACCACGCCATTGTTGATCAGGGCGGCGTAGCGCCAGGACCGCATCCCGAAGCCGAGATTGTCCTTGGCGACCAGCATGCCCATCTTGCGTGTGAACTCGCCTGAGCCATCCGGGATGAGCTCGACCTTCTGCAGGCCCAAGGACTTCCCCCACGCATTCATGACGAAGGCATCGTTGACGGAGACGCAGTAAATCGCGTCAATTCCCTCCTTCTCAAACTCATCATAGAGCTCTTCGAACTTGGGCAGTTGGTAGGTCGAGCAGGTCGGGGTGAAGGCGCCAGGCAGTGAGAACAGGATGACGCGCTTGCCGGCAAAGTAGTCGTCAGATGTCTTTTCTTCCCAGCGATATGGATTTGGCCCCTGGACTGACTCATCGCGAACACGCGTGAGAAAGGTGACGAAGGGAACCTTCTTTTGAACGGTCATCAACTTGCTCCTCAAGAAAAAAACTGGCGCGCTGGATTCTGGCAGAGGCTGGCGCAATACCGAGCAAAGGCTCGTATGCCGGGCACGAAATGACGCCTCGCGGCTCGCACCCTCCTTTTTCCATCCCGATGTATGGGAACGTCTTGGCTGCTGGTCTTCGCCAGCCGAACGCAATCGATCTGAGCGAGCTGGAGGCCGTTGAGCCGCTTGGGCAATCTTTCCACGGCTATGACGCCGGAAGCGGCATCGATCACTCGCGCTCGTGCCCGGGAAAAAGTGATAGCGGCCGGAAGTAGCCAATGTCGGAAGCGTGTGGAGGCCTCAAATGTGACTTCACGCAAGAGACCCGCGTCACTGAACTGGTTGAGCGTATTGTCGTTATTTGCCAGTGACCCGCCGACCTTGGCTTGGGCGACCCTTTGATAGGGCTCTTGGGCACTCACATGCTGATCAGAACCGGTAAACGGCAATTGCGCGAGCGCCATGTATTGGCGTGCCGGCATCGGACCAGCGGTGCGCAAAGCGGCTACCGAGCACGGACCTCCGGAGGAGACTATGTAGCTATGTTCAGCGGGAACGGGCACCGTCTCCTCAGGCCACGGTCTAGAGCTTCGCGTGTCGGGCATGGCGCAAATCGCTTTCCTCGTCATTTGATGGGCTCTAACCCAGGAGCAGCAAGCGGCGTGCCATTTCAAATAGAGATGCTTTTGGACCGCCCTTTTTTTTCGGAGGCCGTGTCTTCGCCAAGATCGGGCGCGCGCTATAATCGCCTCGTAACCACACTCAACAACGGCGCTGTATGGTGCGGATATTCGGCGCTTCCGCCCGGCTGGGCAAAGACGAACCGGAAGCCGAGCCGATGCACTACCTCACACCGGCGGGCACTGCAGCGATTGCGTAGCGTGTGCCGCTAGCGTGTTCTTGCGTGCGGAGGCACGGCTATCGCGAACACGCGCCTGTCGCAGCAACCATGAGCGCGCGCTCTTCGGCAAGCGCCCTGATTCCGTGAGGATCGAATTCTCCAAGCGTGTCCTATTTGCAACCCTCTTATGTTCGAAACTTGACAAGAATGTCGCGGGCCCGACCGAAAGGTCGCAAAGGCGGCCACCGGCTAGCGGGCAAGCGGTGGAATGCAAACGGAGCGGCAAATCCGGCACGCAAGTTGGCGTAAGGGTTTGGTTCGGGCCGTGTAAACCAGCCAGATAGAAGCGATAGCCTCAGGGGAATAGGCTTTGAACTGCATCTGCTCTGGCGCCTAAGGCTCTGGCGCCATTGTCCTGTGGCACGAAACTCGACAATCTCTACAGTGTTTATCATCCGGCAAAGAGCGCGTCAGATTTACTGATCTTGATACGCTGCCATTCGGCCCAGTGCGTACGTCGCTGCGAAAACGGCCAACTGCATTAACAGATGGAGAAACTTCTGCTTCGTGTTGAAGGGAACATACTCGCACGCAAAGATAGCCATCGGAAGGCTAACGTGGGAGCGTGGCGTGCAGCAGAATTGGGATGGCGCGGAACTCGCCAGATGGTGGAGCCTCAACTTTGATGAACTCGCGCTGATCGAGACAAAGCCGTTACGGACCAGGCTTGGTTTTGCTGCGCAGATCGAGATGTACCGCTGGGCGGGAAGATTTATCGATCACGCGAGTGAGATTCCAGCGGAGCCTGTTTCTTATCTGGCCGAGCAGCTTTCGGCCGCGCTGACCGATCTCGATGGCTACGATTGGGCTGGCCGGACCGGCCGCCGCCATCGGGAGGACCGACGCGTCATCCACCCTGAAGACGGCCTTCCGATCGAAGGCGTGGTTCCCGCCCGCTGGCGCGACCTGGTCTTGGAACGGGATGGCGCCGGCTGCTGGCAGATCAAGCGCATCAACTCTGTTACGGGAGCGAATTCGCTGTAAGGAAATCTGGGTGGTGGGGGCTGATCGCTATCGCAACCCAGATGAGGACCTGCCGCAGGATTTTACCGACGACGCGCCGATTACTATCGCGACCTCGGCCATACGATGGATGCGAAGGCCTTCGTATCCAGGTTCAAGGTGGAGATGGCGGCTGCGCTGCATTCGCCTGAACGCCGGACTGCCCGACAACCCGCATGTCCGGCTTCTTTGGCGCGGCCGCAACCGCATCTCGCTCTCGCCGCTGGAACCGTTACCGCCCCCGCCGAACCTCGATGCGGTGAAGGCCGAGATCGAGCGCCGCTGGCCGGGCACAGGCTTGCTGGACGTGCTCAAGGAAGCGGCACTCAGGACCGGATGTCTGGAACAAAAACCTCGGACAACCGCGTCATCCTTGATGCATCCACCTTGCAGAGCCGGCTGCTGCTTTGCCTCTATGGACTCGGCACGAATGCCGGTCTGAAACGCATCAGTGCCGGAACGGAGGGTGTGTCCAATGCGAGCTGCTCCATGTCCGCCGCCGTTTCATTCACGGCTCGTTGACCGAGGCAATTGACACGACGACGCCGGCGGGACGCATGATGATGCAGATGCTCGGCTCGCTCGCCGAATTCGAGCGTGCTATCGTGCGGGAACGCACAATGGCGGGTCTACAGGCAGCCCGCGAACGCGGGCGAAAGGGTGGACGCCGAAACTAACGCCCAATCAGTGCTCCGAAATCATCGGCATGTTAAATGAAGGCCGTCCGGCAGCTGAAATCGCTCGTCTCTTTCGCGTTCATAGGGCCACCGTCGGGCGCATCGGCGCCGAGGTCAAAATAGCCGTTCGCTGAATGTTCTTTCAGTTGGCCGTTTTCGCAGCGACGTACGCACCGGGCTATTATTGAGCTCCTTTCGAGTCCGGCTTGAGCCGTCGTAAAATCTGCCAATCTGTCTGGATTTCGCTCGACATCTGTCGGATTTGTCACGGTCGCGACACGGTAGCGCTCGGCCCGGCGCTTGCCGCACTATCATGGGAGCCCTTGAAGCATAAGCACAACATCTCTTCTGAGGCTCGATCCGCCAAATTGGCACGAGTTTTGAAAGTCCCTGAGTGCACGGCGGCGGCTGCGGCCAACCGGCACGCATGCCGCGGCTCTCGCGACCAATGGAACGAAGAGAGGAAAGCACCATGGCAGGTCTGCGTCAGATCGCCTTCTACGGGAATGGACGCACCGGCAAATCCACCACCTCCCACCGCGTAGCGTTCCATGACCTAAAGAGGATCTGGTAGATGAGAAAAGTCGTAGCCGCCAAGCTTCATGGCATTACCGTCACTGATGCGGATCTGAACTACCACGGTTCGATCACACTGGACCCGGATCACTGCGATGAGGTGGGGATCTTTCCACTGGAATTCGTTGACATCTGGAACAAGGCGTCAGGTGCGCGTATCAGCACGTATGTCATTTATGGTGAAAGGGGTTCCCGTTGCTGTGTGCTGAACGGAGCTGCCGCTCGTACCTGCCAGGTCGGAGACGAGATCATCGTTTGCTCCTCCGCGTACGTTGATAAGGAGCAGATCGCCAAGATCAAGCCGCGAATATTAACGTTCAATCGGGGCAATTCTGTCCGCGATCGCATGTTCTACGATGTCAGCGTCCGGGAGGATGGAGCGATGACGTTCGCGGTCCGCAAGGGCTCAGCGATGGGAAGGTCTTGATCCCGGTCCGAGTCCCTCGCTGATCGGCGAGATCGGCCTAGGCCGCGACATTCCAAACTCAGCAATAAGCCGCCTCGCAACTTAGTCCGAAGAGGAAACGAGCATGCTATTGGCACTCATGTATGGCGGACGGTCCGTTGAACACGACTGGTCGATTGCAATGTACAATCACTTCGCTGACGTCCTTAACAACGCTGTTGATGTGAGTATTTCGCCAGCATTTATTTATTATATCAGCCAATCCGGGGATTTGCTCAGGCTCGCCCTCAACCGGGATCGCCTTCCCAAGCATGATGAGTTTACGACTCGCGCCGAGACCTATCCGCTCACCTCGCTCGCTTATATACTAAAAAATGACAGCATTTTCGTCTTCTCACTTCTTCAGGGCCAAGACGGAGAGGACGGGCAGATCCAGGCTCTTGCCCAATTCTATGATGTCCCGGGCAGCTTTGGTGACAAGACTGCGGCCATGCTCTCCGCGGATAAGTATTTGCAGGGCTTAATCGCCAATCGACTTTGTCCCGATCTGACCTCCATTCCGACGATCCACGTCTCCCAAGGTGATCTCGACGCTGGCATAGCCGAGGCTCTGATGTACCTTGCTGGACCATGTGTTCTCAAGCCGAACACGCTCGGAGGATCCTTCCTCACCGAGTGTGTCGACAATCTGTCGGAGGAGGGCCTTCGTTCCTATTCCGAACGGATCGCTGCGTATGATGCCTCATTCTTGGTCCAGCAACGGATTGTCGGAACAGAGTACACCTGCGGCGTCTTGATTAACCGCCATGAAGTTACAGTACTTCCGGTTGCGCGGATCAATAATCCCTCGGGATTTCTGGGCTATGATCAGAAGACGCAGAAAGGCAGCTACATTGTTGAGTTCCATAAGATTGAGAACAACCTTCAGACCCGCATCTCCTCGATATCAACGAAGATTGCTCGGGAGTTCAGGCTCCACACCTTCGGGCGCCTCGATTTCATCGTCGATGACCATCAACGCGTCTATTTCTTCGAAGTCAATGTGGTCCCGGGTCTGACGGCAGGAAGCATTTTTCCGATGATGCTCGCAAAAGCGGGATTCGATCTGTGCCATGTCATTGGGCTGGCTGCCTCCAATGAGATCTACCAAAGGCATCGCGAAGAGGTTCGCAAGATCGAGACCGGCCGCATCCGTTATGGATTGCGATAACCAATGGCAGCTTCGCTACCATTTCCGCTTCCTAGGAGGTTGCAGGTCACTGCCCAGGGCCAATGCTTCATTGCCATTCACTCGACATAACGGTTGACCTCAACAATCTTGCCTGGAACTACGACGAGTTCCGGGCTCGTTGTCCTGGTGCCACCGTTGCGGCAGTCGTCAAGGCGGACGCCTATGGGGTGGGACTCAGTGCAGTTGCTCGCCGTTTGGCCTCCAACGGTTGCACAACCTTTTTCGTGGCTCATCTCCAGGAGGGGGCTCGGCTTCGCCGGCACAACTCCGCTGGCGAGATCTATGTCCTGAACGGTCTTCTTCCTGGAACCGAACCCGCCTATGAGACGCTCAACCTCAAACCAGTACTCACGTCGGAACTTCAGGTTCGGCTTTGGATCGCGTTCTGCCAACGTGAAGCCTGGACTGGAGGGGCCGCCCTTCATGTCGACACCGGGATCAATCGGCTCGGCTTCCGGGTCGAGGAACTGCCTGCCCTGAAACGTCTGATCGCAGGCCGCACGCAATATTTCGATCTGATCATGAGCCACTTTGCTTGCGCCGACGATCCCTCAGATCCTCGCAACGGGGAGCAGATCGAGACCTTCTGGCAAGTCCGAAGGGAGTTTGCAGAGCTCCGACGGGCCTCGCTCGCGAACTCGGCAGGGTGCTTCCTCGGTTCTAATGCTCACTTCGACCTGGTGCGTTCGGGTATTGGTCTCTATGGCGGTAATCCGTTTGTGACCCGCAGCAACCCCTTTCGACAAATCATTTCAGCCAATGCGAGGCTCCTCCAGGTGAAGACTCATAGACAAGGAGATTATGTAGGCTACGGACGAGCTTTCCGGCTCCAAGGGGACAGCCTGATTGGGGTCATCTCTATGGGTTATGCAGACGGATACCCGCGCTACCCAAGTCTTGGGAATCAGGATGGACTGGAGGTCTATTATAAAGGTCGGTCAGCCCACGTCATCGGTCGCGTTTCCATGGACACATCGATCATTGACCTTAGCTCGGCAGCGGATCTAAAGCCGTCGCTCGGTGATCTGGTCGAGGTCTGTGGCCCGTCGCAATCGCTAGATGAGCTCGCCAAAGCAATAGGTTCTATACCTAACGAGGTCTTGACGACGCTTGGCTCAAGATCCGTTCGATCGTATGTCGGGGATCACGTGCTTTCGGTCGCCGCATCGCTTCATCGGCCAGGCAATCGTCGTGATTGCTGACATATCTCCCAATGTCCATTTGAGCCGCAGCAGCGGCTCGTCACGGGAACGGCTGATGGATGGGGCTGATGCGCAGTAAAGTAGGTGGAGGTAGTCCATTCCTACTGCCGCATCCGAACACCTTCCGAGGACGGACCATGATGCTCTAGAGGACGTCATGCACAACTATGGACGACTGAATAGCACAAGCCGAAAAGATGCGGCGCATCAGGCGCCTGTCGCCTACCCTTTCGTCGAGAAGATCAAGGAGCGGCAGGCGACAATCTCGCGGGCAGAAAGCATCATCGCGGCTTACCTTCTCACCCATCTCCGGGAGATCCCGTTCGAGACGGCGGCCTCGATCTCCCGCAAGCTGAATGTCAGCGCTATGACGGTGGGGCGCTTCCTGCGTTCCCTCGGCTATGAAGGCCTTTCCGCCCTGAAGGAGGAGTTGAGCAGCACCGTTCATCGGATCGACTGGTTCGTGGGCGAGCGCTATGAACATATCATCTCGCCGGATCGTTCCAAGAGCGAGGAGGACGGAGCCGCACCGGACCTTTCGAGGAGTCTCGACTTGGAGCTGAAGGCAATCGTCAGCAACTACGAGTTGGCTCGCACGTCACACTTCAGTCACGTTGTCGCATTGGTCGCCAAAGCGGATCGGGTTTATGTGGCGGGCTTTCAGACCGTGCGCGGCCTAGTTATGGACTTTGCCATGCGTCTCGAATACGCGCGCCCGCATGTCCGCTTCGTGGATGGCGTTAGCGGAACCTACAGCGAACTGTTCGCGGACGAAACTGGAAAGCCACTTCTCATCGTCGTGGATGTCCGGCGCTACGCGAAGCAGGCCGTGCTCTTGGCGCAGCAGGCCTCGCAAGCGAACATTGATCTCGTGATCGTCTCGGATGCGGCTTGCTACTGGGCACAAGATCTCACGGACAATGTTTTCCGGATCGCCACTGATGCTGACATGTTCTGGGAAAGCAACGCGCCGGTGACAAGCTTTCTTAATCTTATCGTAGACGACGTCATCTGCCGTCTTGGCCCTTCGGCCAAAAAACGCATTAAGCAACTGCAGAAGGTGCGATGTCACGTTGTCTGCGTATAAACGCGTTCCGGGATTCACAGTCCCGATCCGCATGAGAGATAGGCTTGAAACTCGTGCGATGGCACCAATGAGCCTCCAGTTGTCCAACTAACATGAATTGCCTGGGAAAGTTTTGGGACCGAGCCGAGCGCAACGTCGGTAAGGCGAGATGGTCCCGCCAGTGCCGTTGCAGCGGAGGGCTCGACGTCAATACCACAGATCGAATGCAGCCGACGAAGCCAGCCAAACGCTTCAGCATCGCCGATGGTGTATATGCCGGCCAAACGGTCGAAGAGCAGAGGCGCGACAAACATCGAAGCCGCTCCCACAGCGAGGCCATCGAGTTCCGTGCGGTTGGTCAGTGCGATGTCATAGACGGAAACCGCCTTGCTAGGCCCGCTTAACATCTGCACCAGCATGCAAGGAGAGTCGGTCGGTTCAGCGAAGAAGCAATGTACCTGCGGACCGAATATCAGCTTTAGCCCATAGGTGATGCCGCCGGGTGCGCCACCAACCCCGCAAGGCAGATAAACGACTAGCGGATGCTCAGAATCCACAAGCACACCCGCGGCAGCAAGTTGATCTGCCAATTCATACGCTGCGCAGGCATAGCCACTGAACAAGTCGGCGGATTTCTCGTCATCGACAAAATATGCGCTTGGATCGCCTAGAGCTATCTCTCGCCCACGTGCGACTGCTTCGCCGTAGTCACCTGCGTGTTCCACAACGGTCGCGCCATGGTCGCGCAGCCGCTGCTTTTTCCACGCCTTGGCATCGGTGGACATGTGCACGACGGCCCTAAACCCAAGAGCCGCGCCGAACAGACCGATGCTAACTCCAAGGTTGCCGGTGCTTCCGACGACGACGGAGTGCTGCGCAAATAAATTTCGCGCTTCGGAAGACGCCAGCGGCAGGAGATCCTGACCCGGCTCGATCAAATCGTTTTGGATTGCCAGTCGTTCGGCGTGCGCGATCACCTCGTGGAAGCCGCCACGCGCCTTTATCGAGCCGGCAATCGGCAAAGCGTGATCAGCCTTGACGAACCACGGTCCTGTCGGTGCGGGCTCGATCCCCGTGATCGGAAGTAGGGGCGAGTAGACGGGTGAGTATCCGGTGTCGGAGAGCTTGAAAAGCGCCCGGATCAACCTTTCAGATCGGCGCAGCCGGTCGCGAGCCTCGGCAACTTGCCGTGTCAACTCGGGCACATCCGCCGGATAAGCCCGCGCCCCAGCATTAAGCCACAGCCACGGGCTGCGATCCTGAAGATGGCTGAGTGCAGCTGAAGGTATGGTTTCGCCCGTCATCATGCTTCCTTCTACAGGGAACCGGTAGACCAGACATCGCGCTCAGGAAGCGAATCCTGAAAACGTGTGTCTGACAATTTTGTTATAATGCTATCGTATTGTAAAGAATATTATTTACCTATCATTTGGCGCGACCGCTCGCTAAAGTACGACGGACTGGAAAATTCAACAGACGAGGATACCAATGAAAACCACTCAGCGCTTGGCATCTGATGCGTCGGCCAAGCCGCGGGCACGCGAACTAGGGCTGCCGTTTTCCGGAAAGACCGGTTTCCATAACGCCGTAACCGATGTTGCCGGCGTAGAGGTGGGCTATTCGACCGTGATCAGCGACGCGCCGCCGTCGGGCAGAGGACCAGCGCGCACCGGTATCACTGCCATCCTTCCGCGAGGCCGCAGCGGTCCTCTTCGGGCGCCTGTGTGGGCGGGATTCCACTCCCTTAACGGCAATGGCGAAATGACTGGAACACACTGGATCAAGGAGGCTGGCTATTTCACGGGACCGATCGCCATCACCAATACCCACAGCCTTGGAACCGTTCATCAGTCGATCCTGGAATGGATGATCGACAAGCCCGACACCGGCGTCGGACCCTATAAGTTCATGCTGCCCGTGGTCGGCGAGACATGCGATGCCTACCTTAACGACATGGACGCCTTTCACGTTACCGCCGCGCATGTGAAGGAGGCTCTGGATGGCGCTTCCAGCGGACCGCTGGCCGAGGGCAATGTCGGCGGCGGGACGGGAATGATCTGCTTCGAGTTCAAGGGCGGCACGGGGACGTCGTCTCGCGTGGTCGACTTGCTCGGTTCCCGCTATACCGTCGGCTGCCTCGTTCAGGCAAACTTTGGAATTCGACCGCTCCTCAGAATTCTCGGCGTTCCTGTCGGCGAACACCTCACATCGAACCGGCTTTGGGCCGGCGAGCAGGGTTCGATCATTGCGGTGGTGGCGACAGACGCGCCTCTCATGCCTACCCAGTTGGAGCGCGTCGCACGGCGGGCGGGCCTCGGCATCGGCCGCACGGGCACGCCGGCAGGAGACGGATCGGGCGACCTTTGCCTTGCCTTCTCGACAGTAAACCTGACCACCAGTGAGTCGGCCACAGCACCCGCTATCGGCGATCTCGCTTTCTTACCGAACAACAGGCTCGACCCCCTGTTTGAGGCCACGGCGCAGGCGGTGGAGGAAGCGATCATCAATGCCATGGTGGCGGCCGAATCGATGGTGGGGCGCGAGCACAGGCTTGTTGCCGCCATCGAGCACGATGCGGTTAAGGAGATTATGCGCAACTATGGACGATTGAACGCATGAGCCGCAAGCAAGCGCCCCAGCCGGAGCCGCCCTCTTTTCCCTTCGTGGAGAAGATTAAGGAACGGCAGGCGACCTTCTCGAAGGCGGAAAGCGCCATCGCCGCCTATCTCGTCACGAATATCCGCGACATACCCTTTGAAACCGCGGCTTCGATCTCGAGCAAGCTCAAACTCAGCCCTATGACCGTCGGGCGCTTCTTGCGTTCACTCGGCTATGAGAATCTCGCTGCACTTAAGGAGGAACTGGGCAGCACAATCCATCAGATTGCCTGGCTTGTCGGAGAACGATATGAGCGCATGACGTCCGCTGAGCGGTCCAGGAAAGAGGCGGATAGTGCCGCGCAGGATCGTGCCGCAAGTCTCGATTTGGAATTGAAGGCTGTCATCAGCGCCTATGAGCAGGCCGGCACAGAACGTTTCGGAGAAGTGGCAGAGATGGTCGCCAACGCCGATCGGGTCTATGTGGCTGGCTTTCAGACTGTGCGCGGCCTGGCCATGGACTTTGCCCTCCGCCTCGAATACGCCCGCCCGAATGTCGGTTTCATGGACGGCGCCAGCGGCACATACAGCGAGTTGTTCGCAGACGAAACCGGAAGGCCGCTCCTCATTGTTGTAGACGTCCGGCGCTACGCAAAGCAGGCCATGCTCTTGGCCCGGCAGGCCTCGCAGGCGAACATCAATCTTGTCATAATCACGGACTCCGTGTGCTACTGGGCGCAGGAACTCACCGACGACGTGTTCCGAATTGCCACCGACGTCGATATGTTCTGGGAAAGTAACGCGCCAATGACAACCTTCCTCGGTCTTCTTGTGGATGAGGTGATCCACCGTCTTGGCCCATCGGTCAAGAAACGCAGCGAGCGGCTGCAAAAGCTGCAGGACAATTTCGGAAGTTTTGCCGATTAGCAGTCAGAATGCGGGCGAGCGTCCCATCGCCTCGTCAAGCCGTCCGCTCACGAACGCAAGGGCATCTACTCCAGCCGTTTGGCCAAGCCCTTGATGTCAGCCAGTTGACCACTTCGCGCTTGATCATTCGCGCGTCTGATGGTGGGACGCGACCAGGCTCCGAGATCGATAGAATCCTTCTCGGTCGCAAGTCGCGAACTACTCTCAGGCGAGGCTGCAAGCGCCAGCCTAAAAACTGTCAAAGCACTTGTGGTCCAGCGGCCGCCGGCGGGGCCACGCCGAGCAGGACGTAGTTGAGAATAAGAGCGTCCGGGACTTGAGCGTACGATGATTGGACGGATGGCATCATGTCGTCAGTCGGATGCGAACCTGAGCCGCCGAGCAGATGGGGCCTTGAGCCGTGCCGGCCCACGAAGGCATCAAAGCGGCGGTCTCCAAGGTGCTCAACGCCACCTGGCAACTGTCGAGTTCATTTCGCCCGCAACGTGCTGGCGCATGCCGGCAAGAGCGGCCGCCGCGTCGTCTTGGCCTTCATCGCCACCGCCTTCGCCCAGGAGACGGCGGAAGCCGCAAACGTGCAGTGGCATGCCGTTGCCGACCAGATCCGGCCCAAGGCGCCGAAGCTCGCCGCCATCATGGACGATGCCGAACACGACGTGCTCGCCTACATGAGCTTCCCCAGGGAGCATCGGACCAAGTTGCACAGCACAAACCCGATCGAACGCCTCAATGGCGAGATCAAGCGGCGCACCGAGGTCGTCGGCATCTTCCCCAACGACGACGCCATCGTCCGACTTGTCGGCGCATTGCTCCTAGAACAGAACGATGAATGGGCTGTGCAGCGGGCGCGCTACATGACTCTTGACCATTAACCAGATGGGCGATGATCCGCTCATCAGCCTGCCGGCAGTGGCGCGCTGATCATTCCGGCCCTTGCCGGAGAGCGCGGCGACCAATGCCGTCAGCTACACCACTCCCAGAGACACGATCTGCGGTCAGGTGGCCTGCCATCATTCCAGGACAGGACAACTGATAAAGAAGGTGTCGCCGGTTTGTCTGACGACTATCCGACACTGTTCTGTCGCCTTTGTTGGTCCGCGACACCGGCCTATATCGCCGAGCTCTTGTCTGGCCTCAGGCTAATCCGCCGAAAAGCAAGCACAATTTTTTTCTTCTGCTGGGTCGCCAAATTGGCACGAGTTTTGAAGGTCCCTCGTTGCGAGCCGGGAGCCCCGACCGATTCATTTCGTGGATGACACCGCGATCGATGGAACGAAGAAAGAAAAGCAAATGCCAAATCCGCATCGGATAGCATTCTATGGGAAGGGGCGCTCGGCGAAACCGCCCCCTACCAAACAGGCTCGCCGCCTTGGTCGAACCCTTGCGCAGGAAATCTTGATGGCCGGCTGCGACTCAAAGGCCCGCCACACTCGCCTTATCCTGAACTCGAAGGCGCAGGATAACGTTCTGCATCTCGCCGCGCCGTATGCCTAGGCAGTTAGACGTTGGCCGATCTTGATAATCGAGTCGGGCTACGCCGCGGAGGACGTCGTCTACATGCCGTCTTACGTCATTCGATGCCCGTAGCGCCTGCCGGTCACCTTCCGCCCTTCCATCGCTTAGAGAGTGAAGTGCCACCATGTCCGAACAACCCTTGCCGACGCTGCCGATGTGGCGCGTCGATCACATCGAGGCCTCGCCCGAGATGTTGGCGCTAGGCGCCAACGGTCCGATCCACCGCGTGCGCTTCCCGTCCGGGCACGAAGGCTGGTGGGTGACTGGCTACGATGAAGCCAAGGCGGTGCTGTCCGACGCGGCGTTCCGGCCCTCGGGAATGCCGCCGGCGGCATTCACCCCGGATTCGGTGATTCTCGGATCGCCGGGGTGGTTGGTCTCGCACGAGGGGGGCGAGCATGCCCGGTTACGCACGATCGTGGCGCCGGCCTTCAGCAACCGCAGGGTGAAGCTGCTCGAGCAGCAGGTCGAGGCGATCGCCGCGCAGTTGTTCGAGACACTGGCGGCCCAGCCCCAGCCCGCCGACCTGCGGCGCCACCTCTCCTTTCCGCTTCCGGCCATGGTGATCAGCGCGCTGATGGGCGTGCTCTACGAGGATCACGCCTTTTTCGCCGGGCTGTCCGACGAGGTGATGACGCACCAGCATGAAAGCGGCCCGCGCAGCGCGTCGCGCCTGGCCTGGGAAGAACTGCGCGCCTACATTCGCGGCAAGATGCGGGACAAGCGCCAGGATCCGGGCGACAACCTGCTGACGGATCTGCTCGCGGCGGTCGACCAGGGCAAGGCGACCGAGGAAGAGGCGATCGGCTTGGCGGCGGGAATGCTGGTGGCGGGGCACGAGAGCACCGTCGCGCAGATCGAATTCGGCCTGCTGGCCATGTTCCGCCATCCGCAACAGCGCGAACGCCTGGTCGGCGATCCATCTCTGGTGGATAAGGCGGTGGAGGAAATCCTGCGCATGTACCCGCCGGGCGCGGGTTGGGACGGCATCATGCGCTATCCGAGCACCGACGTGACCATCGCGGGCGTGCATATTCCCGCGGAGAGCAAGGTGCTGGTCGGCCTGCCGGCAACGTCGTTCGATGCGCGCCATTTCGACGACCCGGAAATCTTCGACATCGGACGCGACGAAAACCCGCACCTGGCGTTCTCCTACGGGCCGCACTACTGCATCGGCGCGGCGCTGGCCAGGCTGGAACTCAAGGTGGTGTTCGGTTCGATCTTCCAGCGCTTTCCCGCGCTGCGCCTGGCCGTGGCGCCCGAAGAACTGAAGTTGCGCAAGGAGATCATCACTGGCGGGTTCGAGGAGTTCCCGGTGCTCTGGTGATGCGCGGACGCCGCCGAGGATCGCGATCTTCTCCGCAATTGCCGGCGCGCCTGGCGCGCGCCGGTCAGATCAGCCAGCCAACAGGTAACCAAGATGGACGTGCAAGAAACCACGGCAGCATGCCGGGACGCCTTCGCCGAACTGGCGTCGCCAGCGTGCATCCATGACCCGTATCCGTTCATGCGGTGGTTGCGCGAGCACGATCCGGTGCATCGCGCGGCGTCGGGCCTCTTTCTGTTGAGCCGCCACGCCGACATCTACTGGGCGCTCAAGGCCACGGGCGATGCTTTTCGGGGACCGGCGCCGGGCGAACTGGCGCGCTATTTCCCGCGTGCGGCGACCAGCCTGTCACTCAATCTGCTGGCGTCCACGCTAGCGATGAAGGAACCACCGACGCATACGCGTCTGCGCCGGTTGATCTCGCGCGATTTCACCATCGGCCAGATCGACAACCTGAGGCCGACCATCGCTCGCATTGTGGCAGCGCGCCTGGACGGCATGGCGCCCGCACTGGAGCGCGGGGAGGCAGTGGACCTGCATCAGGAATTCGCGCTGGCCTTGCCCATGCTGGTTTTCGGCGAACTGTTCGGCATGCCCCAGGACGACATGTTCGGGCTCGTCGCCGGCATCAGCGCCATTGTGGAAGGCCTGAGCCCGCACGCCAGCGATCCCCAGCTCGCCGCGGCGGACGCGGCCAGCGCCAGGGTGCAGGCCTACTTCGGCGACCTCATACAGCGCAAGCGCACCGATTCCCGCCACGACATCGTGTCAATGCTGGTCGGCGCACACGACGACGATGCCGACACGCTGTCGGATGCGGAGTTGATCAGCATGCTGTGGGGCATGCTGCTGGGCGGCTTCGCCACCACTGCTGCGGCAATCGACCATGCGGTCCTGGCGATGCTGGCGTATCCCGAACAGCGGCACTGGCTGCAGGGAGATGCCGTGGGGGTGAAGGCATTCGTCGAAGAAGTCCTGCGCTGCGACGCGCCCGCCATGTTCAGCTCCATTCCGCGTATCGCCCAGCGCGACATCGAACTGGGCGGCGTGGTGATCCCGAAGAACGCGGACGTGCGCGTGCTGATCGCGGCCGGCAATCGCGACCCGGACGCCTTCGCCGATCCCGACCGCTTCGATCCCGCGCGGTTCTACGGCACCAGTCCTGGCATGTCGATCGACGGGAAGATCATGCTGAGCTTCGGCCACGGCATCCACTTCTGCCTCGGTGCGCAACTGGCCCGGGTGCAGTTGGCCGAGAGCCTGCCGCGGATCCAGGCGCGCTTCCCCACGCTGGCATTGGCCGAGCAGCCGACCCGGGAGCCCTCCGCGTTCCTTAGGACGTTCCGCGCGCTGCCGGTGCGGCTGCATGCGCAGGGGGGCTGAGATGCGCGTCGTGGTCGACCAGGATCTGTGCGGAACCACCGGGCAGTGCGTGCTGACGCTGCCGGGCACCTTTCGCCAGCGCGAACCGGACGGCGTGGCCGAAGTGTGCGTGGCGACGGTCCCGCAGGCGCTGCACGCCGCCGTGCGGCTCGCGGCCAGCCAGTGCCCGGTCGCCGCCATTCGGGTCATCGAAAGCGACGCTGGCGATGGCGAGCGCGCCAGCGCCGACCCTGCGCCTTCTCCGGCGGAGGCCGAGCGGCATGCCGCGAAAGACCAACGCAATCCAGGAGGACACGATGGACGGTTTGAAGGCAAGGTGGCCGTGGTGACCGGCGCCGGCGCCGGCATCGGCAAGGCATGCGCCCTCGCCATCGCGCGCGGGGGCGGCAGAGTGGTGGTGGCCGACATTGATGGCTCGGCGGCCATCGCCTGTACCGCGCAGATCGCGGCCGAAGCAGGCCACGCGCTGCCCCTGGCCATGGATATCGCCGATGCGCAGGCGGTGGCAGCGCTGTTCGAGACGGCGGAGCGGCACTTCGGTGGGGTCGACCTGCTAGTGAACAATGCGAGCGCCATGCATCTGACCTCACGCGACCGCGCGATCCTAGACCTGGACCTGGCGGTCTGGGATCAGACCATGGCGACCAATCTGCGCGGCACGCTGCTCTGCTGCCGGCAGGCCATCCCACGGATGATCGCCCGCGGCGGTGGCGCGATCGTCAACATGTCGTCGTGCCAGGGGCTCAGCGGTGACACCGCGCAGACGTCCTACGCCGCGTCGAAGGCGGCGATGAACATGCTCTCGGCCTCGCTCGCCACCCAGTACGGTCATGCGCAGATCCGCTGCAACGCCGTTGCGCCGGGTCTCGTCATGACCGAGCGTCTCCTCGCCAAGCTGGACGAGTGCATGCAACGGCATCTGCGCCGGCACCAGCTCCTGCAGCGCGTCGGCCGCCCCGAGGACGTGGCCGCGCTCGTGGCGTTCCTGCTCTCCGACGATGCTGCGTTCATCACAGGCCAGGTCGTGTGCATCGACGGCGGCATGCTGGCGCATGTGCCGACGTACGCCGACGGTGGCAACAGCTGCGCCGCGCGGCCTGCCGGCGACACCGCCGAAGCGGCCGCGGCGGCGCGCTGCTGATGGACATGCTGCTCAACCCGCTCAACCGTCGGCACCGGCTGCGATACGACATCCCGGTCATGCCCGGCGCTTTCCCCCTGGTCGGGCATCTTCCCGCCATCGTCTGCGACCTGCCGCGCCTGCTGCGGCGCGCGGAACGGACGCTGGGCAGCCACTTCTGGCTGGATTTCGGCCCTGCCGGACACCTGATGACCTGCGTGGATCCGGATGCGTTCGCACTGCTCCGGCACAAGGACGTGTCCTCGGCGCTGATCGAAGAGATCGCGCCCGAATTGCTTGGCGGAACGTTGGTTGCCCAGGACGGCGGCGCGCACCGGCAGGCGCGCGATGCGATCAAGGCGGCGTTCCTGCCCAAGGGGCTGACCCAGGCCGGCATCGGCGACCTGTTCGCGCCCGTCATCTGGGCGCGGGTGCAGGCGTGGCGCGACCGCGGCGAGGTAACCATCCTGCGCGAAACCGGCGACCTGATGCTCAAGCTCATCTTCAGCCTCATGGGAATCCCCGCGCAGGACCTGCCGGGATGGCATCGCAAGTACCGGCAACTGCTGCAGTTGATCGTCGCGCCCCCGGTCGACCTGCCCGGACTGCCCTTGCGGCGCGGCCGCGCCGCCCGCGACTGGATCGACGCGCAGTTGCGCCAATTCGTCCGCGACGCGCGCGCGCATGCCGCGCGCACCGGGTTGATCAACGACATGGTGAGCGCCTTCGACCGCAGCGACGATGCGCTCTCCGATGACGTCCTGGTGGCCAATATCCGCTTGCTGCTGCTTGCCGGTCACGACACCACTGCCTCGACGATGGCCTGGATGGTGATCGAGCTGGCGCGGCAGCCTGTGCTGTGGGACGCCGTCGTCGAGGAGGCTCAACGCGTGGGCGCGGTGCCGACCCGGCACGCGGACCTGGCGGAGTGTCCGGTCGCCGAGGCGCTGTTCCGGGAGACGCTGCGCCTGCATCCGGCGACCACGCTCCTGCCGCGCCGCGCCCTGCAGGAATTGCAACTCGGCCAACGGCGCATTCCCGCGGGCACCCATCTGTGCATCCCGCTGCTGCATTTCTCGACCTCGGCGCTGCTGCACGAGGCGCCTGATCAGTTCCGCCTGGCGCGGTGGCTGCAACGCACGGAGCCGATCCGGCCGGTGGACATGCTGCAGTTCGGTACCGGCCCACACGTCTGCATCGGCTACCACCTGGTATGGCTGGAAATGGTGCAGTTTTGCATCGCCTTGGCGCTGACCATGCACAAGGTCGGGGTGCGGCCGCGGTTGCTGAGCGGCGTCGAAAAAGGCCGGCGCTATTACCCGACTGCACATCCGTCCATGGCAATCCGCATAGGCTTCTCATGAGCTGGCATCGTATGCCCCGTGTGGCGAGGCAGCGGCGCCGGCCACGCGCGGCATTGCTGCACTCGGCGCGCGCTCGGTGCGACGCCGGCAACACCGCGGCGGCTCGGCGCTCGCCGTGACCGTGTCAGGTACAAGGACATAAGCCACATGCAGATAGGTTCCAGGCTACACGACGACCGAACTGGCGTTCCCGGGCTCGGCGGGTTGGGCGCGCAGGCGCGCGCCGCATCCGGCAGGCTGCTGCCGGAGATCTGGATGCAGGACGGCGCAAAGCGGGTCGAACAGGCGCTGGCGCGTCTTCTCTGCGCCGAAGACGACGGTGAGACCGAGCTGATGGCGGCGATGCGGTACGCCACCTTGCATGGCGGGAAGCGCACCCGCGCCTTGCTGTGTCTGGCGGCCGGCGCACTGGCCGACACGCCAGCGCACATGCTCGACGACGTCGGCGCCGCCATCGAGATGATGCACGCCTGTACCCTGGTTCACGACGACCTGCCCGCGATGGACGACGACGTGCTTCGCCGCGGCCTTCCGACCGTGCACGTAAAGTTCGGCGAAGCCACTGCGATCCTGGTCGGCGATGCGCTGCAGGCGCACGCCTTCCTGACCCTGGCGAGCCTGGATGCGCCGGGCGACAACCGAATCGCGCTCGTGCGCGAACTGGCGCAGGCAGTGTCCGCCGAGGGTGCCGCAGGCGGGCAGGCCATGGATCTGTCGCTGGTCGGAAAGCACGCCGAGCTGGACAGGATCGTGGCGATGCACCGGAAGAAGAGCGGAGCGCTAGTGCGCGCGTCCGTTCGCATGGGCGCGCTATACTCCATCGCGGACGATGCCGCGCACGCTGCGCTGTACTGTGCGCTCGATCGCTACACCGCCTGTTTCGGCCTAGCGTTGCAGGTGGTCGACGACATTCTCGACGCGACAGCGGATACCGCGACGCTGGGCAAGACCCCCGGTAAGGACGCGGCGGCGCAGAAGCCGACCTGCGCGTCGATCATGGGGCTGCAGGCAGCGCGCCAGTTCGCGCTGGATTTGTTGCGCGACGCCGGGGAGGCCATCGTCCCGCTGGGGCCGCGTGCGGAACAGTTGGCGCAGATGCTGCAGCGGGCCAACGTGTATCTGTCCGCGCCATACGCATGAGCGCGTCCGTCCGCATGGACTCGCCCCTGTGCTGCTGCGATCGGCCGGCGGGCGGTGCATGCCTGCACTGTGTCCGAACCGGCGGCGACGTGCGCGGCGTCTGCCCGATCCTGGTTCTCGTTAGCCCTCTGCAGAAGGAACATCCCGGGTGAACGCGCTGTCCGAACAAATCCTTTCCGAATTGCGCCACCTGCTGAGCGAGATGAGCGACGGCGGCAGCGTCGGTCCGTCCGTCTACGACACGGCGCGAGCTCTGCAGTTCCACGGCAACGTCACCGGTCGGCAGGACGCATACGCGTGGCTCATCGCGCAGCAACAGGCCGATGGCGGATGGGGAAGCGCGGACTTCCCGCTGTTCCGCCATGCGCCCACGTGGGCGGCGTTGCTGGCATTGCAGTGTGCCGATCCTCTTCCCGGCGCTGCCGACGCAGTCCAGGCTGGAACCCGGTTCCTCGAGCGCCAGCCCGATCCCTACGCGCATGCGGTGCCGGAAGACGCGCCGCTCGGCGCGGAGCTGATCCTGCCGCAGTTGTGCAGCGAGGCCGCATCCTTGCTGGGCGGCGTGGCGTTTCCGCGCCACCCGGCGCTGTTGCCGTTGCGGCAAGCGTGCCTGGCCAAGCTGGGGGCGGTGGGGACGTTGCCGAGCGGCCATCCGTTGCTGCACTCCTGGGAAGCCTGGGGGAGGTCGCCGACCACCGCATGCCCGGATGATGACGGCAGCATCGGCATCAGTCCGGCGGCCACCGCCGCGTGGCGTGCGCACGCCGTGACACAGGGGAACACGCCGCAGGTCGGGCACGCCGACGCGTATCTGCACGCGGCATCGCGGGCGACGCGCAGCGGCATCGAAGGAGTCGTTCCCAACGTCTGGCCGATCAATGTGTTCGAGCCATGCTGGTCGCTGTACACCCTGCATCTGGCCGGTCTGTTCGCGCATCCCGCGCTCGCCGAGGCGGTGCAAGTGATCGTCGCGCAGCTCGACGCCCGCCTGGGCGTGCGCGGTCTGGGCCCGGCCTTGCACTTCGCGGCCGATGCGGACGATACCGCCGTTGCGATGTGCGTCCTGCGCCTTGCAGGCCGCGACCCGGCGGTCGATGCGTTGCGCCATTTCGAAATCGGCGAGCTGTTCGTCACCTTCCCCGGCGAGCGCAATGCCTCGGTGTCGACCAACATCCATGCCCTGCATGCATTGCGAATGTTGGGGAAGCCCGCCGCCGGCACCAGCGCCTACGTCGAGGCCAATCGCAACCCGCACGGTCTATGGGACAACGAAAAATGGCACGTTTCGTGGCTGTATCCCACCGCGCATGCGGTCGCTGCGCTGGCGCAAGGCAAGCCCCAGTGGCGCCACGAGCGCGCGCTGGCGGCGCTGCTGCAGGCGCAGCGCGACGACGGCGGCTGGGGCGCCGGTCGCGCGTCCACGTTCGAGGAAACCGCCTATGCGCTGTTCGCGTTGCACGTGATGGACGGGAGCGAAGAGCCGACAGGGCGCCGGCGCATCGCGCAGGCGGTGGCGCGTGCGCTGGAGTGGATGCTCGCCCGCCATGCGGCGCATGCATTGCCGCAGACGCCGCTGTGGATCGGCAAGGAACTGTATTGCCCCACCCGGGTGGTGCGCGTGGCCGAACTCGCGGGGTTGTGGCTGGCGCTTCGTTGGGGGCGGCGCGTCCTGGCCGAGGTAGCAGGGGCGGCGCCATGATCCAGACCGAACGCGCGCTGCAGCAGGTGCTGGAGTGGGGGCGTTCCCTGACCGGGTTCGCCGACGAGCATGCCGTGGAAGCGGTCAGGGGCGGCCAGTACATCCTGCAGCGCATCCACCCGAGCCTGCGCGACACCAGCGTCCGCACCGGCCGCGATCCGCAGGACGAAACGCTGATCGTGGCCTTCTATCGCGAACTGGCGCTGCTGTTCTGGCTCGACGATTGCAACGACCTTGGCCTGATCGCGCCGGAGCAGCTCGCCGCAGTGGAGCAGGCGCTGAGGCAGGGCGTGCCGTGCGCGCTCCCCGGATTCGAGGGCTGCGCTGTGCTGCGCGCTTCGCTGGCCGCGCTCGCCTACGATCGTCGCGACTATGCTCACCTTCTCGACGATACCCGGTGCTACTGCGCGGCGCTGCGCACCGGACACGCGCAGGCGGCAGGGGCGGAACGCTGGTCCTACGCCGAGTACCTGCACAACGGCATCGATTCGATAGCCTACACGAACGTGTTCTGTTGCCTGTCGTTGCTGTGGGGGCTGGACATGGCGATCTTGCGCGCGCGTCCGGCGTTTCGCCAGGTCCTGCGGCTCATCTCCGCGATAGGGCGCCTGCAGAACGATCTGCATGGACGCGACAAGGACAGGTCGGCCGGCGAGGCCGACAACGCGGCGATCCTGCTGCTGCAGCGCTATCCGGCTATGCCTGTGGTGGAGTTCCTCAACGACGAGCTGGCCGGCCATACGCGCATGCTGCACCGGGTGATGGCGGAAGAACGCTTTCCCGCGCCATGGGGACCGTTGATCGAGGCCATGGCGGCCATCCGCGCGCAGTACTACCAGACCTCGACCAGCCGCTACGGCAGCGACGCTGCGGGGGGAGGCCAGCGTGCGCCGGCCTGAACGCGCGGGAGGCGGCGGCGTGCGCGCGCTGCCGTCGGTCCGATCCAACGCGACGCCGCCGCCCGATGCGACGGATGGAGCGAGCATGAGCGACACCGCCCTGAGCCGGCGCAAGGAGGACCATCTGGACATCGTGCTGGATCGGCGAACGGCGCCGGCCACGGTCGCCGCCGGCTGGGAGTACATCCGTTTCGAACACTGCGCATTGCCCGAGTTGGACCTGACGCAGATCGACCTGCGCGCCTCTCTGCTGGGCAAGACCATGCGCGCGCCGCTGCTGATCAGCTCCATGACCGGCGGTATGCCACGTGCCGAGGCCATCAACCGGCATCTGAGCGAGGCAGCGCAAGCCTTGGGGATCGCCATGTGCGTCGGTTCGCAGCGCGTGAGCCTGCAATCCCGGAACTCCCAGGGGCTGACGCGCGCGCTGCGCCGCCTGGCCCCAGACATTCCCTTGCTGGCCAATGTCGGCGCCGCGCAACTGCGCGAGGCCGACGGCCTGGACTTGGCGCGCCGGGCGGTGGATGCGCTGGAAGCCGATGGACTCATCGTCCATCTCAATCCGCTGCAGGAAGCGGTACAGCCGGAGGGCGACCGCGACTGGCGCGGCGTCCTGGCGCAGATCGCTCGCGCCGCGCGCAGCGTGGGCGTGCCGATCGTGGCCAAGGAAGTGGGGTCGGGCCTGTCCGCCTCGGTGGCCTGTGCGCTAGTCGAGGCGGGCGTGGCGGTGATCGATGTCGCCGGCGGCGGCGGCACCAGTTGGGCCGCGGTGGAGGGCGAGCGCGCCCGCGATGCCGCCGACCGTGCAGTGGCGATGGCGTTCGCCGATTGGGGGATTCCGACCCCCGCCAGCGTGCAGGCGGTACGCCGGGCGCTGCCAGCGGTGAAGCTGATCGCGTCGGGCGGGATCCGCGACGGCGTCGACGTGGCCAAGGCCATCCGCCTGGGCGCGGACATCGCCGGGCAGGCGGCCGGCGTGCTGCGCGCGGCTACGGTATCCACCGAGGCGGTTGTCGCGCATTTCGAGATCGTCATCCGCCAGTTGGCCGTCGCCTGCTTCTGCACCGGCTCGGCTGATCTGCCGTCGTTGCGTCAGGCGCGCTTGTTGCCCTCGGCACATCTGCCCGCCGGTTGATGCCGGCATCGCCCCCACGTGGTGGCGGGCGCCTAGAACTGGAGAAGCGAAAAGGTGCATTACGACATCGTCATCATCGGTGGAGCCATCGTCGGCTCGTCGGTTGCCTATTACCTGCGCGAGGAAGGGTTTTCGGGCTCGATTGCACTTGTCGAGCGCGACCCGCAATTTTCTCATGCGGCGACCACACTGTCCTGCGCCTCCATCCGCCAGCAGTTTTCGATCCCGGAAAACATCCGTCTGTCGCAATTCACGCTGAAACTGTTCCGGCGGTTGAAGGAAGAATTCGGGGCGGACGCCGATATCGGCTTTCGCGAAGGCGGCTATCTGATCCTTGCCGGCGAAAACGGGCTGCCTATCCTGCAGGCCAACCACGAGGCGCAGATGGCCGAGGGCGCCGACATCGTGCTCGAGGATGCCGAGGCGCTTGTTCGTCGGTTTCCGTGGCTATCGGCCGAGGGTATCACTGCCGGGGCCTACGGCCGCAGCGGCGAGGGCTGGTTCGACGCGCATGCGATGCTGATGCTGTTCCGCAAGGCGCTGCGGACGAAGGATATCGACTTCATCACGGCGTCGGTGACCGGCATCGAGCGGCAAGGCGGCCGCGTCACCGGTGTGACCCTCGAAAATGGCGAGCGGCTTGAGGCCGGCATCGTCGTCAATGCTGCCGGGCCGAATGCCGGCAAGGTGGCGGCAATGGCCGGGCTGGCGCTGCCGGTGGAGCCGCGCAAGCGCAACGTCTTCGTCTTCGAGGCGCGCGAGAAATATGACGACATGCCGCTGCTGGTCGACCCGAGCGGCATCTATGTCCGGCCGGAGGGCTCGGTCTACATCACCGGCGGCGCCGAGCCGGAAGAGGGCGAAGGACCAGCCGATCCCGCCGACGTCGACCCCGACTGGCCGCTGTTCGAAGAGGTGATCTGGCCGGTGCTGGCGACCCGCATTCCAGCCTTCGAGGCGATCAAGCCGACGCGCGCCTGGGTCGGCCGTTACGCCTACAACACGCTCGACCAGAATGCGGTGATCGGCCCGCATCCCGAGGTCGGTAATTTCCTCTTCGCCAACGGGTTTTCCGGTCACGGCTTGCAGCAGGCTCCAGCGGTCGGCAAGGCGCTGGCCGAACTGATCGTGCATGGCGGCTATCGCACGGTGGATTGCTCGGCGTTCGGGTATAGCCGGATCGCCGATGGGCGGCCGTTTCGGGAATTGAATGTGATTTGAGCAGGAAGGGCGGGTGCGCCGCGACGGCCCTTTTGATGCTGGAGGGACAGAGGGGCAGGAACGCGACAGGCGGTCGATGGCCCAAAGCTGGCGAAAACAGCCGGCCAGGGCCTGCCGCGAACGGAATGATTTTGTGATGATCGCGGCGCTCGATGCGCCGCATTTCCGGACGGTCAGCGACTTCCGCAAGCGGTATTTGAAGGCGCTCGAGGCGCTGTTCGTGCAGGTTCTGAAGCTGTGTGAGACGGCAGGATTGGTCAAACTCGGCCATGTCGCGCTGGATGCAAGAAGATCAAGGCTAACGCGTCGAGACACAAGGCGAACGCATGAAGAAGCGCGAGCTGGAATTGAAAGCCGAGGTCGCTCGCATGCTGACGGCGGCCGAGGCCGCGGATGCCGAGGACGACGTGACTTTCGGCAAGGACAAGCGCGGCGACGAGATGCCGGATTGGGCCGGCGACAAGCAGAACCGGCTGGCCAAGATCCAGCAGGCGATGGCGTCGCTGGAAGCCGAGGCCAAGCTGGCGGCGCAAGAAGAGCGCGCCAGATCGAGGCCGAAAAAGAAGAGCAGCGCCAAGCCGCAGGCCGCAAGAAGCCTGGCAAACCGGCGCGGCCCCATCAGAGGAGCCCGGTGGCCATAGCAGCTGTTCTCGGAGGAACGCCGTTCGCTTGTGCGGCGCCAAGCTTGGGAGATTCTCGAATGAAGAATTGATCCCTTTGCGAGGCTGGCCGCTGCCATGACGCAGGAGCAGGTGGCTGATTTGGCGGGTATATCCCGCCCCCGCTATCGCGACATCGAAAAGGGGGCCGCAGCGGCGCGTGCGACGACGCTCATGAATATCGCTCGCGCGCTCGGTCTGGAAATGATGCTGGTTCCGCAAGTCATGGTGCCGGCTGTCGAGGCTCTATTGCGTCCGCATGATGATGACGATCGACCCGCCTTTGTTTCTCAACCTGACGATGACGATCATGGCTCCAGTCTTTCGCGCACCTAAGACGATCCCGTCGCTGGACGTGCTCTTGAACGCACTGAAGATCGGCACAATCGTTAGGACGCCGGGCGATTTCAATGCATTCAACTTCGATGAGGCTTACCGCGCGACGGGCGGCTTTCCGGTTTTCAGCCTGTCGTTCCGGGCAGCGACGGGAGGATTGCGGAAAGATCCGAAGCCTCTGGCGGGCGCCTTGCCCGCTTTCTTCGCGAACCTCCTACCCGAGGAGAAATTGGCGCGAGGGGATGGAAAAGCACCACAAAGGCAATGTGCGGCCAGGCAATGATTTCGATCTTTTAGCGGCGCTGGGCGCCGATCTGCCGGGAGCGGTACGGGCGTTGCCCAGTGACGGGGCGATAGCGGTTTCGCAGGATGCTTCAAAGGATAAGCCCAAGGCACGGTTCTCACTTGCCGGCGTGCAGATGAAGCTGTCGGTCATGAAGAACACTGGAAAAGGCGGCGGCCTAACCTTGCCGATGGACGGCGAGCAAGGCCGATACATCGCCAAGTTCCCTTCGACGGCGTTTCCAGGCGTTTCCGAAAATGAATTCGCCAACCTGGCGTTGGCTGCAGCGATCGGCATGGAGGTGCCTGAATGCGAACTGGTCGAGAAGTCCGATTTTGAGGGCGTTCCCGAAGAATTCAACACGCTGTGGGAGGGCAAGGTCCTTCTCGTCAAACGCTTCGATCGCGGCGCCGATGGCGAGAGGATACACATCGAGGATTTCGCTCAGGTCTTCGGTGTCTATCCCTCGCGCAAATATGAGGGGGCCGCTTATCACGACATAGCCTTGGCCATTGGCGTGGCCGTCTCGCCTACGGCGGCTCTCGAATTCGTCCGCCGCCTGGTGCTGACGGTCATCACCGGCAATCGCGACATGCACCTGAAGAACTGGTCTTTGATTTATCCCGGCAACGGCGACAAGCCGGTGCTTGCACCAATCTACGACGTTCTGTCGACCGTGCCATATATTCCCGCCGACGCCATGGCGCTTTCGCTTGGAGGGGAGCGCTCGTTCAAGGCGCTAGCAGCACCGCGATGGAAAGCATTCGCGAACCGTGCAAGGCTTCCGGAGCCGGCAGTCCTGAAGGCAGTGGTCGAGACCGTCGAACTCGTCAACGAACACTGGTGGCATCTGCCTGAGCGCGACGTTGTCGCGGCGAAAGTGCTCGAGCGGATCGACGCACATGTGAAGGCGATGACGCCGATACTGAACTCCTGCGCCGATAAGTGAGCCGGCCCCTTGGGTTGGTGATATGGCGGAATTATCGCCCGTGGCCCCGAATGGATGGCCGTGGATCGAAGGTATGCCAGCGTGGCGCAAGATTCCGCGCAGCGTCGATGAGGACACGCGAGACCAAGCACGTCAGCTCGCCGGAACAGAAGAGTTCGCAGCATCCCGCCAATTAACGCAAGTGGGTCGAGATGCTGTTCGCCCACCTCAACACAACGATGCGGTTCGAACAATGCGTGACTGAGGATCGCGATCCGACGCTTTGTGTCGCCATTGTCGGGTCCGCTACACGGCTTGTTCCGACGATCTTTTCTTTGGCCTCAAGCTAAATGCCTGAGAAGCAACCATAAAATTATTCTTCGGTTCGACCAGCCAAATTGGCACGAGTCTTGAAAACCCTTGGGTGCGAGGCGGCGACAGCTGCCCGACCGGCATTCATGTCGCGGCAGCCGCGATGAATGGAACGAAGGAAGGAAAGCTACATGTCAGGTCTGCGACAGATCGCCTTTTACGGCAAGGGCGGCATCGGCAAGTCCACCACCTCCCAAAATACGCTCGCCGCCCTTGTCGACCTCGGGCAGAGAATCCTCATCGTCGGCTGCGACCCCAAAGCCGACTCCACCCGCCTGATCCTGAACGCGAAGGCGCAGGATACGGTCCTGCACCTCGCGGCTCAGGAAGGTTCAGTGGAAGACCTCGAACTCCAGGATGTACTCAAGGTCGGCTACAAAGGCATCAAATGCGTGGAGTCGGGCGGCCCCGAGCCGGGTGTCGGCTGCGCCGGTCGCGGCGTGATCACCTCGATCAACTTCCTCGAGGAGAACGGCGCCTATGACGATGTCGACTATGTCTCCTACGACGTGCTCGGGGATGTAGTGTGCGGCGGTTTCGCGATGCCGATCCGCGAGAACAAGGCCCAGGAAATCTACATCGTCATGTCCGGCGAGATGATGGCGCTCTATGCCGCCAACAACATCGCCAAGGGTATTCTGAAATACGCCCATTCGGGTGGCGTGCGGCTCGGCGGCCTGATCTGCAACGAGCGCCAAACCGACCGCGAGCTCGACCTCGCCGAAGCGCTGGCTTCCAGGCTCAATTCCAAGCTCATCCACTTCGTGCCGCGCGACAACATCGTCCAGCACGCCGAGCTCAGGAAGATGTCTGTGATCCAGTATGCGCCGGACTCCAAGCAGGCCGGGGAATACAGGGCGCTGGCCGAGAAGATCCATAACAATTCGGGCCAGGGCACCATCCCCACCCCGATCACCATGGAGGAGCTCGAGGACATGCTGCTCGACTTCGGCATCATGAAGACGGATGAGCAGATGCTTGCCGAGCTTCAGGTCAAGGAAGCGGCGAAGGCAGCCGCACAGTAACGACCGCTACTGACTGGGGGCGCGGCCTGACGCGGCGCGCCTTTCAAAGACGGCGCCTCGTTGGTGAGGCGTCACCCTGAACCTTGAAAGGGGTCCCATGAGCCTGGAATACGAGAATGACGGCGCCCTCCATGCGAAGCTTATCGAGGAGGTGCTGTCGCAATATCCTGACAAGGCGGCGAAGCGCCGCAAAAAGCACCTCAGCGTCGCCAAGAGCGGCGACGAGGCTGGCGAGGAAAGCGAGGTCCTTTCCGAATGCGAGGTCAAATCGAACATCAAGTCCATCCCCGGAGTGATGACGATTCGCGGCTGCGCCTATGCCGGCTCGAAAGGCGTGGTCTGGGGTCCAGTCAAGGATATGGTCCATATCTCGCACGGCCCGGTCGGCTGCGGGCAATATTCCTGGTCGCAACGCCGCAACTACTACGTCGGCACGACCGGCATCGACACGTTCGTCACGATGCAGTTCACCTCCGATTTCCAGGAGAAAGACATTGTTTTCGGCGGCGACAAGAAGCTGGAACGGATCATCGACGAGATCGAGAAACTGTTTCCGCTGAACAAGGGCATGAGTGTGCAATCCGAATGCCCGATCGGCCTGATTGGCGACGACACCGAAGCTGTGTCCCGCAACAAGGCCAAGGAGCACGAAAAGACGATCGTGCCGGTGCGCTGCGAGGGCTTCCGCGGCGTCTCGCAATCGCTCGGCCACCACATCGCCAATGACGCGATCCGCGACTGGGTGTTCGAGAAGAAGGACGTCGAGTTCGAGGCCGGCCCGTACGATGTTAATGTGATCGGCGATTACAATATCGGCGGCGACGCCTGGGCTTCGCGCATCCTGCTCGAGGAGATGGGCCTGCGGGTGGTCGGCAACTGGTCGGGCGACGCTACGCTGGCCGAAATAGAGCGAGCGCCAAAGGCCAAGCTCAATCTCATCCACTGCTACAGGTCGATGAACTACATCTGCCGGCATATGGAGGAAAAGTATGGCATCGCCTGGATGGAGTACAATTTCTTCGGCCCCTCCCAGACTGAAGCCTCTCTGCGCAAGATAGCCAAGCATTTCGGGCCGGAAATCGAGGCCAAGGCCGAGGCGGTCATCGCCAAATACCGGCCCCTGGTCGATGCCGTCATCGCCAAGTACCGGCCGCGCCTCGAAGGCAGGACGGTGATGCTCTATGTCGGCGGGCTGCGCCCCCGTCACGTCGTCACGGCATATGAGGACCTGGGCATGGTTATCGTCGGCACTGGCTACGAATTTGGCCACAACGACGATTATCAGCGCACCGGCCATTACGTGAAGAAGGGCACGCTGATCTATGACGACGTGACTGGTTACGAGCTGGAGAAGTTCATCGAGGGGATCCGTCCTGATCTCGTTGGCTCCGGCATCAAAGAGAAGTACCCGGTCCAGAAGATGGGCATACCGTTCCGTCAAATGCATTCCTGGGATTATTCCGGCCCGTATCACGGCTACGACGGCTTCGCCATCTTCGCCCGCGACATGGATCTGGCCATCAACAACCCAGTCTGGGGCCTCTACGACGCTCCCTGGAAGAAAAAAGCCGAGCCGTCGGCGGCGATCGCTGCGGAATGAAAAACCTGGCCTCCCGGAAGCCGGGAAGGCCGATGAACGCCTGCGGCCCTTTGTCCGCGGGAGACCTGAAACGTTTCGACGTCCCTGTGCCGCCGTATGGCGCGGCCAGATGGAGAAGAGGTAACCACCCATGCCGCAGTCGGCTGAAAAAGTTCTCGACCACGCGCCCCTGTTCCGCGAGCCGGAATACAGGCAGATGCTCGCCGAGAAGAGGCTGAATTTCGAGTGTCCGCACCCGGACCAGGTCGTTACCGACCAACGCGAATTCACCAAAACGTGGGAATACCGCGAAAAGAACCTCGCTCGCGAAGCGCTTGTCGTGAACCCCGCCAAAGCCTGCCAGCCGCTCGGCGCGGTGTTCGCGGCCGCCGGTTTCGAGCGAACCATGTCCTTCGTCCACGGCAGCCAGGGCTGCGTGGCCTACTACCGCTCGCACCTGTCGCGCCATTTCAAGGAGCCTGCTTCGGCAGTTTCCTCCTCGATGACCGAGGACGCGGCAGTGTTCGGTGGCCTGAAGAATATGGTCGACGGGCTCGCCAACACGTACCAACTCTACGACCCGAAGATGATCGCCGTCTCGACCACTTGTATGGCGGAGGTCATTGGCGACGACCTGCACAGCTTTATCGAGAACGCCAAGGACGAAGGCTCGGTCCCGCGCGACTTCGACGTACCCTTCGCCCACACGCCGGCCTTCGTCGGCAGCCATGTCGACGGCTATGACGTCGCGGTCAAGGGCATTTTGGAGCATTTCTGGAAAGGCGAGGAGCGAACGGAAGCCGAGGGAACCATCAACATCATTCCGGGCTTCGACGGCTTCTGTGTCGGCAACAACCGGGAACTCAAGCGCCTGCTCGATCTGATAGGCGTGTCCTATACCTTCATCCAAGACGCCTCTGACCAGTTCGACACGCCATCGGACGGCGAATACCGCATGTATGACGGCGGCACGAAGATCGAAGACGTGAGGAAGGCACTCAACGCCCACGCGACACTTTCGCTACAGCATTACAACACCCGAAAAACACTGGAGTATTGCGAGGGGGTAGGGCAGGCGACGGCCTCGTTTCATTATCCGCTCGGAGTCCAGGCGACCGACGACTTCCTGATGGAGGTCTCCGCGATTTCCGGCAAGCAAATCCCCGAGGCAATCCGCCTGGAGCGCGGCCGACTTGTTGACGCCATGGCGGACAGCCAATCCTGGCTGCACGGTAAGAAATACGCCATCTACGGTGATCCGGACTTTGTCTACGCCATGGCCCGCTTCATCATGGAGACGGGCGGCGAGCCGACCCATTGCCTCGCCACCAACGGCACCTCGGCATGGGAAGCGGAGTTGAAGGAACTGCTTGCATCATCGCCCTTCGGCAAGGATGCTCAAGTCTGGGCGGGCAAGGACCTCTGGGCGATGCGCTCCCTGCTCTTCACCGAGCCGGTGGACCTGCTGATCGGCAACTCCTATGGCAAGTATCTGGAGCGCGACACCGGCACGCCGCTGATCCGGCTGACGTTTCCGATCTTCGACCGCCACCATCACCATCGGTTTGCGCTTATGGGCTACCAAGGCGGGTTGCGCGTCCTGACGACGATCCTCGACAAGATCTTCGACAAGCTCGATCGCGAGACGGGCGTGACGGACTATTCGTATGACCTCACCCGCTAAGCGTGGCGGCCGGCTCTTCAGTGAGGCCGTTCGTCTTCCCGAGGGACTTTGGAGACCGACGCAATGTCCTCGCTCAGAGCCAAAATCCAGGATGTCTTCAACGAGCCCGCCTGCGAGCAGAACCGCGGCAAGGATGCCAAGGCGCGCAAAAAGGGCTGTTCGAAGCCACTGACCCCCGGGGCGGCGGCCGGCGGCTGTGCCTTCGATGGCGCCAAGATCGTGCTGCAGCCGATCACCGACGTTGCGCATTTGATCCATGCGCCGCTCGCCTGCGAGGGCAATTCCTGGGACAACCGCGGTGCGGCTTCGTCCGGGCCAACGCTGTGGCGCACGAGCTTCACGACCGACCTCACCGAACTCGACGTTGTGATGGGGCAGGGCGAGCGGAAGCTCTTCAAAGCGATCCGCGAGATCCAGGAAGCGTATGGGCCGCCGGCTATCTTCGTGTATCCGACCTGCGTGACGGCGCTGATCGGCGACGACATCGAGGCCGTCTGCAAGCGCGCGGCGGAAAAGTTCGGTTTGCCGGTGGTGCCGGTCAATGCGCCGGGCTTTGTCGGCTCCAAGAATCTTGGCAACAAGCTTGCCGGCGAGGCGTTGCTCGAGCATGTCATCGGCACGGTGGAGCCCGACGATGCCGGCCCCTACGACATCAATATCCTTGGCGAATTCAACCTCTCGGGCGAATTTTGGCTGGTGAAGCCGCTGCTGGATCGGCTCGGCATCCGGGTGCGCGCCTGCATTCCGGGCGACGCGCGTTACTTCGACATTGCCTGCGCGCACCGCGCCCGGGCGGCTATGATGGTGTGCTCGACCGCGCTCATCAATCTCGCCCGCAAGATGGAACAGCGCTGGGACATCCCGTTTTTCGAGGGCTCCTTCTACGGCATCACCGACACCTCGGAAGCGCTCCGACAGATATCTCAGCTGCTCGTGAAGAAGGGTGCCGATCCGGAGATCCTCGGCCGCACCGAGGCATTGATTGCAGAGGAGGAGGCGATCGCCTGGAAGAAGCTTGCGGCCTACCGGCCGAGGCTCGAAGGCAAGCGCGTCCTGCTCAACACCGGCGGTGTGAAGTCCTGGTCGGTCGTCCATGCGCTGATGGAGGTCGGCATCGAGATGGTTGGCACCTCGGTCAAGAAGTCGACCGTCGAAGACAAGGAGCGCATCAAGCAGATCCTCAAGGACGACAACCACATGTTCGAGCAAATGACGCCGCGCGACCTTTACGCCATGCTCTCAGAACACAAGGCCGATATCATGCTGTCGGGCGGGCGCACGCAGTTCATCGCGCTGAAGGCCAAGACACCCTGGCTCGATATCAATCAGGAGCGCCAACACCCTTACGCCGGCTATGACGGCATGGTGGAACTCGTACGCCAAATCGACCTCGCCATTCATAACCCGATCTGGCGGCAGGTGCGGGAGCCGGCACCATGGGACTGCCAGCCTGCGGTGAGGGAGGAACTGCCGTGCACGAAAAGCGACACCGCGACCTTGCATGCTGTCCAGGAATTCGCCGGCACGACGGCCGACGATTTCGGCGAGAATTGAGGAAGCGATGGTCCGCATCCTTCCCCAGACCAAAGCGGCGGCGGTCAATCCGCTGAAGTCATCGCAGCCGTTGGGTGCCGCCTTGGCCTTTCTTGGCGTCGACGGCGCGATGCCGTTGTTCCACGGCAGCCAGGGGTGCACCAGCTTTGCGCTCGTGCTGTTCGTGCGGCATTTCAAGGAAGCCATCCCCTTGCAGACGACAGCGATGGACGAGGTGGCGACGATCCTCGGCGGGGCAGACCATCTGGAAGAGGCGATCCTCAATCTCAAGGCCCGCACAAAGCCAACGCTGATCGGGGTCTGCACCACGGCGCTGGTGGAAACCCGCGGCGAAGACTGCGCAGGGGATATCGCCAATATCAGGCTGAAGCGCAGGGAAGAACTCGCGGGTACGGAGGTGGTGCTAGCCAACACACCGGATTTCGACGGCGCGATCGAAGAGGGCTGGGCCAAGGCTGTCACCGCGATGATCGAAAGGATTACGCGTCCCGGCGAGCAGGCGCGCCAGTCGAAGAAGATCGTGATCCTGCCTGGCTGGAACCTCACTGTGGCTGATATCGAGCATTTGCGTGAGATAGTTGAGAGCTTTGGACTCAAGCCGGTGATTCTGCCGGACGTCTCCGGCTCGCTCGACGGTAGGGTGCCCGACCGCTGGGTCACGACCACCTATGGCGGCACCAGTGTCGAGGATATCCGTGAGCTTGGCACGGCCGGGCAATGCATCGTCATCGGTGAGCATATGCGCCGCCCGGCCGAGCTGCTGCAGAGGTTGACCGGCGTGCCTTACGTGCTGTTCCGGTCGCTGACTGGATTGAAGGACGCCGACCGGTTCGTCTCGCTCCTGTCCGCGGTTTCGGGCGCGGCGGCACCGGCTGGGGTGCGCCGTCGCCGGGCGCAGTTGCAGGACGCGTTGCTCGACGGACATTTCCACTTTGGAGGCAAGAAAATTGCGATCGCTGCTGAACCAGACCAACTCTACCAACTCGCGAGCTTCTTCATCGGCATGGGCTCCGAAATCGCGGCGGCGGTCACCACGACCGACATGTCGAAAATTTTGGAGGAAGTACCGGCGCAGTCGGTTCAAATCGGGGATCTCGGCGATTTGGAAGCTCTTGGCGCCGGCGCTGATCTTCTCGTCACCCATTCCCATGGCCGCCAGGCGGCGCAGCGCCTCGGCATTCCGCTCATGCGGGTCGGCTTCCCGATCTTCGACCGGCTCGGCAGCCAGCACAAGCTCACAATCCTCTATCAGGGGACCCGCGACCTGATCTTCGAGGTTGCCAACATCTTTGAAGCCAACCGGCACGCGCCGACGCCTGAGGCGCTTGATCCACTCCGTACGCGAGAAATGCCAGATGAGCTCCGTTCGTCGCCTCTCGCTCGTCACTGACGAGGTTCACGCACCGACGCCAGAACGCCAAGCCGGCGCATTGCGCGTGGCGATCGCCACGCAAGACATGAAGGAACTCAATGCCCATTTCGGGTCGGCCAGGCGCTTTGCTGTCTACGACGTGATGCGCGAGGAGTGGAATCTCGTGGAAGCCTTAGCCTTCGATGACGTTTCCGACGAGAGCGGGGAGCACCGAACTGAGGGCGATGACCGCATCACCCCGAAGGTGGAGGCGCTGAAGGGCTGTCATCTGCTGTTTTGTCTGGCGATCGGCGGACCTTCGGCAGCCAAGGTTGTTTCGGCAAAAATTCATCCGATCAAAGTGCCGCACCCCCAAAGCTTCCAAGAGGTGCTGTTGCGCACGCAGATGATGCTCAGGACGTGTCCTCCACCTTGGCTGCGCAAGGTGCTGGCGCAGGCAGGTGTCGCCGAACAGAAACCGTCCTTCGAGGACGAGGACTGAAATGAGGAGTGGGCGAAATGTCTGACGTCGTGGTTAGCCCTGCTGTCGCCGAAGACGAGGCGGCCCTTGCCACCCCGTTCGTCAAATGCCTCGTGCGGCTGGTCCGGGCTCATGATTCCCACGGGTCGTGGGAAGGCAAATCGGACGCCGAGCTGCTGGGCGACTTCATCATTACTAGGGAACAGCGCCGTGCGATCCCGATCATCAGCGATCCCGATCCGGATGTGCTGTGGAGGCTCGAGATGTTTTACACCGCCGTCGGGCTTGCGATCGAGGAGCGCTCCGGCCTGATGGCATCGCCGATGATGGAGATGAGCCATGAGGGCTTCGGGCGCGTGCTTCTCACGGCCGGGCGGTTGGTCGTTGTGTCGAAGACTCTGCGCGACGTGCACCGGTTCGGTTTCGAGACGTTCTGGAAACTCGCCGCGGCGGGCACGCAACTGGCCGGCGATGCGATCACAGCCATTGAAGCCTATCCCGAGGTGGCGCGAGCATGATGGAACCGGGTCTTCGAGCCCGGGGATCATGCCAAGCCTTGAGGACAGGCCATGCTCAACCCACTCAGCCAAGGCGGTCGCTGCCGATTTGGTTCTTGGGGTAGCTCTGATGAAGCCATTGGTCCTGATCTGTTCGCAAGATGCTGAGTTGTATCTGTTCCTCAGCCACATTCTGGGAGTGGACGGCTTCACGAGTGAGCCGGCAGACGGCGTGAAGGAAGCACTTGCATTGGCTGATGAACGGGAGCTCCAGGCGGTAGTGCTGGACTGCGGGCCAGCAAGCGCGACAGGCTCCACAATCTGCGCCCGGTTCAAGGGCGAGCCCCGGACCGGCGGCCTGCCCGTAATTGCGCTGATCGCGCCCGGCGCCGAGAACCAGCACCTCGATCTCTTGAAGGCAGGTATTGACGAGAGCTTTGTGCGGCCCTTCGCGCCGGCCAAGCTGCTCGACTGTCTACGGACGAAGCTGGCGCTGCCGAAGCCGGGTTCAAACGGGATCGAAAACGGCAGCTGGCTCTGCTGCGGCAGCCTTGAGATGAAGCTCGATGCCCACCGAGTTCGCGGCAATGGCCACGACATCCATCTCGGACCGATCGAATTCAACCTGCTGCGGCATTTGCTTGAGAATCCCGGCAAGGTCTTCAGCCGGGACGAGCTGATCGGCGCGGCCTGGCCGGACAATATCCATATCGGTGCACGCACCGTCGACGTCCATATCAGCCGGATCAGAAAGGCGCTGAAGACGGCCTCGCCCGGCAGCGTCATTCGTACCGTCAGGTCGGCCGGCTACTCGCTCGAGAAGCCGGACGACTGAATAGCGAACGGATGTAATGCCACTCTCGTCTCCGTCGTGCTGAGGGCAAGTCTTGCGGCTTCGAACAACTGCTGAGAGACACGTGGGGGTGCTATGATGTCGATACCGAACACTGCGACAAGGCTGGCGTCGGTGACGCGGTGCGATAGCGGGCGCTCTGCACCGACCTGACAATCATCGGCCCCGCACTTCTCAACGACACTAGTCTCGGACCTCTTGTTATCAACGGCAGCTTGTTCGATACCGAAAGCCGGTGCTTGTCGTGCCGGAGGGCGCTGAGGCGACTCTGTCGCCACGGCGCGTGCTGGTCGGCTGGGATTCGCGCGTCGAGGCGTCCCGCTCGGTTCGGGAAGCGCTGGATCTGCTAGCCGGTGCTGAGGAAGTTCGTGTCGCACTTAGTCGATCCGGAGGCGACCTGCACCGGAAACGGCGCCGAGCCGGGGGCTGACATCGCTGCTTATCTCACTCGGCACGGTGCTCGGGCGTCGGTCGACTGGCTGGCGAGCGGCGGGAAACCAGTGGCCACAGTGCTCGCGCAGCACGCAATCGACACGTCTGCCGACGTGATAGTCATGGGCGCTTATGGCAGCCGCCGGCTGCGCGAGCGGCTCTTCGGTGGCGTGACAAGATGGATAGTTGGGAAGCCGCCTTTGCCGCTGTTTTTGGCTCGCTGACTGGTTCTAAAGTTGCACCAATGCTGTTCGAAGTTCCGCAGGGTCACCTTTCCTGATGCCAAGTCGGAGAAAGGTCGCGGCAAACGCGCAATTTCGCGAAGCTCCTCGGAGCCAATTTGCAAGCGCCGTCGCCGAGAACATCCCGGACGTCTCTAGCACGCTCTCGGGGGTTCTGCTCGCCCGAGATGATCCGTAACGCGGAGCCCAACGGCCGGGCAGAGGCCCAGGCGTCCTCAATGCGCTCAAAACACCGATACTCGGTTCGGCGTCAGGTCGAGAAAGAGAGTCGTTTCAGCGCGGCAGGCCGCGTTCGGACCGTAGCCTCGTCGTATTGGCGTTATCACGATTTCCCTCACCACTGGCCGGGAGCTGAACACCGCAACGACCGTGCAGCGGCCAAGGCACCGACCTTCGAGTCGGACGGGCGGGCTCTTGCCGGCCTCGGCGCGAACGATGGCATCAATCACGTTGTCATCGCCTGGGATGGTACTGGGTCAGCGGCGAGGGCGGCCGCATCTTCAGCGTTTTCAGTCTGTCCGGCCCGGCCGGCGTGGCAACCGAGCGGTCTTTGGGGCTGTCCGACAACGCTCACATTCGCACCAGGCGGTCCCTGTAGCGCCTGAGCACAGGGAACACAGAAAATATCGGCACAAAGCAGGAACCCCGGAGAGCTCACCAGCCGCACATGCCGGCACTCATCCTGACCTTTTTCGCCACGATCATAATCGTCGAGCTGACGACGGCGGTATTGGCGAGCCGAAGCTGGACCGGCTCCGTCGTGAAAATTTCCCAGCCGGCCAGGAATTCAATCGCAAGGCGGGCGAGGGGGCACAGGCCGCGCCCGGATGGAGCAGCCCTTCGCAATCGCAAATGGTAAGATCCGCTGCCGCCTGAGGTACCGGAACGGCAAGACGCTCAAGCCAGTGGCGTGAAGCGGACGATGATGACGGGCCTGGCGGCAGCCAACGCAGTCATGATCCCATCTGCTCGGTCCCTCAGCCCGAATACATGTGGAGTCGTCCGTGGCCAGGCTTTCGTGCCGGCCCGAAGCGCCAAAGGCATGTCCAAAACCGGACAGCGGCAGGAAAACATGTCGACTTCAATACAAACGGCCAACTTGGCTTGGAGCTTTTCTAAGCCATTAATGCGCTTACTGCCCGCTGAGCGTGCTGGCACGGCCTTTGCGAAGTGTGATGCGGCAACACTGAGTGAAGGCTGGCTGCACGCAGACGCGCGTGACTCTCCTTTGCTTGAACCCGTGTGCCCCTCCCTAAGGGGGAAACAAGCTCGCGCATAAAGTCGCGCAGCCTTGGCAATAGCTTTGGAGAGCAACATGACATTGCAGATGGAGTCGCCGGCTCCTTCGATCCAAGTGGAGAACTGGCTGCGTGGCGAGCCCCTCACGAACTTCCAGCCCGGCAAAGTGTATATCGTCGAATTTTGGGCAACTTGGTGCGCACCATGTGTGACGGCGATGCCCCATCTGGTGCAGCTCCAGGAGAAATACAAGGACAGCGGGCTTGAGGTCGTCGGAGTCGCCGCCGATGAAGACGCTCCAACGGCCGTCGAGGCCCAAACTAGATTGGACGCGTGGTTGACCGAAAAGTGCTCGAACCTGAACTTTCGGATCGCGTTCGACTCCACAGGCGAAATGAACAGGCTTTGGATGGAACCCAGCTTTTCTCTTGGGATTCCGAGATCGTTCGTGGTCGACCGAGACGGCCACATCGCTTTTATCGGTCATCCGATGCACCTTGATCAGATTTTGCCGAAAATGCTTAACGGCAGCTGGCGCACCAGCGATGAAGCGAAAGCTGCTGATAAGAAGCGTATTGCCGGTGGCCAACGCGAAGCGCGCGAACGAACGCTCACCAAGCCGATATCCGCCAAACTTCGGCCGGCGATGGAGGCCGAGGATTGGATGGCGGCGCTCTCGGCGATCGAAGAGGGCATTGCCTTGTTGCCGGACAATATGGAGTTCCGGTGCATTCATGCGAATCTACTGCTTCACAAGCTGCGCGACATGCGGGCCGGCTTGCCAGTCCTGCAACAGTTGGTCGAGGACGCGATCGACAAGAAGTTCGAGGCCGTGGCTTGGATGGGCATGGTCCTGAACGAACTCTTCGATCCCAAAATGGACAACTCCCATCTCCCCCATGCTCAGCGCTTTGCGATGGGCGACAAGCTCTCGGAACAGATCCTGACACTCAATCCTCCACAAGGGGACGGCCCCCTTAAATTCCTTTGGTACGTCCCGCTCGCTCAGTATTATTACGAGAGCGGCGACAAGGATCGCGCGATCGAGTTGATCGAGGTGGCGCTGAAATCGCTGGGTGATCAGGAGGGAATGCCGGACCACATGAAACAGCACTACCTTACCCCATTGCTCCAAGCCCTGGCCAATTACACGGGTGAGAACGCCTGTTACGCGGATCTATGCGTGGTTCCGCAAAACAAGGCTCCTGAAAATTAAACCGCAGTCGCCTCATGAGCAGAGATCGCAAAGGGATGACAATTGGAACCCTGGCCAATTCGCCCATTGTCTGCGGCGAGCCCGCAGTAAGTATGTCCATTGCAGCATAGGGCGCATCGCTTGCCGCAGGTTGGAGTTCAAATCTTGTAATAACCTCCGGCCGAATGCCTGCGGACGTGATGTTCGACGCGAATTCGGCCAGTCGTGGAAGACGTCACGGTCCAGGACGTGTTCAAGGTCGGCCACAGGGACATCACTTGCGTGGAATCGGCCCGGCCGAGCCGGACGTCCGCTGCGCAAGTGGGCCCGAAGCAGGCGTCCCCGAAAACAGAGATCGTGCTTCGAGGAAGAGGACTGAAATGAGGAGTGTGCGAAATATCTGACACCGCAATCAGCCCTGCCGTCAACGAGGACGAGGGCGGCCCTTGCCACACCGTTCGTCAGATGCCTCGTGCGGCTGATCCGTGCTCAAGACTCCTACGGCTCGTGGGAAGGCAAATCAGACGCCGAACTGGCCAACTTCATCGTCACCAGAAAACAGCGCCGTGTGATGCCGGTCATCGGCGATCCCGAGCCGGACGTGCTGTGGAGGCTCGACATGTTCTACACCGCCGTCGGGCTCGCGATCGAGGAGCGCTCCGGCCTGAGGACATCGCCAATGACAAAGATGAAACCCAGGGGGGCTTCGGACGCCTGGTGTTCGCGGCCGGGCGGTTGGTCGCTCTGTCAAGACATCCACCGGTTCGGCTTCGAGACGTTCAGGAAGCTCGCGGAGGCCGGTACGAACCTGGTCGACGATGCGACTGCTGCCATCGAAGCCTATCCCGACGTGGCACGGGCGTGAAGAAACCGATTTCGAGGAAGGATCTATGTCAAAGCTAGATGAGATGGGGAAGAAAGTCCGAAAGCTTCAGCTGCGCGCGGCAATTGCCAAGACGAAATTGGGCGACCTTGTAGAGGATCTCCCGGGAAAATGGACGGAGATAGTGGAAGTTGCCGAGGAAGCGTCCGCCGTTTTTGCCGAGTTGGATGGTGCCAAGAGAGAGCTCGCTGCAATGAAGAAGTTACGATGAGGAGCACATTCACCACCCGCGACGGCTCCGGATGGATGCCGGAATATCTCACCGCTGTAGACGGCACGACCTGCATCGGCTGCGGCCGCTGTTTCAAAGTCTGCTCGCGCGAGGTCATGCATCTTTACGGCGTCGATGACGCGGGTGAAATCCTCGGCGCCTGCGACGGCGAAGACGACGATTTCGACGGCGAGCTCAATCGCATGATCATGGTCGTCGACCATGCCGGCCGCTGCATTGGCTGCGGAGCCTGCGGCCGCGTCTGCCCGAAGAACTGCCAGACCCATGTTGCGGCCGACCAGGTCGCAGCATGATCTGAGGAGACAAAACCAGGAGAACGGCGTTGCCCTTAAAAATCTTTTGTCGCGTCCTGGGGCTGGTCCTCTGCAGCAACGCTCTGATTATCTACTTCGCTTCTCATTCCATCCGCACAGTAGTCGTCACGACGCTGGCTTGTTCGTTGCTCCTTCAGTTGGCCTATTTCGCAAGCGTGCTCTTTCTGATCTGGCGGTCTAGCTGCGCTAGCAGAGCTGGCCAAATGGCTGAGCATTTCGGTCGTTGCAAGGACGTTGGATACCAGCCGCCAGATGATGATAAAATGATAATTTTGTCGAGCATCAACATCGCGACCTCGCGGGCGCGCAGGCCATATAAGATCATCAGCAACAGCATGGCGTAATCGCGTCGCCCGACGACGGTGCGGCGATCGACCTGGTCGAGCATCTTCCGGATGGAATCCCAACTGATCGATCGGGGGATGTCGGCCAACCTGTAATGCTGGGCACCTCGACTAGTTTGCTGATGTCGTGTTGGAGAAGACCTTCTCGATGCATACATTGGAGAAAACCGCTCAATGTGCTCGCAAGACCGATCATCGATCTGGGCCCGAAGTGCTGAGCCTGCGTCGTGACGAACCCCGCTACCACTAGCAACGAAAGCGTGGTCACCTCGCATCCAACACCTCTGAGATATCGCTCGAACCCGCCCAGATGGTGCCGCTAGCGTGGATGGAGCTCGGACGCAGGTCCCCGCTCTTCGCGAAGATAATCAAAAAATCCCGGCACCTGACAACCTCCATTCTGAATTAGGGGAGATGGAGGATCCGCTTGTTGATCCGCTCGTACTATGTGTCGCCGGGGACAATCATATCGTTTGATTACAGAGGCTGGGCTCCCGGGCCACATAACCGTTCAGGACACAAAACTGCGATTACGTGCCCCGGCACGTAATCGGGGATCGTCGTCTTCGTCGCGCCGTCGAAGTAAACTGAAGGCCCGTTGGTTCGCTTCGGTCCAATCCGACAGCTTCTGGCTGATAAATCTGCGCTGCGCGGATCTCTCCTGTCGAGTATCCCGAACTTGAGGACCTGGATGCGGAACGAGCGGGCCAAACTGTCGCGCAGTTCTCCGGTTGCCGAGCCTACCGGCTACATGCTGAAGCGCTGGGACAGCTTCACGTCCTTAGCGACTGCCGGATCTGCCTCACCATCAACGCCGCCGAACGCGCGCTGCGTGGTTTTGCTCTCGGCAGGACAGCTTGGTTGTTTGCAGGCTCCGATCGTGGTGCCGATCGGGCCGCCTTCATGGTGACGCTGATCAACACCTGCTTATGCCGCGCGCGGCATAAGCAGGTTTGGACTAACCCGCTCCGCGAATGCGGAGCGGGAAGGAGGGTGAGTGCCGACAGCGTGATCTGATCGCGTCGTCTGTCGCACTGGTCATGTGTCCACAACAAGCTCCGACTGCGTCAGCATGGAGTGGCTGCTTGCAGCCTATTCCATCGGACAAAGGAGCTTGTCATGACCCAACTTCGCCAGCGCATGAGCGAGGACATGGAGGTGCGCAACCTCGCGCTCAACACCCAACTCTCCTATCTTCAGCAGGTGTCGCTGTTTGCGCGTCACTTCGGCAAGTCGCCGGACTTGCTCGGGCGCGAGGATATTCGGACCTATCAGGTCTATCTGACCAACGAGAAGAAGCTGTCGCCCGGCTCAATCCACATCGCCATTGCGGCGCTGCGCTTTCTCTACAATGTGACGCTCGAGAGGGATTGGGCGCCTGAAGAGGTCCTGCCGCTTCCCAAGAAGCCGCAGAAGCTGCCGATCATCCTCAGTGCCGAGGAAGTTCAGCGGTTCCTCGGCTGCGTCCTCGACGTCAAACACCACGCCATCCTGACCACTTGCTATACCGCCGGCTTGCGCATCTCGGAAGCGGTGCAGCTGAAGCCCACGGGCATCGACAGCCAGAGAATGGTCATCCGCGTGGAGCAGGGCAAAGGCCAGAAGGACCGCTATGTGATGCTGTCGCCTAAGCTCTTGGAGATCCTGCGCAGCTACTGGAAGGTGCGGCGGCCAAAGGAGTGGCTCTTCCCCGGCGATCGTTCCGGCCAGCCGATCACCAGGGATGCGGTGGGACACGCCTGCGCGAAAGCGCGCGACCGCTCCGGATTGTCCAAGCCGGTCACGCCCCATTCGCTTCGCCACGCCTTCGCCGTCCATCTGCTGGAGGCCGGCGCCGATGTGCGCACCATTCAACTGCTGCTCGGTCACCGCAGCCTCGCGACCACCGCCCATTACCTGCGGATCGCCACCAACAAGGTCTGCGCCACGTCGAGCCCCTTCGAGCTCTTGCCGAGGCCGGCGCCCACCCCGCCGCCGCCCGCCAAGCCGCAGTACTTCTGAGCTCGCGCCGATGGCCCGCTCGGGGCCGGAAGTGGCGGACATCTTCCGCCGCTACGGAGACACTTATCGCGCACAGCATGATGCGTCGCTGTCGACCGCCCAGCGCCGCGTCATGACGGCGATCGAACTGTGCCGGACCGCCGCGCTCGGCGGGCACGTCGAAGCATGCGATCAATGCGGCCATCGGCGCATCGCCTTCAACAGCTGCCGCGACAGGCATTGCCCACGCTGCCAATCGCTGGCCCGTGCACAATGGCTGGAGGATCGTCGCGCCGAGCTCCTCGACAGTAAGCGCTCATTTCCATGCGCGTTGACGCGGCCCGTTTGACCGGGGTCGCTGTCGGCCAGTTGCATCGGATCAAGCAGCGGCGGTTTTGGCGAAGTTGAATGGCAACAGATCGGTGATGTCGGCATTGTCCGCGCGCTGCGGCAATTCCGTGAGGACGTGGCGCAAATAGGCCAAGGGCTCGATGCCGCAAGCTCGGCATGTCAGCATGAGGCTGTAGACGACGGCACTGGCCCTGGCTCCGTCCACAGTGTCGCTGAACAGCCAACTCTTTCTTCCAGTGGCAAAAATCCTGATGTCGCGCTCAAGCAGGTTGTTGTCGATCGGCATCCTGCCGTCTTCGACGCAGTTGACACTGCGGGATTTGGACGCGCCTTTCATCGGCGCATTTCTGGAGGACCTCGAGACACTGCGGTCCGCCTCAGT